>JBBDSJ010000040.1:0-8766 GCA_040905025.1 Gammaproteobacteria bacterium
CCTCCCTGACAGCCCTGGCCGCCCACGCCGACGGTGACAGCCGCAATCGCGACGGTTGGGGGCTGGCGTTTTATCAGGGTCGCGACGTCGCCCTGTATCGCGATACAACGTCGGCCGACACCTGCCCATTGGTCCCCTGGCTGGAAGCAAATGGCCCGGCAACGACCTTATCGCTCGGGTATATACGCCATGCCACCCAAGGCGCCATCAATCTGGCCAATACCGGGCCGTTCGCACGCGAGCTCAACGGGCGCATGCAGGTGTTCGCTCACAACGGCAACCTGAAGAATCTGGTGCACTCTTCGCCTATCAACAGCGGATGTTTTCAGCCAGTGGGCGAGACCGATTCGGCGTTGGCCTTCTGCCTGCTGCTGGATCGGATCAGACAACTGCCACACGCTCGTGGTCAACTGCCATCCTTGCAAGCCAGGCTGGATACTGTCGCTGAAGTGGCTCTGGCGCTCCGGGCACTGGGCCCAGCCAGTTTTCTCTATGCCGATAGCGATGTGCTGTTTGTACACGCCGACCGGCGGCGGCAACCCCTGACGGGTCAGGTCACGGCGCCAGCGCTTTATCGTCTGGAGTGCCCGGCTGGCAGAGAACCATTGCTGGTGCGCGACTGTGAATCAGAAGAAGCAGCAACGGCGCAGCGCGTGATTCTGCTGGCCAGCGTGCCACTTACCCAGGAAGCCTGGATACCCATGCGGGAAGGTGAGGTTCTTGCCATACGCCAGGGTGAAATTATCGCGACGGTGCAGTTGTGAATGGTCTGCGCAGCCGGTGCTGCAATGTCATGCGTTACTTAAAGTTTTCGGTCTTCCCGGGACCTTCCATCCCGGCAAGCCTGGGCGTCATCCGCCCGCCTTTCCTGATACTCGTGCCGGTCAGTGTGGGTCTGGGCTGGGCGGTTGCGGAAAACAGCGGCGCAAGTATCGACTACCTTCATCTGTTGCTGGTGCTCTTGGGTGCTCTGGCGGCCCATGTCAGTGTCAATGCGCTCAATGAATACGAGGATTTCCACAGCGGGTTGGATCTCGTTACCCAGCGCACGCCGTTCAGTGGAGGCAGTGGCATCTTGCCCGCTTATCCCGAGCGGGCAAGGCAGGCCCTGCTGATCAGTGTCATTTCTCTGTTGTTTGTGGTCGCTGTCGGGGCATACTTTCTTTGGGTTAGCGGGTTGGGTTTACTCCCGTTGGGAGTGGCTGGAATTCTGACAATTGTGCTTTATACCCGCTGGCTGACCCGCTCCCCACTGCTGTGCCTGATTGCCCCGGGCCTGGCCTTTGGGCCACTTATGGTAATGGGTACCTGTTTCGTGCTGACCGGGCGGTATTCCATGGCTGCGCTATGGGCTTCGCTGCCAGTGTTTTTCCTGGTGAGCAACCTGTTGCTGCTGAATCAGTTTCCCGACCGGGAAGCCGATCAGTCCGTAGGACGGAATCACTTGCTGATAGCTTGGGGTAGCCGGGCCGGGATCTGGGTGTACAGCGTGTTTCTGGCAGCCGCTTATTTGTCGGTGGTCTTTGCAGTACTTGTGCAGGCCATCCCCATTACCGCCCTGCTGGCACTATCGACAATACCCTTGGCCGTCATCACCGTACGGGGGGTTATCCGCTACCACAACGATACAGCCGCACTTGTACCCTACATGGCGCGGAACGTGCTGCTGACGTTGGCCACGCCAGCACTGCTGGCAGTAGGTGTTGCTATCCCGGTCCTTCGATCAAGCACCTTTTAATCGCCGCCGGAACACCTCTTCGCGCCACTCCGGTCGTTGACGGATATGCTCGAAGGAGAGATTGCTGGCCTGGAGGCGATAGGCAATTTCCGCCAAATCTTCCGCCGTCGGCCCCCCAATGCCGCGGCTGGAGCCCGGGGGGTAGACGGTATCCAGTGCGGCGACAGGGCTGCGCGCGGCTTCTTTTTCAATTTCCGCATCAATGGCAATCGCCAGAAAATCCAGTAAACAGGCGTAGATTGCCGGATAGTCGCGCTGCTCGCAGGCACGAGTGCAGGCGGCTTGTATCGGTGGTAGCCAGCGCCGTGGGTAGGCCGCCAGAAAGCGTCGCGCCTCTGTGGCCTGGGCGACGCCATCGATTCCTTCACCAGCCGTAAACGCCAAGTGAGCACGACGAAAGAGTGTCGCGACAAAGTCGAGATTGGCGCCGATATGGTCTGCTTTAACCCCTGTCTGCGTGTCTTGTCCCAGGCGGTGGCGGGCATACCATTGGCGCATTTCGTACTCCGCATCGCCCCGTATCTCGCCGTCGAGATAGAACGCGGTATCGAGGTGAACTGGGGCGGGCGGGGCCAAAGAAAGGCCGGAATAAATCAGCAGCAAATCCTGCGGCTGTTTAAGCTGCGCCACGCTGGTGCGCAGTGCCGCCAGGGGTCGATGACTGGCAAAATACCCCAGGGTAGCGGTCATGTCCTCCAGGTCGTCCGCCAGATGCGCTATCAGCGCCCGCTGGAAGGTGGGCTCCCTTGGCGGCGAAAAGCCGCTGGCCAAAGTGGCAAAGAAATCGGCACGGACATCATTGTGGGTGGCGACGGCCGGGGTCATTGGGCCTGCCGCCACTCGCCAAACCAGAACACCACCACCGCCAGAAAAATACCCACCAGCATCACCACCCATTCGGTTGCCGACGGCGCGTAGGGCAGCAGATCCGGTGCCCAGTTGCCCTTGAACAGGGGCACCATCTGGCCGCCGACGACAAATTCGTAGCGGGAGATCAGCAGGCCGACGATTACCAATATTGCCGCCAGCAACTGTGCTGGCGATTGCCGCCGCCAGGCGGGCACCGCCATCAACACCAGTGGCAGCACAATGCCGCCCCACAGGGCAAGGTGATACGGCAGTGATGTCACCATATGAGGCCAAACCTGCAAACCCTCGGCATTGCTCCAAAGGCCGGTTGCCGTGCGTCCCACATGCAGCACTAGATGTGCGACCAGCAGGCCCGCAAACCCCAGGCCCAGCGGCCCAGCAAACAGGCGGTGCAGTTCAGTGGGTAGGCGCCCGGCACTGAAACCACTGGCCCAATAGCTGAAGAAAACAATAAATGCCACCGCTCCCAGCAGGGATTCCACCCAGAATACAAAGGGGATCTCACCGCCAAACCACAGCGGTCGCATCGCCATCATGCCGTACACGGTACCGGCCAACAGGGTGATAGCCAGTGCCGACAGCATGACCAGAAGCCCCAGCGGTCGGGCCAGCGCCGGCAACTCAGTGCGGTGGCGATTAAAGTCCATCATTACCAACAGTAAAAACAGCAGCGGGGCGTACACCGTGACCAGCAGGACCTTCCAGAACAGGGGAGAGGACGTTTGCAAATTGAGATGCACAGCGTATAGCGCCCGAAAAGGATGACCCAGTTCCAGAAACAGTACCGCCACGGCTCCGATCAGTGTCGCCAATGCCAGCCACAGGCAGCGCCGCTGCACTGGCGCCAGTGATTGCACACCAAAGACCAGCGGCAGGCTGGCCAGCATCGCCAGGCCGGTGGAGGTCAGCATCAGGTAATCGTAAGCGACAATGGGCAAGCCCCAGACAATGCCGGTACTGTTGGTATTGAAAGCGGCATGGCCGTTCGTTATCAGGTTGTAGAACACAAAGCCGGCGGCGATTGCGAGGCCGGCAATTGCTGTGATCAGCATTGCCAACGACTTCCCTGGTGGGCTGATTGTCTCGCTATAGATGGTGGCGCTCATGGGCGAATTCCTCTTTGGCGGTGGCTATGCTGGGTCGACGTTTAATGACCGGGCTTGTGTGCGGCAAGGAGTCAAATGCTATTCGTCCCGCTGCGATCGTGAGCCGGGCACCACCGGGCTGCCGCCGCCGCTGAGGTAATACACCTTGGGTTTGTTGCCGGTTTCTTCCTTGAGGCGCACACCGCCTTTTTCCGCGATCAGCTTGTTGACGTGGCTGTCGGGATTATCCAGATCGCCAAAGAACCGTGCCTTGGGCGCGCAGACCCGCACACAGGCGGGGGTGAATTCCTTGGTCTCGGGATCGTCTTCGTCGAGGTCGGCCACCCCTTCCGGTGCCTGGCTGATCTTGTGATAGCAAAAAGTACATTTCGAGACCACGCCCTTGGGCTGAATGCCGATGCCTTTTTTGGGATCTTCATTCTCGTCGGGCATTTTATAGGGCGGGTTCCAGATGCGGGTTTCGTCGCCGGGAAATACATCCTTGATGTCCGGTTCCAGCAGCGGTTTTTCGTCCATGTAAAAACGCACGCCGTAGGGGCAGGCGATCATGCAGTACTTGCAGCCGATGCATTTGTCCCAGTCCACCAGCACCACACCGTCATCGGTCTGATAGGTCGCCTCGGTAGGGCAAACGCTGACGCAAGACGGATTTTCGCACTGCATACAGGGCCGAGGCAGCCAGGAGAGATTGACGTTGGGATAAGTGCCCTCGTGGTAAAACAGCACATCCTGCCAGTTCTCGCCGGGTAGCCGGTTATTTTCCATGGAGCAGGCGGTGGTGCAGGCCTGGCAGCCAGTACAGGTTTCGAGGTCGATGACCATTCCCCATTTAGGCATGGTGTGTTCTCCTTATCAGGCGCGTGTGACAGTGACTTTGCTGGTGTAGTAATTGGCCTGGCCGGTCAGCCGGTCGGACTGGTTGACCGTGACCTCGCCGCTGTGGCCGGGCCCGCGATTTTTGGCCCAGCGCCCCTGCGCCCAGTGGCCGTGTTCCATGGGCAAAACCAGGGTGTCGGGGCGAATGCCTTCGTAGTAGCGGCAGTAGGCTTCGATGCGGCCCACATCGGAGGTGATCACCACCTTGTCGCCATCGGCAATGCCCCGCGCCCGTGCGGTAACCGGGTTGATTTCCAGGTAGACGGTCTTGCGCCCACCGTGTACCGGCTGCATCTGTGCCGTGGCGATGGGAATATTGGCGCCACGGCCCTCCGCGTGCAGGGCCACCTTGGGGGTCACCAGAAACAGGTCGCCGCCGCCGGGGTGTACAGGCTCTTCCCAGATGGGAAACATCAGCCTGGCGGGATCGCGACCGGTTTGTTCGGCGATCCAGTCGGCGTGGGATTCCAGCAGGCCGGAACGAATTTCAAACTTGCCGGAAGGGGTGCGAATCAGTTTTTCGCGGACTTCCTCGGCGCTCATCTCCCGGGTCCAGTCCTGGCCATCCCAGGCGTAAAAGACGCCGTCAATCTGGCGCCAGTGGTAGGGCTTTTTGTACCACACACCCTTTTCCGCCCAGCTTTCAAAACTGTCGACACCGTTGTCGCCGGGGTTGTTTTCAAAGCCTTTGGCGAGATGACGGATAACATTGTCAGAGCTGTCCAGCGCCTTGTAGTAATCCCCCATGGGACCTTTGATGCGTTTGCCGATCTCGATCAGGGTGTCGCCGTAATAGCGGGTGTCGTGGATGGGCTTGACCGCCGGCATTCGCAGCTGGGTCATGGGCCAGCCTTCGAAGGGATAGGTGGGCGCATCCTGCATGCGCTCCAGGTAGGTGTGATCCGGCAGAATGACATCGGCATACATGGCGGTTTCCGAAGGGAAGGGCGAGGTTTCGATGATAAACACATCCTTCATCGCCTCTTCCCAGACCTGACCGTTGGGCGCCGTCCAGATCGGGTTGGTGAGGTAAACCATCATGGTGTCGAGCTTGTAGGGCTTGCCTGCCAGATGGTTGGGGCCTACATCCTGCATCATATTTTTGGCTAACAGATAACCGCCCCGCTCGCCCTTCATGTCGATGCGCGGTTGCTGTTTCCAGTCGCCATTGCGGGCATGGTCGTCGAGGTAATCGTTAAAGTCTGCCGGTAGAGGGCCGTAGGGGGGTGCCATCTGGTAGCCCAGCCCACCTTTGGCAAACATTGCGCCTACCAGAGCGTTCAGTGTATGAATCGCCATGGCGTTGAACACGCCGTTGGAATGGGCGTGGGCACCCCGCTCAAACAGGGCAATCGCCGGTCGGGTGCCGCCGAATTCCTGGGCGACGGTGACAATGGTGTCGGCTGGGATATCGGTGATGGGCGCCGCCCAGTCGGGGGTTCTGTCCTTCAGCTCGATATTCCACCACTCCACCAGCCCCTTCACCCACTTTTCCGAAAAGCTGTCCACCGGCACGGTTTGTCCGGCAACAAAGCGGTTCTGGCCATCGCTGAAATCACCCACGAAGGATTTTTCCCACAGTCCTTCGGTGAGAATCACATGGGCAATCGCCAGCGCCAGGGCACCATCGGTACCGGGTTTAATCATCAGCCCGCGATCCGCCGCCGCCAGGGTGGTATTGATATGCACATCCACCGCCGTGACCCGGGTTTTCGGGGTTTTGCGGCCGCGAATATGCCCCCACACCTGCATATTGTTGTTGTAGGGCCGGAACGCCTCCAGAAAGCCGACACCAAACATCAGCAGGTAATTGGCATTGCGGTAGTCATAGGAATTGTAGGCCGCATTGCCATCGGTAAATTGCTTGGTCAGCTCCGACCCGTCGGAGCACATGGAGGAGTGGCCAATGGGCACATTGGGGGAGCCGTAGAGCTTGCCAAAGGTGCCCTGCAGGCCGGCATCGGACTCGCCCCAGCCGCGGCCATAGAGCAGGGCAAACCGGTGCGATTCACCGCGCTCGCGCAGTTTGTTGAGGCGGCCCGCCACCATGTCCAGGGCCTCGTCCCAGGAGATGGGCACAAACCCCGGGTCTTCATTGCGTCCCTTGTTGGGATTGGTGCGTTTCATGGGGCCCTGGAAGCGATCCGGGTCGTAGAGAATGTAAGTGCCCAGCGGCCCCTTGGGGCAGAGCTTGCCATTGGAGATGGGATGGTCGGCGGTGCCGTGGATGGCGTGAACCCGGTTATTGGTGACATAGACATCAATGCCACAGCGAGCCGGGCATTGGTGGCAGATATTTTTGGTGATCTTGGTGTCTGTGCTGCCCCAGGGACGGGCATCGGGGTCCTGTTTTGCCTCGGCTTCCTGAGAATCCAAGCCGGTCAGGGCCAGTCCGCTGCTGGCGAGCACACCAGTGGCGCCGCTGACCTGGAGAAACCGTCGCCGGTTCATGCCAAAAGGTTGCTTGCTCATCTGTCACCTCAACATAGCCTTTCGGCGGGTTGTTATAGCGTGATCCTTAGCGCAGCAGCGCCAGCACATCGTGTTTCATCAGGCTCTGATCCCGCCGACAGGCCGGACACAGGGACAACCGATGCCAGCTCGCGTCTTCCGGCGAACCACCCGACACCTCGAGAAAATCATGGCCGCAGTCGCTGCAGCTGCGCTCACTGGCCTGGCGCACCGTCAATCGAGCCGGTGGCTGATCCTGCTCCATACGCACAGCCTGGCTGGGACAAACCTCTTCGCAGTGGCCACAGCCCAGGCACAGGTCCGAGTCAAACACCAGGGTGCCGGTGTCGTTGGTCGTCAGAGCGCGGGAGGGACACAGTTGGCTGCAAAGATTGCTGGCCTCACACCGCTCAAGGTCGATCGTAACCCGGGGATGAGAGGCATCCTCCAGGCTATCTTCCAGAGCCTCCTGGCGCCAGCGTTTGCGGGGGGCTGGCCCGGCATCCCCGGGCGCAATCGTCGGCTGCCCCAGATTTGCGGCCCGACGGAAAAATGCCCGCCGACTCAGAGTGACGGGCGGCGCAATAAGCGCCTCGGTGTCACAGGCTTGCAGGCATTGCTGGCAGTTGGTGCAGGCGTCAGACACAGTCAACCGGGGGCCCAGTTCATCACGAACCACCTCGAGCGCCTGCTCCGGGCACGCATCGCGGCACTGGTGGCAGTCGATGTGCCAGGGAGCCGGTAACAGGCAACGGCTCGAAACCCAACTTATGTTGATGCCCGATCGGGTCGACAAGCGGGTGGCGTGACCAATGTTAGTGTTTGTCGTTGCGCTGCACATGGTTGTTCACCGTTGCTCCTTTTTGGAATCTAACAGTGAAACTCGGCCCGGCATAGCCTTGCCATGGGGAAATCGATGGGAAATTTGATCTGGGTCAATTCAACGGCCAGATTCAATAATCTGTAGGATTTTGGGGGTGGAGCCGCTTACCCCAAAACCTGAAAGTCAGGCTGGGGATGCGAGCAGGCCGTTTTCGCTGCGCGCGGGTAAGGCCGGCCACTTTACTCGGCGGTAACCTCAATGGCGCCGTATAGGCATGAACCTTTCATAGCTAACCTCTCTGTGCCATTCGAGTCTGATCTCATTGGTCTGCATTGGTCCCGTGAGGGCACGACCGTTCAGGAAATGGCAGCACTGCTAGTGAGCACCATCAGAACTTTCTGCACATGCTCTGCCGTATCGATTGTCCTTTTGTTACCAGTTGCTTTCTTCGATCTTGAGTTGACCGATAAATTAATTGACCCTTTTAAAAATATTGTAGGAATTATTAGGAACCTCGTAATAGGGAAGAATATATAATCCGTAATAATGATATTTTAACGGATTATTGAACAAATATCGAGATTTGGGCAACAATGTAAGCATCTGCCTGGCAGTAATCTTTTGGTTATTAGGATTAGTTAAAACGCGTAAATGAGAAAATATTAAACAGCGGCCAGGGAGCCATAGAATTGATTTGTGAGCAGCTAGCGCGGGACGCACTCCGGTGTATACGATTTAATTAAATAAATCGCTTATAGAGCCATACGACGAATTTAGTACTTGTTGTGGAAATTTAGTACTTATTGTTGAAATCTTTAGTACTTGTTGTGGTTGAGCAGATGCCGGGATTATTCCCTGAATAATAATATATTCTATTTAACATAATATACATTATGCGAAGT
>JBBDSJ010000041.1:0-45690 GCA_040905025.1 Gammaproteobacteria bacterium
TTACTCTGTAATAACTGCCGGCCAACAGCCGAGGATTCAATAATGTTTTGCCAGACAGTTTCGACCTGGCGAACATTCAGTAGTAGCGGCGGTTCATGATCTGCTGAGTCTGTCAGCATGCTGAAACAATTCTGTACCCAGACTGACCAGGTCATGATCGGCGGTCTTTCCCAGACCTGTGCCCCGGCAGCCAGGCTGGCGTGAGCATGCTGAAGTTGCAGTGCGCGCGCCAGCCGATCATTTGCAGCAATCAGCAGCATGTTCTCTGCCAGGGGCCACCAGACAGGTGAGGTATCAGGATTCATACGCCTCGCAACCGGACATGCATGTCTATTAGATGTCCATGATTTCAGGAATTAATACGGATTTTCGGTAACTGCTGCTGGTTTTGCAAACATCCCGGTGCTAGCCTCGTACATATAGGGAAGCTCTGAATAATTCCTTCCTGGAATTATGCATCCTTAGCTTCGTAAGCAGCACATCCGTGTGCTACTTCTCAGAGCACGAACAGTGCTACATGGATGTAGCGGTCACGTAGCAAAGGACGCAATATCGAAAATATGATTTTCGTATTTCTTCATTTTTCAATCACTTGTGTGATTGAAAAATGGTGGCACAGAAATGTCACAAACCTGAATTCATATCATCCAATACAACATGCAAAACATATCAACTGAAAAAAACGGCTTTAATCTTCACGCCCGGCAGGTGCATTGCAATTATCTGCAACCCTGCCACAGCGTCCCGGATCTGGTCGATGATGTCCGTGCAGGGCTGTTAAGCAAACCACGGTCTTTACCACCAAAATATTTTTATGATGCCAGAGGCTCGGCGTTGTTTGAACGCATAACGACGACCCCAGAATACTATCCTACCCGCACTGAAGATGAATTGCTGGCACAGCATGCGACTGCCATTATTGAACAGACCCGTCCGGTGGAAATATTTGAGCTGGGTAGCGGCAGTTCACGCAAGACCCGGCGCTTGTTTGATGCCTGCAACAGTCTGGATTTTCGTTGTGACTACGCCCCGCTGGATGTATGCAAAGAGGCTCTGATTGAAGCGGCAACAGAGTTAAACCAGTCCTATCCCTGGCTCAGGGCCAATCCTGTTGTCGGTGACTACCATGCCGGACTGGGCCAACTGCCGGATTGTTCCGGTCGAAGACTGTTTCTGTTTCTGGGCAGTACTATCGGCAACTTTGAGCCGGAGGCAGCAGCGGCATTCATGCGTGAAGTACATGACGCGATGCAACCCGGCGATTACCTACTGCTGGGCGCCGATCGCGTCAAGAAAAGCGAAATACTCGATGCCGCCTACAACGACAGTGCCGGTATCACGGCGGATTTCAACCTGAATATTTTAAACGTCCTGAACCGTGAGCTGGATGCAGACTTCGCCCTGCATCAGTTCAGACATCAGGCCCACTATGACAGCAGCAAACAGCGCGTTGAAATGCGGCTGGTGGCGTCTGCCAGACAATCAATTCATCTGGTCAAACTGGATACCACTATTGCTATGGAAGCAGGTGAATCCATACTGACTGAATTGAGCCACAAATTTACTGCCGCGGGACTTGAACAATTGATAACACAGGCAGGCCTTGTACCAAAACAACATATTGAGGCCGACGACCATTTATTTTCACTTTTACTTGCCGAAAAATCTGCTGCATAGAATGAGACTTGCCAGAATGACACTGCCTGTCAAAACAAGATTGCTTTTATCAATAATATTGTATCTGCCAACAACTGCTGCACTGGCCGTTGACATCACTATCGGGAAACCGCCGGGCAAAATGTATGACGTCGGCGGTTACCATTTACACATGTACTGTGCCGGTGACAAGCCACCTGTCATTATTATCGACACCGGACTTGGCAGTTCGGCAATGGAATGGCTGGACATACAGGATGAACTGCAATCTGAACAGCGCGTATGTATTTATGATCGTGCCGGTTATGGCTGGAGTGCGCATGGCCCGGGGCCACGCACAGTGGATTTGCTCAGCGAAGAGTTGTTTCGCTTGCTTAATGCTGCTGAAGTCGCGCCTCCCTATATCCTCGTGGGCCATTCGTTCGGTGGTTATGTGGCCCAGTATTTTGCCGAAACCCATCCGGACAGTATTGCCGGCATGGTACTGGTGGAATCCTCGCACCCGCAGCAAAGCAAGATGCTGAAAAAAGCGCCGCTCAACAAACAGATGCAGGTGGTAAACCCAATCAGTACTGATGCCATAGAAAAAAATACAAGTAATGGCTATGCACTGGATACACCGATTGCAATAGGCAGCTATCTCAACAGTCGCCGCAAGGCAATATTTTCACAGATGGACGAGCTTAAACATTTCACTGCAAGCGGTCAGTTAATCATCGATAATCTGCCATTGCCGGACGTTCCCTTGATCGTACTGGGTCGCGGCATACGTGTCTGGGACAACGACAATAATGAATTCACATCGGAAGATGAATGGCAGGAAGTGCAGGAAAGTCTGGCGGAGTTTACCAGCAAGGGCGAATACCGCGTCGCCCGCAATAGCGGCCATCACATTCATCTGGATGAGCCGGATATGGTCTTGGAAGCGATTCGTGATGTGATGATGCAGGCGCGGCTGGAAACCGACACGAAGCTGGCACAACCGGAGATCCAGTAGCTACAATTTTACAGCATGCTTTCCGGAATGCCTTACGAAGACTGCTGACTTGATTTACTCAGTCAAGCTATTTACTTAAGTTCATTCACCAGTTCAGGATTATCGATAAACGGGTTCCGGTTACCCTGCACACGTTCAATAATATCATTACGATTAATTTCCTGATCACTTGCCGGATCGCCGCGATGCCAGGCCTTGAGTATATCCAGATCTTCAGGCAAAGGCAGGCCATACTGGCGGCGCATATAAAACAGGCTTCTCGCTATATTGCCACGGGCAATTGGTCGCGGATCAACAATGCCACGATGCTGGCGGTAATCACAACCTTCATACTTTGCATTCGCTCCATCCAGCTCGCCAAACCGGGTGTTTAATCGCGCAATGACCAATGGCTGCCAGGCTGCATACATATTATGCAGGTCTGATTCAATCAATGAATATAAAACGCCGGTTTCCTCACGGCAACGCAAACGACTGTCACAACGAAGATATTTATAAGCCCGTGTCATTGGATAAATATGATCGATTTCAACGACATCGCCAGCCTCGGTACGGCCATTATCAAAACGCATACCACAATAAAGCGTCCAGCCACCAGCCGGATACAGTTTTTGCCAGAACTCCGCCCGCGCTGTATTAAAATCAGCCCGGCGTACTTCTGCATAACTCGCGACACTCCATACACTGCTGCTCAACAACAGCAGTATCAGTACAATTCGAGGCATAATTGGCTGGATATTATTGTAAATTTCAGGCTGACTGGCAGTACTGGTAATGCAATAAACCAACCTACTCCGCAGGCACAATATCAACAATCAAGGCACGCACCTGACTGTCACTTTTGTTTTCCCACCAGTGAGTCACGCCGGTTTTTTCAAACGCAGCATCACCGGCACGGCGCAATACCGGCTCAGGCTCATCATTACGATATTCAATGATTTCACCTTCAATAATATACGCTACACCCGGGCGTGCATCATGTTGGTGTACCGCCACGACGCCTCCCGGTGCGATTGTAATTTCACGGGTGCGAAGCACGCGGTCATCGACATTATCAAACTCCCCGGCAAGTGCTACCTGACCCAGAGACATGACTGACTCAATGCCATGATTCTGTGCAGGCCCATCAGCATGTAAATCACGCGCAATCTCACGCTCGGCATCCGGGACAATACTTTTGTCTTCTTCGTGCGCCTGCACTGTTGTCAGTGGCAACAATATCAACGCAATCAGTACCAGATAAATCTTCATCATCAGTCTCCAATAAACAGGAATGCAAGCCAGCCGATGACCACCAGAACAATAAACACCTTGATAGCATTATTCGCAGAATCACGTCGCCGCGCCAGATGCGGTGCCAGCGTCGCGGCATGCTGATCGATATATTCTTCTACCATCTCCTTTGACTCTTTCAGACCCAGTCCGGTCTGCTCACGGATAATTTTGATGGCTGCCAGCATCTGGCCCTGCTCCAGCGCCATAACGGCCGCAACCGGTAATTCAGTCGCATTGCTCATTCCCGCCTCCGCCGAAATCACTTTGCCAGAATTGCCTGCCAGCATACCGCAAACCGGCAGTTTCCAGCCAAACAAGCAAAAGGCCCCGTACGGGGCCTTTTGCTTGTTTGGCGGAGAGGGAGGGTCGGGTTCCAGGTTCGGCTATCCATGCCTCTCCAGGAACCCCGGGGCACACCATCCCTGGCGTGCCCGTTCGAATCCCGCCAATCACGTCATCATCAAAATCTATCGGGAGTGACATTAAGTCACTCCCGATAGATTTGGCGGAGAGGGAGGGATTCGAACCCTCGGTACTCGCGAGAGTACAACGGTTTTCGAGACCGCCCCATTCGACCGCTCTGGCACCTCTCCATGAAAACCTGAAATTTTTATTCCGGCGTTGCTGCGCAACGCTGTACAACGGTTTTGACTCGGCACTTCCTGTGCCTCGGTACTGCGACCGCGCTACGCGCGTCCAGATCTGTTCCCGACAGATTTGTCTGGCACCCTCTCCGATATTACTGACTTTACGACTAAACAACGACATATCCATCCATGGCGCTACGTCCGGCTCGTCTTCCATGACTCGCGTTCGCCGGGTAAAAGGTCCACCGGACCTTTTACTATTTCCGGCTCACCCTCTCCATGAAAACCTGAAATTTTTATTCCGGCTCATCTCCGGATTTGCTGTGCCATTATCCCCCAAGCCGGTGAAACACGCCATCGGCCCGCGGGCGCACAGCTTACGGCGCCGGCTGCCACGCCGCAAGCACTGCAGTGCTGCATTTTGCTAGACTGCACCCATGCCGAAAGCCTTGACCGTCCTGCTGATTAGCTTCATTACACTCAGTGCCTGTTCTGAAACCGAAATCACACAGCTGGAACGCATCCAGGCCGCAGACACTTTGAAAGTGGTAACCCGTAACGGTCCAACGACATATTATCTCGGCCCGGATGGTCCGGCCGGTTTCGAGTACGAACTGGCCACGCGTTTTGCCGAACATCTCGGCGTCAAGCTGGAAATTATCCTGCCGAAACAACCGGGCGATACCCTGCCCATGATTGTCAATGGCCGTGCCGACCTGGCTGCAGCAGGTCTGGCAGTCACCGAACTGCGCAGCCGTAACATTGCCTTCGGGCCAGCGTATCAGTATGTCACCCAGCAACTGATTTACCGCCGTGGCGAAACCAAGCCGGAGAGTCTGGCTGACCTGACGGGCAATATTGCGGTGGCTGATGGCAGTAGCCAGGCCGAATGGTTACTGGCCCGTACGGCGGAAATGCCCGGCAACGTTGATGTGATTGTCAGAAATAATAAATCCCAGCAACAGTTGCTCGCAGCAGTTGCCGCCGGTGATTACAACTACACTATTGTCAGTTCGGATGTGTTTGCTGCCAATCAGCGATTATTCCCGGAACTTGCCATGGCGCTTGAAATCACCGAACCACTGGCAGTGGCCTGGGCTTTCGATGGTTATGCTGACAGCAATAGCCCGGATCGTTCATTACTGAATGCTGCCAACGTTTTTTTTACCCGACTGAAAAAATCCGGTGAACTGCAAGAATTACAGGAGCGGCATCTGGGCCCGGATGATTTATACGACTATGTTAATGCCCGGCATTTTATCGAACAAACGGCAAATCGTCTGCCACGATTATTGCCGGATTTCTATGCCACGGCAAAAGCATCCGGCTTCGACTGGCGCCTGCTTGCGGCAATAGGTTATCAGGAATCACACTGGGATCCGGATGCACGATCACCCACCGGTGTACGCGGCGTCATGATGCTGACACAAAACACCGCCGAGCATGTCGGTGTTACCGATCGTACCGATGCCGCACAAAGCATTGCCGGCGGTGCCCGTTATCTGCGTGAGATGTTTGAAAAAATGCCGGCACGCATCCCCGAGCCGGATCGATTATGGCTTGCACTCGCGTCTTATAATGTCGGCTATGCACATCTTGAAGATGCCCGTATGCTGACAGAAAGCAACGGCGGCGATCCTGACAAATGGGAAGATGTCAGCAAACATCTGCCATTACTCAACCAGGAACAGTGGTACAAACAAACCCGTTATGGTTATGCCAATGGCTATCAGGCACAATACTTTGTCGAAAACATCCAGCGTTATTTCAACACGCTGGTCTGGCTCTATCAGCGCAAACTGCCACCGGGCATCAAACCGCCACAAATACAATCACCAGTGCTGTAATACACAGCAATATCCCTCGGCTCAATGTTCGCTCAGAATGACACGGTACACTGTCATCACGAGACAGCCTGACTGCAAACCCTTGCGTAAATTACTCACTCTTTTTTGGCATGGGCATGCTGTATGCTGGTAAGCAAATTAAACCGGTTTAATCTGCGCACATGTCCACCGAGCTGCATCCCTATCAATTCCTGACCCCCGACGCGGTGCTGACTGCGATCGAGCAACTGGGCCATGCCTGTGATGGCCGTTTGCAGGCACTAAACAGCTATGAGAACCGGGTATTTCAGATCGGGATTGAGGACCAGCCGGCGCTGGTGGCGAAGTTTTACCGGCCCGGACGCTGGTCGGCGGCGACCATTCTTGAGGAACACCGCTTTACCCAGGAGCTTGCTGCAGCCGATCTGGCTGTAATTGCGCCGCTGGCAGATGCCAAGGGTAATACCTTGCCGGAATGTACAGTCGCAGAAGGTGTCAGGTTCCTGTTTGCGTTGTATCCCAGCCAGGGCGGACGCCCGCCCGAGCTGGATCGGCCCGAACATTTGCAACAACTTGGCCGGTCGCTGGCACGCTTGCATAATATTGGCGAACGGCAACGATTTGTCGAGCGCATTGACTGGACACCCGACACTATCGGCTTGCCCGCACTGGAACTGCTGCGGCAAAGCCGGTTGATTCCGCCCGAGCTTGCAGATTCCTTCAGTGCAATTGCCGAAGCCATGTTGACCGGTATTGCGCATTGTTATGAGCGTGCCGGTCAGGTGAAACAGCTGCGCCTGCATGGTGACTGCCATCCCGGCAATATACTTGTGCGTGATGGTCAGCAATGGTTACTGGATTTTGATGATGCCTGTAATGGCCCGGCGATACAGGATTTATGGTTGTTTCTGTCCGGCGATCGTGAGTATATGACCGCACGGCTGGATGACTTGTTGCGTGGCTATACCGAGTTCCGCCGTTTTGATGCACGTGAGTTACATCTGGTTGAGGCATTACGGGGTTTGCGCATGCTGCATCATGCGGCCTGGATTGCGCGCCGCTGGGATGATCCGGCATTTCCGCTGGCGTTTCCGTATTTCAATGGCCGGCGTTACTGGGACGAACTTATTTTGAGTTTGCGTGAGCAGACCGGGCAACTGGATGAGCCGCCGCTGGCCTGGTATCCATGATAAAAGTACTGGTATTGGTTTTAACCCGGGATTTGCCGCATCGTGGAGCCTGCCCTGAGCGAAGTCGAAGGGCCGCTTGCAATGACCGCAGCTTATGAACCTGCAACCACAACCGTTTATTGTGATGGTATTGGTTCTCGGCAGTCTGATCTGGCTGTGGGTGAGTGCCAGCCGTGCGCGTGAATATGCCCTGCACGCCTGCAAGCGTTTTTGCAAACAGACTGATGTACAGTTGCTGGATTATACGGTGGCATTACAGAAGCTGAGACCGGCACGCGATCGCGATGGCCGCTTTTGCTGGCGGCGTTATTACCAGTTTGAATTCAGCGTTGACGGTGCGCAGCGATTCCCGGGACGGGTGGTATTAAACGGCGCGGTATTGTTGCGGTGTGAGTTGCATATGCCGGACGGGACAACGCTGGTGAGCCCGGAGCCCGGTAGCCCGGCAGGTGAGTCGAACGTGCGTTATCTGGACTAAGATCCATCCCTGCCTCTGCGTGCGACGGCGCAGGCGGAGGGAATTTATTCTGCAGTCACTACCAACATCTCGATCCGGGCGGGCAAATCGATCTAGAATAGTCCCATGCCGTCATTTGATATCGTTTCCGAGGTTGACGTCCACGAGCTCACCAACGCAGTGGATCAGACCAACCGTGAGGTCAGCAACCGCTTTGATTTCAAGGGCACCAACGCCCGTATTGAACAAAAAGAGCGTGAGTTGACACTGATCGCACCGTCCGAATTCCAGTTGCAGCAGCTGGCTGATATCTTCGATAACAAGCTGGGTAAACGTGATCTGGATGTCAGCTGTCTGGAACGCAGCAAGATCAGCACCAACGTCAGTGAAGCACGTCAGGTCATAACTGCCAAACACGGCCTCGACAAGGAGTATGCGAAAAAGCTGGTCAAGCAAATCAAGGAGACCGGTCTCAAGGTCCAGGCACAAATTCAGGATCAGCAGGTGCGTGTCACCGGCAAGAAACGTGATGATTTGCAGGAGATCATTGCGGTACTGCGTGGCATGAAAACTGAACAGCCGCTCCAGTACACCAATTTCCGTGACTGATGCCGGGGGTCTGCTGGAACAGACCTACACCTGTCCTTATTGCTGGGAAATCAATACGACGTTTCTGGATCTGTCCGCGCTGGAATCGGCGACCGGTGAACAGGAATTGATTGAAGACTGCCGGGTTTGCTGCCATCCGATTGCATTACGCTTTGGCCCGGCAACAGACGGCGGCATCTGGCTGGAAGCTGAAGCGGCACAGTAGGATGAATGCGCGACCCTAAAATTCACCTTTTGCACGCTTTTCCGCCAATGCCTGTAACTCCACATCAATTTCCGAGAACAGCAGATGATCATGCGTACGATTCTGTTCTTCTGCCTGCGCCTCTTCCTGCTTCAACCGCAACATGGCTTCCTCATAAGCTGTAATCAGTGACTGTTGCTCTGTCGAGGGTTTGGCCGCCGCCTGTTCCTGCATCCAGGCTTCAACTTCGGCATTCATGTCGTGCAGTACTTCAGTCTCTTTGGCATCTGTTTGCGTCAGCGCAGCATCATTGACCTCCTGCGCGGCCAGTGCTGCAGAGTGCGCCCGGGCTGCGACATGTTGCCGGTTCTTTGCTGCTTCCAGCTGATTTTCCCAGCTATGCCGCTGCAGTCTGTCCGGCAATGATTGCACGGTTTTTGCCTCCGCCTGCAAGGCATCCACAGCCGATGCACTAGCCTGTTCTTCCTGCTGTGTTTCCGCAAGCCTTGAAGCCAGTGATTCCGCTTCATTCTGCAGGCGTTTGCGCTCGGCCAGCACCTGCTTGCGCCGTTGAATCAATTCAAGCGTACCGTCCTGTCCGGTTTCACTCGCTGGCGCCGTGACTTCCAGCGCTTCTGCATCAGCCATGGTCGCTGGCGTCTGTAATGACGCCAGACGTGCTTCTGCATCAGATTTTAGCTGCTGATATTTTTCAATATCACCGGCCTGTTTTGCATGGCGGGCTTCGAGTTTCAAGCGCTCGGCTTCAATTCGCTCGCGGACATGCGCATCAAAATTCTGCCAGCCCTCTGCCAGCGCCTGTTCACGGCGTTGCAGATGACTGCAAAGACGGTTTTTTTCCTGCACCAACCGGCGCTGCAGTTGCTGGGTTTGCACCAGCATGTCATGCACCTGTTGTGACTGACTGTGGAGCCGATCACGCTCTTCACGCAATTTTGCGTCAAGCGGCATCAGGTCGTATTCTGCCCTGCTTTCACTCTTCTCGGCAGCCACCTGGATGCGCACCGCCTGGTCAATCTTGGCCAGCAGGCAGTGCAAATCTTCACGCAGTTTGTGCAAGTCAACGTCGGTTGTTGATGTCATATTCATAAAGTGTCCGGACAAGCCTGAATCTCTCAAATTGATTAAAGATACTCCGCCTGTCGGCAGAGATGCTTTGATACTAAAGGTATAACGCAAGACCTTGCCAGCAGCACTGAAGAATTCAGGGATTTGTGAACCGCCTCACGGCTGCGATCACAGGATTGTGATGCGGTATACGTCTGCCCTGGCAATTCACACGTCGTCTGCCAGCGACAGAACCGGCAGTCTTTGCCGTATAACGGCAGGCGACCTGAGCGGGCGGAAACACCCGGCACATTCAAATATATTCACACAACTTATTGTTTATATTGATATTTATCCGGGTTCGCCGGAACAAGGTGGGGTGCAGACGCTGCTGGCATGGCTTTTGCGATGGTATTGCCTGACTACCTTTCTTGAAGGAATGGCAATACCATGAAACTTGAACAAATATTACCTGCAGCAGCCGAGAAAGCCTGTATCTGGGATATTTTTGCCGCAGAAGAACGGCTTTGGGACATCGAATCCGAACTGCTTGAAGACCAGCTCTATTATGAAAATCGCCTGCGGGCGATAGGTGCGCCGGACACTGCAGCCGAGCGGACACTGGCAGGCGTTTACAATAATCATCTGCAACGTATTCGCGGTTTGCTGGCGCGCGTCCCGCAACTTGTGTAAGTCGCTGCGGATCGCTGATTAAATCATCTGAAATGCTGCCCGCTTTCAGGGCAGCAGCTTCTAGTCTTTACCAAGCTGTGTCGCAATATCCTGCATTAAATCCTGGGCAGCAGATTGCGCCGCCTTCTTGGCCTGTTCAGCCCGGCTCTTGATACGCTGCATATACTCGGTCTGCTTTTGCAATTCTTGCTCTGAAGGCTGCTGCAATTCATTATCAGATAACCACGAACTGACTTCGTCCTCGATCTGCTGACGCAACAGTTTTTCTTCTTCTGACTGACGCGCCAGATTATCCACATTGGCCTTGCGCGCAACTTCCGCCTGCTGCTTAACTTGCTCAACTTCAGCAAGATTACGACGGGCCTGTTCGGCAGCCTGCTGGGCATCCTCAATTTTTGTGGACAACTCGGCTGCAGCCTGCTCCGGTTTATGTGCGAGTTTTATCTTGAGTTTGGCAACCTGCATCTCGGCGACCTGCCGTGCCGCTTCGGCATCTTCACGTGACTTGTCGACAGACTCCAGTGTCTCGCGAATACGTTTCGCTTCTGCTTCAAGGTTATCACGCTCAGCTTGCAGCCGCGCCTGCTCCTCTGCGCGGATGCGTTCATGCTCGGTCTTGTACTCGGCAATGATGCGCTGGGCTTCTTCCCCGGCAGCAAGTCGTGCTGCTTCCGCAGCAGCCCGCTCCTGCTGGGCTTCTGCCAATGCCGCATTACTGCGCTGGAATTGTTCGGCCAGACGGCGGCGCTCTGCCTCCAGTTTGCGTTTTGCCTCGGCCTGGACTTTCTGTTCCAGTGCAGCCTGATCATGTTGATGACGGCTGGCATTTTCTTCTATGGTTTTGCGCGCCTGTTCGTATTGCTGTTTGACCTGATCCGCTTCCTGCATACGTTGGCGCGCAGTTTGTGATTCAGCCTCAGCCTGGGCACGGGCCTGCTGGATCTGTTGTTCGGCTTCCTGCTTGAGCTTGTTTAATCGTTCCATCTCGACATTGTTGCGGGCATAAACAGCTTCAAGTTTTTTCTTTTGCTCGCGCAACTCGCGTTCTGTTTGCTCGCGCAAAGCCTTGATACGTGCCTCTTCATGTAAACGTTTCTGCTCGGCTTCTGCGGCTGCTTTCTGTTGGGCGGCCTGCAGATGTGCACGTTCCTCAGCCAGTTTCTTTGCAACTTCTTCCTGTGCGGCCCGTTTTGCAGTATCCAGTTCTTCATGCAAAAGCTCGCGCGATGCTGATATCTGCATATCATTTAAGGCCAGACCTGCATCGTAGGCTGAAGCGCGGACATCTGCTTCAATAAGTTTTTCTGCCGGCTTTGCCAGCGTCTTTTCCGGCTCTGCTTGCGCTGATTTTTGCGCCGGTTTCGCTGCGGGTTTTTCTGCTGTGGCCGGTTTTGCAGTTTCCTCTACAGGCACTGCTGCCTCAACCAGTTTGGCACTACAATGCATCAAGCCGCTATCGAGATAGCTGACCCTGTAACCCTTGTCTGTTAGCAGAAATGCAGCCACTGAACTGCGGCCACCGGAGTCACAACAGACTATGTAGTCCTGATCGGCATCAAGTTGATCCGGGCGGCTGCGCAATTCGCTCAATGGAAGATTCAAACTGTTCTCAATATGCGTCTGGGCAAATTCTTCCGGCAGTCGTACATCCAGCCATTTGGCACCGGCACTCACCCGTTCACAGGCGGTGGCGTAGTCGACCGATTCCAGTACCGGCTTTTTAATAAGCTCGAGAAACTGGGATTTGGTCAGCCGCATTAATACGCCTGATGTCAGCATGCGCACAGTTGCATTGCGTGTTGCCCCGGACAACAATGCTTCTTCGCCAAAACTGTCACCGGCTTTCAGCTCTGCCAGTTTGACCATCGAGCTGGTCGGACTGGAACGCCGCAGCACTTCACACTGGCCTTCCTGGATGATGTAGTAATAGTCACCCGGGTCATCCTGCGCCACAACGATGGCATCACGATTAAACTCAACCGGTTCAAGCGTGGCAAACAATTGATGTATGTTCGCGGTCGGCAAGCGCGAGAACAGTTCCGACTGCAACATGCGCGTCATCCAGTCACTGTCATCATGAGCACCTATTTCAGTGACGGTCAGATCATCAGTATTACCTGCACTCTCGCGTTCGAACACCAGTAGCTTGTCCAGGGCATGCCGGTCAACCTGCAAGACCACAATCGGAGTTTTAGCGCGGGCGCTGAATTGCCGTGGTTGTAACTGCGCGAGAGGATAGCGTGATGAATCACTGCCGCCGGTAACGGTGCTGTTCACCTGATCATTTGCCAGCAGCTCCAGCTCGCCATTGAGCAGATAATAGGAAAAATCATCCCGATCACCCTGATTGAACAACAACTTTTTCTTGCGCAATTCAATCAGCGCCGAGCGCTGCAGCAGCTGCTCCTGGTATTGCGGCGACAGGCTGTTGATCGGGACCAGCTCAGCCATCTGGGCGCGGTATTGCTGTTTCAAATCGGTTTCAGTCATTGCATCAACTCAGGTCACACTTGAACATGTCTGTATTATACGAATCATATACCAGGAACGGTGAGAAAACGTTGCATTGCAACAATGCCGGAATTGACTCCGGTACACTAGAAGTGGTCTCAAAATGTCACGCACCCAAGGGTGTAATAAAGTGCAGCCGAGACCAGGCGCCCTTGATTATTAACCAACGGGGACGAAAAAGCGCAGTGTATAGTCCATACATGAGCATTTTGAGTCCGCTTTCAACGCCCATTCGTATATTTCAGGGCGGCAAGTGCAGTAATTTTGAGACCGCTTCTACAATATTTCTGAACCCGGGATTATGATCACGCCATGAATGCATTGATGACCCTGCCAGCCGGAGCCGGTCTGGCCGCCGCATTACTGCTGCTGATCGGCGTATTGTTCTTTATTATCGCACTCATCCGCCTGCGGCGTCTGCAACTGCTCGCTGCCAGCGGCCATGGCCTGTTCAGTCTGGCATTACTGGGAATTGGACTGGCACTGGCCGGCCTCGGCCTGAATCTGCACACCTACCAGCGCCTGACGGATGAGCGCATGGTCGCAGAGCTGGAATTCCGGCAACTGGGGCCACAGCAGTTCCAGGTCAGGATTTTATATCCGCAACAGCAACGCTATCAGGATTTCACCCTGAATGGCGATGAATGGCAGCTGGATGCCAGAGTACTGAAATGGCATGGACCGGCGATTCTGGCGGGCCTCGACAGCCAATTCCGGCTCGAACGCCTGAGTGGCCGCTATACTGATATTCATGCCGAAAAACATCTGCCGCGCAGTGTGGAGGCCTTGAGTGACAATCCGGGTCTGGATTTGTGGGCGTTGGTACGGCGGCATGAACAGCGTCTGCCCTGGGTAGATGCCTATTATGGCAGTGCGACTTATTTACCGATGCACCATGGCGCACAATACCGTGTACAGATCACCCAGACCGGACTGATTGCGCGGCCGATAAATGCCGCCGGCCAGCAGTCACTCGAAAACTGGTATTGACAGGCGGACGATCCCGGGCGGTATCCGGGCCTGACTGCAAACCGGTTATCTTTAAACTTCGTGGAGGTATTCATCATGCGCTATATTCAAAGTCTTATGCTCATATTGCTGCTGTTACCACTATCGGTATATGCAGATCAGGATATGGAATATAAAACTCCCCGGGCCGAGTACAAACCTTCTGCTGAAGCAATGGTTGTTGACGGCTTGGTATTGCGGCCTTTATATCTGGCCGGCACCGTAATAGGCACCGGCGTCTTTCTTGCCACCCTGCCCTTCAGTCTCATTGGTGGCAATGTCGACGATGCCGGCCGCGAACTGGTTGGCAAACCGGCCAGGGCAACTTTCAGCAATTGTCTGGGTTGTATTGATCAATACCATCATGAACGGAGACGCTGAGTATGTACCGACCTATATTGGCTGCTGTACTGCTGCTGAATAGCCCCTGGGTGTTTGCCGAGACTGACGTGCAAACACTGGTAGAAGAAAGTCGAGACATCATCCAGACATTTTCCAAACACCTGCAATCGGAATTACAGGCCGCCATGCAGGATGGCGGCCCGGTCAATGCAATCGGTGTTTGCAAAACCCGTGCACCCGCCATTGCCGCTGAACTGTCCGCCAATGGCTGGGCGGTAAAACGTACCAGCCTGAAACCGCGTAACCCACTCAACAGTCCGGATGCTTTTGAAAAGGAGACCCTGAATGATTTTGAGTCGAAAAAGCAACAAGGCTGGTCAATTGAAAAATTGCAGTATTACAAACTGAATGAAGTCGGCTCACAGGCAGAATTTCGTTACATGCAGGCTATTCCAACCCGGGCATTATGCCTGACATGTCACGGTGAAAACATCAGCAGCGATATTCTTGCGCGGCTGGATGCCAGCTATCCTGACGACAAGGCACGCGGCTATCAGGCCGGTGATATTCGCGGCGCCTTCTCGTTACGCAAGCGCTTCCGCATTGAGCCTGTTGAAGAACATGATCCGCAGGCCGCCATTTCTTCTCTGACTGCACATTAATCAATGCGCGTTGGTGTCATACGGGAAATCAAGGACCAGGAATGCCGGGTCGCATTAACACCCACACAGGCGCATGTATTGGTCACTGGTGGGCATGAAGTTGCCGTTGAATATGCAGCAGGAGCAGGTGCCGGTTACAGCGACCAGGATTACGCCGATGCTGGCGCCCTGTTGTGCACAACGACCGCCGCCTGGACAAGTGATCTGGTATTAAAGGTCAAGGAACCCCTGCCATCCGAATACACCTTCTTTGACGGCCAGATATTGTTTACCTACCTGCATCTCGCCGGGGTGAGCTATACACTCACAATGGCGCTGGTCAAGGCACAGATGACGGCGATTGCTTATGAGAATGTTACTGATGGCAATGGCCAATTTCCGTTGCTGGCACCCATGAGCGCGATAGCCGGCAATATGGCGGCAAGCGTTGCCAATTTTTATCTGGCCCGGACGCAAGGCGGCAAAGGTATTCAGTTGGGCAATATACTCGGAGAGCGCCATGGCCGGATACTGGTTATCGGTGATGGTACTGTCGGGCAACATGCTGCACGCACCGCCGATGCTCTGGGCGCGAAGGTGACACTTTTCGGTCGTCAGCCGGACAAGACCGCGCATTTACGCAGTGAATGCTCTGCCACATTACAGTTCAGTGAGTCAACGGCGGACACAATTTCAGCAGCGCTGCTTGATGCTGATGCTGTGATCGGCGCTGTATTATTACCTGGCGCACGTGCGCCGCATGTTGTAACCGAAGCCATGGTTAAATCCATGCAGGCAGGTAGCGTTATTGTTGATGTCAGTATTGATCAGGGCGGTTGTATCGAGACATCGCGGCCAACACATCATTCTGATCCGGTTTATGTCATGCATGATGTTGTGCATTACGCGGTTACCAATATGCCCGGCGCCTACCCGCGCACAGCAACAAAAGCACTTACACAGGCCACCTTTCCGTATATACAATCACTCGCTGACAAGGGCCTGGACGCATTAAATAATAATGCCGGTTTTACCGCCGGTGTGAATGTTCATCGGGGCATGATCAACAATCATGCTGTGGCCACAACACATCAACTCGACAAGCTTTATCAACCTTTTACAATCTGAACGAACCCCGCCAGCTTTCCGGATTCTCCTGTACATATCCTGAACATTACCTGATTTTCTGTTTATCCTGACAGGATTTACTGCAGCTACTCGCCTGCAAGTCAACACTCCTGTTATGCTTGGCTCCGGAATCGCAAGATGTTCGTGCAATCCTGATTCAATAACATCATCAACATTATTTCAGAAGGCAAGCATGTCCAATCCTGTAATCATTTTTGGCGCCACCGGTGCCGTTGGCCGCGCGCTCAGTCAACGGCTTCTTGATACCGGCCAGCCGCTGCATTTGATCGGCCGTGACGCTGATGCCCTGGGTTCCATGGCAAAAAAATTCAATGCCAGCAGCGCTGTCTGCGATGTTCTCGATGAAGACGCAATCAGGACATCCATAGATGCCTACCCGGCAAACGACTGCGCCGGTCTTGCCTTTTGTATTGGCTCGATTGTGTTGAAACCGCTACGTGCAGCAAGCAGTAATGACTTTATGCAAACTTACCAACTCAATGTTGTGGCAGCGGCACTGGCAATACAGCAATGTGCAACACGATTAAAACGCGGTAACGGCAGCGTTGTGCTATTCAGCAGTATTGCCGCCAGTCAGGGTTTCCATAATCATAGTGTTATTGCTGCAGCCAAGGCCGGTATTATCGGCTTGACGGTAGCATTGGCGGCCGAACTTGCCCCACAGGTTCGCGTCAATTGTATTGCGCCAAGCCTGAGTAAATCTGCCATGGCAAAATCCCTGACCGACAACGAACGCACCGCCGAAAACATTGCCCGACAGCACCCACTACCACGGCTGGGACGACCCGATGATCATGCGGCACTGGCTGCGTTCCTGCTCAATCCGGACAGCAGCTGGATAACCGGCCAGACATTGCATGTTGACGGCGGCCGATCCTGCGTCAGTTTGCCGGGTTAGAAAGTAACTTTATAACAACCGATCATGGTACAGACGCTGCGTTTCCTGCTGGGCGATCAATTGTCGCTGAATATCAGCAGTCTGAAGGATATAGATCCGGCCAAGGATATTGTGCTGATGGCCGAGGTTCGATCCGAAACAACCTACGTCAAACATCACAAAAAGAAAATTGCATTTCTGTTTTCAGCGATGCGGCATCATGCCGAGGTGTTAAAAAAACGTGGCATCAAGGTTGACTACATAAATCTGGACAACCCGGATAACAGCCAGTCACTGCGCGGCGAGCTTGTACGGGCAGTGAAGCGGCATAAGCCGCAACAGATAGTAGTGACCGAGGCCGGTGAATGGCGGTTGCACGAAGATATGCAAGAGTGGGGCAAGGACTGCGGCAAGCCGGTGGGAATCCGCACTGATGACCGTTTTTTCTGCAGCAAAAGCCGGTTTGACGACTGGGCAGACTCGCAAAAACAATTGCGCATGGAGTTTTTTTACCGGCAGATGCGCAGGCAAACCGGCTATTTGATGGAAGGCGATCAGCCTGCGGGCGGGCGCTGGAACTATGATCATGACAATCGCAATGCATTGCCGGAATCGGTCACTCCACCGGAAATCAGGGAATTCACTCCTGACTCCATCACACAAGATGTACTGAAACTGGTCGGCAAACATTGCCATGATCACTTTGGCACGCTGGAACCTTTCCGCCTTGCTGTAACCCGTTCGCAAGCGCTGGCGGTATTACGACATTTTCTGAAAGAGTGTCTGCCGCACTTTGGCGACTACCAGGATGCCATGGCAGAAGATGAGCGCTTTCTTTACCACTCGCTAATATCCATGCATCTGAATTGCGGGCTGCTGGATCCGGCCGAGGTCTGCGACCGCGTTGCCGAAGAATATATGGCTGGCCGTGTTGCATTGAATAATGCCGAGGGATTTATTCGGCAGATATTGGGCTGGCGTGAATATGTACGTGGTATTTATTTTCGTGAAATGCCGGGTTACGCCGAACGCAACTATTTTTCTGCCAAACGTAAATTACCTGGATTTTACTGGACGGCAAAAACAGATATGAACTGTTTGCGGAATGCCATCGAACAAACACGTGATGATGCCTACGCACATCACATCCAGCGATTAATGGTGACCGGCAACTTCGCCATGCTGGCCGGCGTGTTGCCGGAGGCCATATGCGAATGGTATCTGATTGTTTATGCTGATGCCTATGAGTGGGTGGAACTGCCAAATACGCTGGGAATGTCACAGTTTGCTGATGGCGGTCTGCTTGGCAGCAAACCGTATGCTGCAAGCGGTAACTATATCAACAAGATGTCGGATTACTGCCAGAATTGCCGCTACAAGGTCATGGTCAAAAATGGACCTGACGCCTGTCCGTTTAATTATCTTTACTGGGACTTTCTGCTACGTAACAGCGACAAGCTGCGTCAAAATGCACGCCTGAAATTTCCCTATAAAAGTCTTGAAAAAATGTCACCGGATAAAATTGCCCGTATACGCAGTGACAGCAAAAGATTTCTGGAGAGTATTTAGTGATTTTGACGTTGCCGGCGGCAACGCTCGGAACAATACTTTACCTGCTCCCAGCAGGATTTCCATTTGCGCCGCCAGTTGAATGGCCGCTGGCAAACACAACACATTTTCTGCGGCAAATTGGATTTATTCGGTGCGGTCATGGCATCATATTAAAATTAAATTATATCGCTGTCAGTTACAGACAACTTCTCCTGACATTAATTTTTATTGCTAAGGAGCTGCTATGCAAGAACAAATTCAGACCTATCTGATTACCTACGGCACCAAATTCATGATGGCTATTCTGATTCTGCTTATCGGCTTGTGGGTGATCAAACGACTGCGCGGTCTCGCCATCAAAGTCATGGAGAAGCGCAAGATTGATCCACTGATCACAACATTCCTGTCAACAGTTATCTATGTATTATTGTTTATTTTTGTCATCATTGCCGCACTGTCAAATCTCGGATTGAATACCACATCGCTGATTACGGTGCTCGGTGCCGCCGGCCTGGCGATTGGCCTGTCTTTGCAAAGCTCGCTGGCAAATCTTGCTTCCGGCGTGATCATAATCACTTTGCGTCCATTCAAGGTAGGTGACTACATCGAGGCAGGCGGCGATTCCGGTATTGTTGAAGGTATCCAACTGTTCTATACCAAGATGCGCAGCCCGGATAACAAGGAAGTTACTGTGCCGAATTCAAAAATGACCACCAGCAGTATCATCAATTATTCAGCCCGCAGTGAACGGCGCTGCGACATGATATTCGGTGTGAGTTATGACAGTGATCTTGAAACCACCCGGGATATCATCAAGGAACTACTGAACAGTGACGAACGTGTTCTGGCCGATCCGATGCCGGTCATAGTGCTTGGTGAACTGGCCGATAACAGTGTGAATTTCTGGGTACGGCCGTGGGTGAAGACTGATGACTTCTGGCAGTTCAAGTGGGATTTCACCGAAGCCGTGAAAAAACGTTTTGATGAAGCCGGTATTGGTATTCCCTATCCCCAGCGTGACGTACATGTTTACAGTCATGGCCAGAATGATCTGTTACCGGATAAACAGGACTGATTTGCCGGCTTACACCGGCACGCTGTACGGCAAATTTCGTGATATCCACGGCGGGCACGCCAATAGCCCGGCCGGGAGATTTTTCAGCGGAACAGCAGACTATCGAGCCAGCGCATGGAAAAATCAATCGGCGGCAAAAGTATCTGACCAAGCACACCCGTGAACAGCAGCACCAGCAGGATGATGAATCCATACGGTTCAATCCGGTTATATTGCCAGGCCAGGTGATTGGGTAACACAGACGACATAACCCGGCTACCATCCAGTGGCGGTATCGGCAGCATGTTCAACAGCATCAAGACCAGATTAATAAAAATACCGGCATAACCCATATAAACCATAAATTGTGCAGCAACTGCACCCAATGCGTTGGCGGAAAAAGCCGCCAGAAAAATAACCAGCACCCAGAAAATCAGCATCAGCAGGTTTGCACCCGGACCGGCGAGTGCCACCAGCGCCATATCTCGCTTTGGCTGGCGCAGATTCTCCCAGGTCACCGGCACCGGCTTGGCCCAGCCAAAAACAAAGCTGGTTAATGTCACCATAATCAAAGGCACGATAACCGTGCCGATTGGATCAATATGCTTGAGTGGGTTCAACGTCAGACGGCCCAGCATTTGCGCTGTCGGATCGCCCAGCTGTTTTGCCACCCAGCCGTGCGCGGCCTCGTGCAGTGTTATTGCGAATAGCACCGGCAATGTCCATACCGCAATATTTTGTAACGGACTTAAATCAAACATCTTTGATGTAATCCAGCGTTATTTTTCTGAAAGTTTGGTATCTACCAATGCATGCTGCAGCATTTCGTCCACCTGTTCCAGCCAGATAAACTTTAACTGCTTGCGTGCACTTTCTGGAATATCATCATAATCACGCTGATTGCGTTTTGGTAACAATACCGTTTTGATGCCCGCGCGCGCGGCTGCAACCACCTTTTCCTTGATACCTCCGACAGGCAAGACCAGACCCCGCAAGCTGATCTCGCCAGTCATGGCAATATCATGCCGTAACATCCGCCCGGTCACCAGTGATGCCAATGCGGTATACATGGCGACCCCGGCACTTGGGCCATCTTTCGGTATGGCGCCAGCCGGAACATGCACATGAATATCGCTGTTATCAAAGTAGTTTGCGGCAACTCCCAGGCCGACAGCATGAGTTTTCACCAGACTAAGCGCTGCCTGTGCGCTTTCCTTCATCACCTCGCCCAGCTGACCGGTCAGGATCAACTTGCCCTTGCCGGGCACCCGGTTGGCTTCAATAAACAGAATGTCACCGCCGGTCGGCGTCCAGGCCAGTCCGGTTGCCACACCGGGAATACAGGTGCGCATCGCAACTTCATTTTCATATTTCGGTGCGCCGAGTATCTCATGCAAATCGGCTGTATCAATTTGCACATGGCTTGCCTTGCCCTCGGCAATCCTGACGGCGGCGTGCCGTAATACCGAACCAATTTCACGTTCCAGATTACGGCAACCGGCCTCACGGGTGTAATCACTGATAATCTGCTGCAAGGCGGCATCCGTGAGCGTGGCCTGATCCGGCTGTAAACCATTTTGCTCGAACTGGCGCTTGATAAGATAACGTTTGGCGATCTCGAATTTTTCTTCGGCGGTATAACCCGGTAATTGAATAATTTCCATGCGATCCCGCAATGGACCGGGAATGTTATCGAGTACATTCGCAGTAGCGACAAACAATACCCGACTCAAATCAAACGGTACACCAAGATAGTTATCCTGAAATGTAGAATTCTGCTCGGGATCCAGAACTTCGAGTAATGCCGATGACGGATCACCCTGCATGCTGCTGGCAAGCTTGTCCATTTCATCCAGCATAAAAACGGGATTACGGCTGCCAGCCTTGCGGATACCCTGGATTATCTTGCCCGGCATCGCGCCGATATAGGTGCGCCGATGTCCGCGGATCTCGGCTTCATCATGCACACCACCGAGTGATGCACGAACAAATTCCAGACCAATGGATTTGGCTATACTCTGGCCGAGTGAAGTCTTGCCGACACCGGGCGGGCCGACAAAACACAGAATCGGACTGCGGCCATCGGGATTCAGCTTGCGCACGGCCAGATATTCGATAATGCGTTTCTTGATCTTTTCCAGACCATAATGATCCGCATCAAGTTGTTGCCGCGCCGCTTCAATATCAATGTTTTCGTTATTGGTTTTTGCCCAGGGCAACGCAATCAACGCATCCATATAGGTACGCAGCATCGAATATTCACCGGATGCATCCGGCATACGTTCCAACCGCTTCAGTTCCTTCCTGGCATGCGTTTCAATCTCCTCCGGCATGCCGGCATCTTCGATAGCCTTGCGAAGCTCCTCGATTTCGGCTTTTTCGTCATCTTCACCAAGCTCTTTCTGGATACTGCGCATCTGCTCGCGCAACACATATTCGCGTTGACGTTCGTCCATGCTCGCCCTGGTTTGCTGATCAATCTCGTGTGAAAGTTTGAGCACCTCGATGCGATGACCGAGAAACTCGATCACCTTGTCCATACGCGTCAACAGATCCGGTATTTCCAGAATGGTCTGTTTTTCTTCCGGCTTGATATCGATAAAGCTGGCAACCATATCGGTCAGACCAACAGGCGATGTCATGTTCTGGATGGCATTGGCAAATTCGGCCGGTGCCTGTGGCAATAATTCCAGCCCTTCCATGGCCAGGGTCTTAAGCCGGTGCTCACGCGCTTCGACATCAGTACCGTGATCAGTTTTATCCTTGATTAAATCCACGCGTGCCAGCAGGAACGGAAAACCGTCCTGGTAATCAAGTGTGCGGAAACGTTTTTCACCCTGGCAAATGAGATGCAGACTGCCATCATCGGCGCGCACATAACGCAGTATCGACGCCACGGTGCCGTGGCGGTAGAGATCGGAACTCGCCGGTTCTTCGACATCGGGATTATGTTGCAACAACAGACCGATCTTGCGGCGACTGCGAATAGCCTCTTCCACGGCAACCAGGGAGCGTTCACGGCCCACCAGAATCGGCTGGATCACACCGGGAAATAATACCGTGTTACGTACCGGCACAATGATGAGCACATCTTCCGGCAGGCTCGGGTAGGCAGTCTCCTGCCCGGACACGGCTTGCGGCGTGTCGGCATCTGCCGAATTATCATTTTCCAGCAGTTCTGCAGCCATTGGTTGTTGATCTTGCTGGTCACTCATGCGCGTCAAATCTCCGCCCCGTTGCCCGGGGAATAGGAACTTTTCAGGTTAACTCTGGCGATTCAGGGTTTCCTCAGGAAAAAACCGGAAGTGATTTCAATAAGTTACGAACTCGGTCATTTATCATTGCTTACACTGGATATGGGTACACAACAGGCAGATTACAAGAGCAGCCGGCTTACGTCCGGCAGCTGCGTTCACAGGCAGAAAACTACTCGACTTGATCGGATACTTTTTGCCGGTTGCGTGGCACGACCCAGCCGGGCTCGGGCTGTCCGGCGACATGGTCAGCCGGGGCGGCGGCAAGCTCGAGTCCGGCAAAATCGAACAGTTGCTTGTCCAGCAGATGTGAAGGAATGACGTTTTGCAGACTGGCCAGCAATGTTTCGATGCGGCCGGGGAAACGCTTTTCCCATTCATTCAGCATCTGCTTGATTACCTGGCGCTGCATATTGTCCTGCGATCCACATAACGTACAGGGAATGATTGGAAACTTGCGGGCCTGCGCATACGCCTTGATGTCATTTTCGCGGCAATAGGCAAGTGGCCGAATCACCATGTTGCGGCCATCATCGGATTTCAACTTGGCGGGCATGGTTTTGATCTTGCCACCATAAAACATGTTCAGGAACAGTGTCTCGAGCATGTCATCGGCATGGTGGCCAAGTGCGATACGGTTATAACCCTGCTCGGCAGCAAATGTATACAACGCCCCACGCCGCAACCGTGAGCACAAGCCACACATGGTTTTGCCTTCCGGCACGACACGCTTGACGACACTATAGGTATCCTGCTCGAGAATATGATAATCAATGCTGCGGGACTCCAGATAGCCCGGCAAAACATGCGCCGGGAATCCCGGTTGTTTTTGATCAAGATTGACAGCAGTGATGCTGAATTCAACCGGCGCACTGCGCTGCAAATCCAGCAGAATATCAAGCAGGGTATGTGAATCCGCACCACCGGACAGCGCGACCATGACACGATCGCCATGTTCGATCAGATTGAAATCTTCAATAGCACGGCCGACTTCACGCCGCAGCCGTTTATGCAGCTTGTTGAATTCCAGCGTTGCCTTCCTGGAATCCGCACCGGTTTGCTCAGCTTCAGCCGCGCGCGATTGTACAATAGCGTTCACGTCAGCTTGCGCAGGGATAATGTTCGTTCAGGGCTTCGGTTGCGAGCACAAATGCCGGTTCCTGCAAACGGCCGGGCTGGGCATCGAGCCACTGCGCGACATTCAGCGTAACTTCTTCCAGTGATATCTCATTCGGATTGATACAAAAAACCTGCTCGCTGGCCGGCATCTGTTGTTGCAACATGGCAACGGTTTGTACAAAACCGAAAACGAATTCCATGCAGTAAGCTGTGTTTGTCACGACACCGTCGTCATCGGTACACCCCTCCAGCAGCTCACTACCGGTCAACACGTCTTCTTCGTCTTCGGGTGACTGTGCGAACACGGGTAAAGTGACCAGTAGTAACATGGCAAAAAGACCGGTTGTTATAATCTTCATCGGATATTGGCTCGGGAATTCCAGGGGGTATATTTCAAGGGGCGTATTGTAAGCATTCACACAGCATCAGGCCATCGCAATCAACAGCATGACAAACAAAACCACAACCACCAGCGGTTTTATCAGCGCCGGCCAGTCTTTCTCTGCCTCGCGACTGCGTTTCATGGTTTCACGTACACCGGGCCAGAACAGCAGTAACAGCCCCAGACCGAGCACACCCACCAGTACTTGTTCCCAGATTGGCATTATTTACAGCTCTTTGATTGAAATGTGTCAGTTGGACAAAGCATCTCGCAGTTTAGTTTAAAAACCCCGAGTCGGGGCAAAAAAAACCCCGCTGCTGCGGGGTTTGGCGTTGACCTGAGTTGCCAATAGCCTGTTTCCGGAGGGCCTGTACATCAGCCTGTTATTATTTACCCCAGCATATTCCCCACTCTCCCGGAATTGCTATGCTCTTTAACTCTGCGAGAGGATTAAGCCTGCTGATCCTGCACCACCACCTCGGTGGCATGCGAACCTTTTGGCCCTTTCTCACATTCGTAACTGACCGCCTGACCCTCGTTTAGCGTTTTATAGCCTTCGGCCTTTATTGAAGAAAAATGTACAAATACGTCTTCACCGCCCCCTTGTGGTTCAATAAATCCATAGCCCTTGGCTGAGTTAAACCATTTCACAGTTCCCATGCTCATACGACAACCTCCCAAACAATACCGTTAGAAAATATTCCCCAGCAGTCGCCAACATGACGCGATGAAGTGTCTGGAGCTAAAACAGTATTGCCACTACCCTACTACGAGTACGAGTGCCGAACTGCTATTGCCGACGCATCTGCATGCCAACGACCTGGAGATAGTCAGAACAGTCCACCATCTCCTGCTGACAAGCATAGATCATGAATCGGTCAAGGCCAACTCCGGATTGCCTTGCACTGCAACATAAGTCTGAACAAAATCAGGGGCTTGGTAGCTTTGCCGACAAAGATTGTGCCGCTGGGGCAATAATTTACTCGGTTTCACCGGCAGCACTGGTGGCAGCGTCCTCGTAGACCACCGGCACTTCGCGTTCAACCACGATGGTGTCCCGATAGTAGTCCGAGCGCACCGGCACCCGCATTTTGATGGCAGCACGTTCACCGCCCGAGCCATCGGGATAAATAACAATGTCTTCTTCCGAGACCGGCCGGCCGTTCAGACTCATGTTGCCATCTGCATCAATTCGCAACACGTCCGGTTTGTTATTGCCGGCTTCATGCACATGCACCTGGACACAACCTGCCAGCAGCAGCGACAACAATATTACCCCGATATATTTATTCATATATGAACCACTGTTTTAGTATTGCTATAACTACAGTATATGCAATTGCAGGCTGCATGGCTGTGCTATGTTTCACAGTCAGCATGGACTTTTACCGACCCCTTAAAAATGAGCAAGACAAACTCAACATCATCACTGGCAGATTCCCTCTACGAAAAGCTGGCCGATGAAGAGGATGCCCGGGTATGCCGTGATATCCCGGACAGCGCCTGTCGGGTCGTGCCGCGCAACTTTTTTTTGCTGATTGGTGCCAGCATACTGACCAAACTGGGCGACGCGCTCAGTAATCCCAAAACTGTACTCGCGTGGCTGCTTGAATACCTGCACGCGCCACTGTTCCTGATCGGTCTGCTGGTACCGATCCGTGAATCCGGCTCAATGCTGCCGCAATTAATCATCGCCGGTTATATCCGCCGGCTCGCTGTTCGCAAATGGGTCTGGGTCATTGGCTCGCTTGTTCAGGCGCTGGCGATCATGGCCATCGGTGTCAGCGCCTGGTTACTGACGGGCACCAGCGCCGGCTGGACAATCATCGGCCTGCTGGTGATTTTCAGTCTTGGCCGTGGCCTGTGCTCGGTAGCGCACAAGGATGTGATTGGCAAAACCATTCCGAAAACCCGGCGCGGCCTGCAAACCGGTGTCAGCGCGAGTATTGCCGGCGGGCTGGGTATGCTCATCGGTCTCGGCTTTCTGTTTTTTGGCGAACCCGCTGATTCGGCATTATTTTATGCCGTACTGTTTTTAGTCACCGGCGGACTCTGGCTGCTGGCCGCTGCCGTATTTGCCGGCGTTGCTGAAAACCCGGGCGCCTCCGCGGGTGGCAGCAACGCGCTGACCGAGGCCATCGAGCGCATGGGCTTGCTTGTCAGCGATCGCGACTTTCGCCGGTTCGTCATCACCCGGGCATTATTATTATGTTCGGCGCTGACAGCACCGTATCTGATCGTACTGGCGCAGGACTCGCATCGTGGCGAACTGGCATTGCTTGGCATGTTTATCGTTGCCAGCGGACTTGCCGACAACATCAGCGCGCCGATCTGGGGCAAACTCGCGGATCGCTCCAGCAGACAAGTCATGATACTGGCAGCCATAGTGACCGGCCTGCTCGGCATTACGGTATTTATCATTGCCACCTGGTTGCCGGACATCCATGCCCATCGCTGGACCTACCCGTGTCTGTTCCTGATCCTCGGCATTGCTCACAGCGGCGTCCGGCTCGGCCGTAAAACCTATATCGTCGATCTCGCCAGCGGCAACAAACGCACCGATTATGTGGCGGTCAGCAATACGGTCATCGGACTGTTGTTACTGATTCTGGGTGCCGGCGGTGCACTGCTGGCCGGGGACTCCGCCGCCGTGGTCGTGTTGCTGTTTTCGCTGCTGGGGCTCGCCGGTGCGGTGTGCGCACGCCAATTGCCGGAAGTGCAATAACCTGCATACTCAAATCAACCCTATGCATATTCTTCATATCGGAAAATACAGACTTTGGATATTAATCATATCTCATTGATTATAATTGCTTAAATATACCAATACGTCAGTTCCGGGGTGGAATAATTATTTAGTATCCTATATAATTTGCTGTATGAAAAATGAACAACTGGGTGACGACATCCTCGCTGCACTGCGCCGCATTATCCGCGCCACTGATTTGCAATCGCGCCAGCTGGTGCGTAGCCACGGCCTGACCGGGCCGCAAGCGCTGTTGCTGAAAGAGATACTGCTCGCCGGAGAAATGACTGTCGGTCAACTGGCCGAGCGCGTCAGCCTGAGCCAGGCAACAGTCACCGACATTCTGCTGCGGCTGGAAAAACGCGAACTCGTGCATCGGCAGCGCTCCGAGCAGGACAAGCGCCGGGTACTGGTGCGCATTACTGAACATGGCCGCAAGCTGATGAAACAGTCATTGCCGTTGCTGCAGGAAGGTTTCATTGACCAGCTCAACAGCCTGCAGGAGTGGGAACAAACCCAGCTGCTGGCATCCCTGCAGCGCCTCGCCGACATGATGCAGGCCCAGACAACACTGGGCCCGGCACCGATCGATCGCGATCATGACGATCACGCATCGGCTGACAGCCTGAAAAGTGGGCATCTGCAGCGAGCCTATCAATAGCCCCGCGGCAGCCTGATTAACCAGCCTGTCGCAGTCACTGCTTATATGTTTCAAGCCTGGTAAAAGTTTCAGAACAATATTTAAGGAGTTAAACCAAATCCATGTGTGGTATTGCAGGAGAAATTCGATTTGACCAACGACCCGCCTCAATGGATCGGGTCCAGAAAATGACGGCAGCGATGCGCCCACGCGGCCCCGAGGGTCAGGGCGTGCTGGGTTATGGCCGGTTTGCATTCGGCCATCGGCGCCTGAAGATTATTGATTTGAGTGATCGTGGCCGCCAGCCAATGGATGATCCGCAACTGGGTCTGTCACTTGTATTCAATGGCTGTATCTACAATCACCATGAACTGCGTGATGAACTGCATGCGCAGGGTTACCAGTTTTTCTCGAACAGCGACAGTGAAGTTATTCTCAAGGCCTATCATGCCTGGGGCGAACGCTGTGTTGTGCGCTTCAAGGGCATGTTTGCATTTGTCGTCTACGAACGCGAAAGCGGCCGCGTCTTTATGGCACGTGACCGGCTCGGTATCAAGCCGGTGTATTACATGAAATCACCGGGTATTCTGCGGTTTGCATCAACATTGCCGGCGTTGCTGAAAGGTCTGCGCACGAGCCCGGATATTGATGTCGAGGCACTGCACTATTACATGACATTTCATTCGGTTGTGCCGGCACCGAAAACAATGCTGCAAGGTATATGCAAGCTGCCGCCGGCTACCACCATGACCTTCGAACCGCATGGTACCGTGCGGGAAAATACTTACTGGTCACTCGATTATGATCATGAACTGCCCCTGAGCAGCGAAGCCGAGATTAAGGAAGCCCTGCTGGAACAGCTCAAGGCTGCCGTTGACAGGCGCATGGTGGCGGACGTTCCGGTTGGCGTACTGCTGTCCGGCGGCGTTGATTCAAGTCTGATCGTCGGCCTGCTGGCTGAAGCGGGCGCCAGGGATTTACAAACCTTCTCGGTCGGCTTTGAAGATGCCGGTGGTGAAAAAGGCAATGAATTTGAATACTCGGACCTGGTTGCCCAGCATTTTGGCACCCGACACCACAAGATCGAAGTCGATTCGTCTACCCTGCTGGACAATCTGCAGGCCTGTTTCAAGGCCATGTCGGAACCCATGGTCAGTCATGACAATATCGGTTTCTATCTGCTCAGTCAGCAGGTAGCCAGGCACGTCAAGGTTGTGCAAAGCGGACAGGGCGCCGATGAAGTCTTCGCCGGTTATCACTGGTATCCGCCGATGATGAATTCAAACCAGCCTGTCGATGATTACGCAAAAGTATTTTTCGACCGCGATCAGGCCGAGTTCGCGCGAGCCGTTGGCCCGCGTTTTGTTGAAGACGATTACAGCCGTGAATTTGTACGCCGGCATTTTGCCCAGCCCGGCGCCAGTGCACCAATCAACAAAACATTACGCCTCGATACCACCATTATGCTGGTCGACGATCCGGTCAAACGCGTCGATAACATGACCATGGCCTGGGGCCTGGAGGCACGGGTGCCGTTCCTTGATCATGAACTGGTGGAATTTGCTGCGGCGATCCCGGCCCGGTACAAAACCAAAAATGACGGCAAACATATCCTCAAGGAGGCTGCCCGGGAAGTTATCCCGGCAGCAGTAATTGACCGGCCAAAAGGATATTTCCCGGTTCCTGCACTAAAATATCTGGAAGGCGAGCGGCTGGATTTCGTCAGGGATATCCTTGGCAATGAAGCGGCGCGTAAACGCGGGCTGTTTCAGCAGGAATATGTGGAGGAATTGCTTGCCGATCCAAAGGCACATATCACGCCATTACGTGGCTCCAAACTATGGCAGCTGGCAACACTGGAGTACTGGCTGCAAACACATTCAATCAGTTGACGGCAGCCGGTTTCAAGCGAGATGCATAATATGACCGAACGGCGTTATCAGGAACATTTTCGCAGAAGCAAGACTCCATCACTGCAACTGATGGATCACCGTGAACGTGCGCACTATCCCATGGACGATTACAAGCTGCCGAATGATGTCGTCATTGATTGCGGTTGGGGGCGGTTAATCTTTGCGCATACATTCTCCGACCCGAAAAAACTTGTGCAGACCATTCGTTCGGAAAAATCGGACAAACGCAATATCGCATTGTATTTGCGCGATCCGCATGTTGTATTGTCGCTGGCACCACAGGCGCTGTTTCTGGATCCGTCACATACCTATCGACTCTGGTTCAGCCATTATCTGTCTGCACGCGTCCACCCGCAGGGCTTTATTGTTCGCAAGCTGCAAAACCAGGACGATGCTGTCGCCGTCAACCGCATACTGAAAACGCACGGCATGGTACCCATTGATGAAGATTTTTTGATGGAGCATCGCGACTCGCAGATATTCACCTATCTGGTCGCCGAAGATCCGTCCGACAATCGTATTATCGGCGTGATTACCGGCATTGATCACAAGTATGCCTTTGACGATCCGGAAAATGGCTCCAGCCTCTGGTGTCTTGCCGTTGATATGCAGGCCAGCTATCCCGGCATTGGCCGGGCGCTGCTCGCGCAACTTGCAGATCATTATGCAACCCGCGGCCGGGCATTCATGGATTTGTCTGTGATGCATGACAACGAACAGGCGATCAATCTCTATGAAGAGATGGGCTTTGAACGGGTACCGGTATTCTGTGTCAAGAAGAAAAATACCATTAACGAAAAACTGTTCATCGGTCCGAACCCGGATGCCGATCTCAATCCCTATGCAGCGATCATTGTCAATGAAGCCCGCCGCCGCGGCATTGCGGTTGATATCCTTGACGCCGATGAGGGCTATTTTCAGCTGAGTTTCGGCGGCCGCTCGGTGGTCTGCCGTGAGTCATTAAGCGAACTCACAACAGCAATTGCAATGAGCCGCTGTGAAAACAAGAAAGTCACCTGGAAAATGCTGCGTGAATCACGCGTTAATGTGCCGGCACAGATATTTGCGACCACACGCACTGAATCAGAAAAGTTTCTCGACAACTACCGGCGGGTTGTAGTCAAACCACTGGCTGGCGAACAAGGCAAGGGCGTGCATGTCAATATCGATTCGCATAAAGACTTGCATAAAGCCATAGAAGATGCGAAGCATTACAGTGATGCAGTTTTGCTGGAAGAGTATGTTGAAGGCCACGATCTGCGTATTATAGTCATTAATTTCAAGGTCGTTGCAGCAGCAGTGCGCAAGCCGGCACAAGTCACCGGCAACGGCAAGGACAACATTGAAGACCTGATTAAAAAACAAAGCCGGCGGCGCGCGGCAGCCACCAAAAATGAAAGCCGTATCCCGATGGATGACATCACCCGCCATGCGGTTGAACGTAGTGGCTACAAGATGCAGGATATATTGCCATACGGCGAGACCATCGCGGTGCGTGATACGGCCAACCTGCATACCGGCGGTACAATCCATGATGTTACCGACAAAATCAGTGATGAATTACGTCTGGTTGCAGAACGCTCTGCCCGCGCGCTGGACATTCCGGTCGTCGGCCTGGATTTTATTGTGCCGGAAGTCAGCGGCAATGATTATATTATAATCGAAGCGAATGAACGGCCGGGTCTGGCCAATCATGAGCCACAACCCACTGCGGAACGGTTTATCGATTTTCTGTTCCCGCAAACTGCACATGCGAACTAGATCATTATGAGTACTACCGACAGCACCCCTGTTACAAAAATAAAGAAAACGGATATCGATATTGACTATGTCAAGCAGGCGTTGCTGGATCTGCTGGCAATACCGAGTCCGGCCGGTTTCACCGATGAAGCTGTGCGCTATACCTGTAATCAGCTGGAAAAATTTGATATCCATTACGAAATTACCCGTCGAGGCTGTATCCGTGCTGACTTGAAAGGCCGCATCTACAGTCCGGATCGGGCGATCGTCGCACATCTGGATACCATTGGCGCCATGGTCACCGGGCTGAAAGACAATGGCCGGTTGTCCGTGTGTCCGATAGGCACCTGGTCAAGCCGTTTCGCCGAGGGCGCACGCGTTACGATTTATTCTGATGATGCGCCTTACCGCGGCACGATACTGCCGGTCAAGGCATCCGGTCATGCATTCAATACCGAAGTCGATACATTGCCAGTAACCTGGGAAAATGTTGAATTGCGCGTCGATGAACTGGCGTTCAGTCGTGATGATTTAAGGAATCTGGGCATCCATGTCGGTGATTTCATCGCTGTTGATCCGCAACCCGACATCAGTGAGTCCGGATTTATCAATTCCCGTCATCTTGATGACAAGGCCGGAGTTGCAGTGTTGCTGGCGGTGGCCAAGGCGGTCAAGGAACAGGAACTGTCGTTGCCGGTTGACTGCCATCTACTCTTCACCATCAGTGAAGAAGTCGGCTCCGGCGCCTCGGCAGTATTGCATCAGGATGTCTCGGAAATGGTATCCATTGATACCGGGCCGGTTGCACCGGGACAAAGCACCGATGAATTCGGCGTCACTATCGGCATGCAGGACTCCAGTGGCCCGTTTGATTATCACCTGAGTCACAAGCTGATCAATCTGTGTCTGGAACACGGCATTAATCACAAGCGTGATGTCTTCAAGTATTACCGTTCCGACAGTGCTTCAGCACTCGAGGCCGGCAACGACATCCGCACAGCACTGCTGTGTTTTGGTGCTGATGCAACGCACGGCTATGAGCGTTGCCATATACGCAGTCTTCAGGCCCTGGGACAATTGTTATGCTGTTATGTACAAAGTGAACCGACTTCGAAACATGACCAGCACACGCTGGGACCATTGAAAGGTTTTCCACACCTGCCCGTCAATTAAACCGGTAAAATTTCAAAAGGCGATTCCTTGTAAACGTATATATTAGAAATCTCTGATCAATTCAGAGGTTCCTTAAAAAGCAGCGAAGTGACAAAATCACTACGCTGTGATCGGTTAGCTAAAAATGGTCTCGATAATCATTAATGATTAGATGGTCTCGGGATGAATAAAAACGTGTCATTCCGGCGATGGCCGGCATCTGCCATACAGGGATGTATTAATGCCGCGAGCGCAGGATGCGCAGGAGCGGCCAGTCGAAACAATTATTTACTGGCCGCTCCCGCGCATCCTGCGCATTATTATGCCCTCTGGGTACGCGGCATTTATACGTCCCTGTATGGCAGATGCCGGGTCAAGCCCGGCATGACGGAAAGTTTGGAATCAACAAAGAAAGGGTAGCCTTGTGGCTACCCTTTCTTTGTTGATTTGGCGCGCTCGGAAGGATTCGAACCTCCGACCCCCTGGTTCGTAGTTAACATTTTAACCTGTAACTTATTGTTTTAATTAACTAATACCGAAACGCCCGTTGCCCATTTTGCAGTACAATGCAGGACGATGCACAACCAACCCCGGCAAAAGTCCGGCATACAAAACGGCCCTTGGAGTTCACTCATCATCCTCCTCCAAGGGAGTCAGCTCACAATCGAGATGGACGTATTCCATTGCCCCCTTGTTGTAGCGCAGGTTGCTCACCGTGAAAGCCATTTGCTTGAACTTATTCGCGGAGAATACCGGCACAACTGAGTGAAAAACATCTGCCGGAATCCAGGCGCTGCAGCTTAGTGTAACTTACTCAGACTAATTTAAAACGAAACACAGATCACTTTTCAACCAACGCACCTGAGTCGATATCGTAAATATACTTACCTATCGTTCCTTCTTTTATCTTGTCCACCACCTCATCAATGATAAACAATGGAACCAGAAACCATTCTTTGGGCGTCACCGGGTTGCCGAATCGATCGGTAATCTGAATATCCAGCCTGGCCGGTTCAAAGAATCGATGCAGGATGTTTTCGAGCCGGGTGCGGTTGATGTTGTAGAGTTCATAGGTTGCGACGATTTCAACATCCGCCATTAAAAAGGTGGGGTCGAGTCCGGTGTTGGCGATGCGCCTTTTCACACTACCGCCGGTCACGCCAATTTTGTGAATCAAGTTTCGATTCTCAGCGATAACGGGATGCTCGGATTTGCTCCTGAGTACATAAATCGTACCACTCGCGGTATCCTCTTCATCGGTTACGGATGAAAACAGTGGACCAAAATCCTTTTCTGTAATGCGACGGGCATGTTCATCTTTATTTAACGCCCTTTGCAGCGAGCGAAGCAGCATATCGCTTTCCGTGCCATTGTCGAAAATGACGCGAAGGCGACGGTCTTTCCGATCATACTCGGTGATGAATTCTTCCCCGACCTCGGCCACGTAGACTTTTTGTCCTGAAAGTATGAACAGATTGCCTTTATTGATTTCGGCATTGTCTTTAAATGGCCGGGTAATCCTGACGCCACTTTTCAGCTCTTGCTGTACCGCGTCAAAGATCGGTCTGAATTTGTCGAAGTCTGCGCAGGGTGTCCGGCTGGCGATTTCTTCTGCCGCTCGCACTTGTGCCCGTGGCTTCACGTGCTTGAGGATGGTAACATCGTTTTCTTTGGAGGGATGTACGCCCAGCTCTGCCAGCAGTTCTTCATCACTTTTATATTCCCCTGCCGGCTCTGAAACGCCGGTGGTAACAGTAAGCAAGCCTTGATGATCCATATCGGCAAGCAAATCCCTGCATTCATCCAGTGAACGAATGCGATCCAGGCGCGTGGCATACAGGCGTTCAAAGATGTCCTTATCTTCACCGTGCGCAGGTAAGCGTCCGTGCTCTTCAACAAAGCGCTGGATTTCCTCAAAGCCGGCAATAATGCGTTCCTCGCGGGGTGATCTGGCGGGTTTCCTGACGAGGGTCAGATCAACGCCCAGTTCCTCCAACAGCTCCTTGTTTGATTTTTCAGCCATTGTTTTCCTCGGCTACCTTGCGGGCAAGGAAAGCGATACCTTCCGCCATGCGTTTTTCCCACGGATCGGGAGACGTTAATTCCGGCAAGCGACCACGATCTTTCTTGAACTTCACGGCCCGCATCGCCAGCTCCCGTGCTTCTTCCTCGCTGAGATTCACCTTTTTCGCGGCAATCACCGCGGCAACCTGCTTCAGGCTGTTTTCCGTCATCGCCTTGGCGAGAATCGCATACGCCTCGCTGAACGGGTTGATGCGGTCGATCAGATCAATATCCAGGTCGCGCACGTCCATGGCAAATTTCCTGACACCATCGACAAAAGCGGTACTGCCTCCGGGTGCTGAATCTTCGCCCTGATTAATGATCTCTTTGGCCTTCTGGGTAAGATTTAACGCGGCAATCGCGTACTGGCGAATGGCCTCATGGTCTTCTGCATCCAGTTCCGGGTATTTGTCTTTTACAATCTTGCCCATGCGTACCTGGGTTAATTCTTCCGGGATCATTTCCTCGTCAAACAGGCCGCGTTCAAGCGCGGTTTTATCCTGCACAAAGGCGGTAATCACCTCGTTCAGGTCTTCCTGACAGATACGTTGTGCATCCTTGCTCTTTGGTTCGACCAGCCCTTTAATCTCTATCTGAAACTGGCCGGTGGCTTCATTAAAACCGACATTGCTGCCATTGGGATCATAGCCCTTTTCGCCATAGTCAAAGCCTTGCACGGGAGCACTTTGGCTGTTTTTAGGTGTGAAGTTGAATTTTGGCGCAAGTACCTGCTCCATCAGCAAACTGGCGGCAATGGCCTTTAAGGTATCATTGACCGCATCGGTAACGGCCTCTTCCGAGGCATCCGGCTCGGCAATCAGGTTGGTAAAACGTGCATGGGTTTTCCCTTTCGCATCACGGGTGGCGCGCCCGATGATCTGGATAATCTCGGTCAGGCTGGAACGGTAACCTACCGTCAACGCATGTTCGCACCAGATCCAGTCGAAACCTTCTTTGGCCATACCCAGGGCGATGATGATATCCACATGATCACGGTCTACGTTGGTTGCCTGACGTTTCAATGATGCCGAGATTTTATCGCGTCTGGCCGGCTCATCATCCACCAGATCAGCGATTTTCAGCACCTTGCCGTTTGCTGTCTTCACCAGATGAAACCCTGTTTCAGGATCGGTGCCCTGCCAGTCACCCAGTTCTTCAATAATATGCTCGACTTCCTTGATTTTGTCTTTGGTGCTTTCACGGGCATTGACATTGGGGATATGAATGATGGTTTTTTCATTCGGGTCCAGTACGTTCAAAATGTCATCGGCGTAGGAACCGGAATAAAAGTAATAACCAATCTCCAGGGTCTTGAGATAGTCGTAACCGTTGAGCTGTTCGTAATAGGTGTAGGTGACCGTATCAAACCTGGCCTCATCCAGTGGCGAAAGCACCGCTTCGGCATCGCCCCGGAAATAGGAACCGGTCATGGCGATAATATGCGCCTTGTCGCGGGTGATGAACTGCCCCAGATGCGCACCCAGTTTGTTATCGGGGTTGGCACTGACATGGTGGAATTCATCGACGGCGATCAGGCAATCATCAAAGGCTTCTACGCCATAACGATCCACCGCGAAACGGAATGTGGCATGGGTGCAAACCAGTACCCGGTCATCACTGTCCAGGAAGGCCTTGACCGAATTGACCTTGCCACCGTCTTCACCGGGCGCATTGCATAAATTCCATTTGGGCGACACTTCCCAGTCCCAATAAAAGCCGTATTGGCTTAAGGGTTCGCTGTTGAAGCTGGCACCGATGGATTTTTCCGGCACAACGATAATGGCTTTTTTAACATCCTGATTATGGAGTTTGTCCAGTGCGATAAACATCAGCGCACGGCTTTTACCGGACGCGGGCGGTGATTTAATCAGCAGATATTGTTCGCCACGTTTCTCAAAGGCCCGCGCCTGCATGACACGCATACCCAGCTCATTGGACTGTTTCGAGCTGCCGTTCCGGGCATAAGTGACCGTTACCGCGGGTATTTTTTTATGTCCCATCATGTTCTCCGGTTAGTACACATGGTCATGATTGCCAATATTTTAAAGTCCCAACGTCTCTTTAAGTTTGTTCAGCATCTTATTATGTTTTTTACTATCCATTTTCCTGATATTCTGCAATTTCCACTGCAATGCCGGTAACTGTTCAATTCCTTCCAGCGGCATGAGTGTCCAGTCCGGGCGCCCTTCTTTTATCAAGACCAGGAATTTTCTTTCATCTTCTTCCAAAATCTCATTGATGGTGTTAATCAATGTTTCTCTGGTATCCAGTAGTGTATCAAGGTCAATGGCTTCAACAGCCATGCCCTGAAATTGTTTATCAAAAATACCTTTGATATTTTGACGTGCCGGATCAAGTAATTCGTGAACCGGCCGTGTGTGACTCGCAAGGTAAATGATAAATGCACGGCGAATATCATCAGTGATCCCGCCATTATTGAACAAGTGATAAATATCGAACAAATCTCTGGGATGTTGCCTGTCCAGTGCAGCACATATTTTTCCGCCATACAGATCAGCATTTGAAAGAGTTTGCACCGAAGCCGACATTTCAAATGTCTCTTCCGCGCTTGGGCAAAGATCACGGACTTCAGCAGGATAGACGCCGCCACGCAGGATAGTATTGGGCTCAATCTTGATTTGTGCCTTTGGTGTGGTAACCGTAAGTTTCACAATGAACTTATCCTGTTTCCCTGTAGTTATTTTAACTTCTGATAAAGCACGGCTGATATCCTCACTGATTTGTTGCAAAGCTGATTCGATCTGTTCCAGCGTTTGTTGACGAGGCCCAACCGGTAACCAGGTTAAATCAATATCAACTGATAAACGTGGCATATCCAGTACAAAGAGATTGCTCGCCGTGCCGCCTTTCAATGCGAAGTCGGTCTGTTTGTTGATTGCCGGTAAACATTGCAACAGCAACCCCGCCTGGGCCAGATACATTTGATCCATTCCTGACTCCCTTTAATCTTTTTCCCGGTTTTTATCCAGTGGCACAGTTATCTGGTATTTGCCGTCGAGACGGCCACCTTTTATAAACACGCGTTTACCGCTGCCAAAATTTATTTTACTGATATCAAGTTTCTTCAGCCAGCCGTGTTGATGATATTCAGCCAGCCACATAAAGTAGCGTTTAACTTTCACTGACTGACAGGATTCCAGCAGTTGTTGCACCAGTTTTGGCCTGAGCGTGGCCATGCTTTCCATCGCCACATCCAAATCCTCGGCTACTACATATTTCGGAAACAGGTATATCAATTCCATCATGGCGCGTTCCGGTGCAGATATCGTTATGGAATAGTTGTCCCGTTTATATTGTGTTAATCCCGATGGGCCGGCATTTTCAAATAGCCCCGTATTCACACAGATAAACTTTTCCTGCCACGGACCTTCGGAAAACCAGCCGGGCAAGGTTTCCTTAGGCGCACCAAACAGGATGACCGTTTGATTTTTTCCCAGCATTAAATAATGAGCCAGACCGCGCATAGCCAGCGCGGTTTGCGCCCCTGGGTGGATGCTGAGCCCCAACCGGGTTTGCAACGCATACAAGGCACCAAGCCAGTCAACCTTATCACCCCGGCGCACAAACGCACCCCGGCCCAGCCTTTCCAGCCAGCCGCTTTTGCAATAGGCATCCGCCAGTTGCCGGTATATTTCCTGCTCATTCAGCCACGGCTGGACAGCAACGGTGCCGGGAGGCCAGTTTGTCAGCAGTTGGTTTAATTTATTGCCATTTTGTCTATTCATACTGGACAAAATAGCTTAAATATAAACTATGTCCAGCAATTAGTTTAAGATAATTTGTAAATGTCCAATTAAATTAGACTTTTTACGATAAATATAAACCGGCAAGGGACTGCCCCTGACTCCCGCCTATGCAATTTGCCCGCAGGGAGCACAGGCAAAGTGGACAGGTCGCTGTATTGGGGAAGGCACAACTGAATCCCTGGTCAATCGTTACTGAATAATCCTGCCCATTAAAAACCCCTGACAACTGTTGATACCCGGACAGATATGACATCGCCCTCGAAAGAGGGCGTTTCTTCCAGCCTTGCCAGTCTTGTTTCCAATTTAATAAATCCCCTGCATATACGGCCAATCGGGAAATGAATTTATCGTGGTCTGTCCCGGTATGTTTCCATATGCATTTGTGCTATCTTTCAGTAAACACTTAGAATGCAGGGCTTATAAGTAGCCATGTTCCAACAATGCATTCTGCCCGCTATGGACTTTCAAGACCGCTTGGCCACGCTCCGCGAGGAACCGGTTCAAGGGATGATTATTGAATATGAATACGGTTCTGGAATAAGGTCGTTTACTACAAGAGAATAACGCGATGGAACAGATTGTGAATTTACATATCGAGAAACTACCGGAAGGCGTATATCTCGCCACCACGGACGACATCCCCGGCCTCGTCGCCCAGGGGCGTACCGTGACCGAGACCCTCGAGATCGCTCGGGATGTCGCCAAGAAACTCCTGGAAGCGCAGACCGAACGTCACGACCATCGCCCACTCAAGCAAACCGGGGACTCATTCGATTACCCGCTGGTGGTCAGCGGCTGAATGGGACGATTATCCGGATTTAAATACCGGCAGATCATAAAACGGCTAAAGAACCTGGGCTTTGAGTTTGACCGTCAGGCTGCAGGCTCACACGAGATCTGGTACAACCCCGATACCCACCGCTATACCACCATCCCCAATCATCCCGGCGATATGCCGGAAGGCACACTCAAGGCCATATTAAAACAGGCCGGTGTTGCCAATGAGGCGTTTTTGAACCAATAATTACTGTGGTACGTCCCCGATTACTCATGACCCTGACGAATCCTTAACAAACCTCTTGTATATATGGCCAATCAGGAAATGGATTTATCGTGGTCTGTCCCGGTATATACCGATTACTTCCCCAATTTTTTTCTTTGAAGTTCAATTATAGCTCCAATAATTGAACCACGCACTGTTGGTTTCCAAATTTGTGAGCCAGAATTGGTGCGGCTTTCTTCTACATACCCCTCTCTTTGTAAAAGTTCTAATGTGTTTAATGCATCGCTGGGTTTTTGGGATGTTGCTTTTGCAATACCACCTACTGAACGCCATGTATATTTGCCATTTGTAAGGGCCAGAAGTGCTTCCTGAACATGTTCGTCCTCTGCTTCAAGCCTAATTAGTTCTTCAGGTAAGTCCTCTAATTTTTGATCTAGATCTGGCTCTGTTTCCTTATCAATTACTGCTTGCATTTGGTCTTTCATTTTTGCAGAAAACCCTGCCCCGCTGAATTCCGCAATTTTATCAATATTCGAGAAAGCCATGCCCAAAGCCCCCGCCAATATTGAGAGTCCCATTTCAGTTGCCATGGCCATATAACCAAATACAGAAGAAACACCCAGCAAAATTATGGCTGAGGAGAGCATCAGCACTGTGTTAAAGCTAGGCATATATTTCTTCATGGCGTATAACGGCGCACCTCAAGCGCGCGTCAGTGCGTCGCCTTGGAGACGTTGTGATGAGGCATTATTCCTGAACCTCTGCACGCCCACGGTATTGTTGAATCTCATAGGGTAGCGTATAGAGATATCGCAAGAGAAAGTCGAGAAATCGTACGATATCGCGTGCATCTTGTGGAGCGGTCGCCTCCTGAGCCGGAGCGGGATGCGCGGCGTCATTTCCAAGCTCTCGGACATGGTCAGACCACTCGCGCATAATTGGCGGCAGAATGCCCTTCTGGGCCAGATCGTCGGTTTCTTCTTTTAGCGTCCGACCTTGAGCACCGTTCTCCCGGAACGCGACTTGCAAAGCGCTACGGGCCATAAGCGCTGCGGCATCCCAGTTTTGGTCCCGGAGGTTACGTTTCGCCTGAAGCCAGTACCGCCCAACAGCTTCTGGCCAGTAGTCTGGATAGTTCTCAAGCTTTAGGGGCCAGGGGAGAACTTCGTAGTCATGAAGCCGATCCCCAGCCGACCACAACACAAGAACGTACCCCTTGCAGTTCCCACATTCAAACGTGTCGAAATTAAGTCGCTTCTCGGCATTAGGTTGTTTCTTCTCATGGTGGGAGACGCGCTGCCAGTTGCCGCGCTCCAAACAGAAGGCACACGTAATCTGATAGAGCGCAAGCTCGTTTCCGTGATACCCCCGTCCTTCACCGATATCCCACCAACTTTCCATCAACGCACTCCAGAACCTGCATCTGCGTCATAAGTGTTAGATGCTATTTGCCACAGCAGGGACATCCTCCAGGAGAAGGCCCAAAGTTCACCGAACTTTTCACGGTTCGGGTGACGTCTTCGTTCAGCGACTTCCTAAGTTCTTGATTGCCTTTTTGATACTTGTTTAGATCGTCGATGAACTCTGACCTGTCCGAGGTTGACAGGGCCAAATAGCCTTTTAAAACAGCTGCTACGTTCTTGTTCATACTTTCCTCCTAGAAGTTTCCGCAGGTATCACACTTTGATGATTTCATGGATTGAGGGGTTTCGCTGCAAGTCAGACAAGATAACTTCATATAGAAAAGCGTCGACCGCATAGCAAAGCGCTTTTCTTTGTCCGTGATGTGTTGGGCGACGTCAGTGGCCTCCTGACGCTGGTCTTCCGCATCAAGCTCTTTGATCTTTTCACTGGCGTTATTTGGAGTTCTATCCAGTACTGCTTTCCAGTCATTGTAGAGTTTGGTATTGGATTGAGACGCTCCGACAGCATAGGAGTACCTTTCATCCCACCTTGCGACAAGGGACCAGACGGAGACCACGAGCTGCAAAATCATTAGAACGCCGGCAATGACAAACAGGCATGGAACAAAGCTCTGATCCGTTCCGAATGAAAGGACGGTGCCACCAACAACCAACGGCACAGCTATGCCCAAGAAGGTAATCAGATGGCGCTGCCTAGACAATGTTCGGGCACGCTTCTCAAATATTCGACCTGTCCCATACGCGTAGAACGCCCGATCTCGGCAGTGCTTCTTGTCGCCTTCGTTTAGTTCTGGCACTGAGGTCTCCCAAATAGCATCTAACTACGTATTAACCTGACAGGGTGGATGCAGGTTATTTTTACGCTATCCTGTGCCGAATCTGCACGGTTATCTGGTAAATGTCCAGCAAAGTGTGCCATATGTTTTATGTATCCTCCGTAGTAATATTGTAGGTAAAGCAGATTAGTTTAGATTATATTCTGGAATTTTAGGGACTTAATTGGCAGCTGCGTCCTGTGTAAGCCATAAATTAGTAGGCTGTCCCTGAAACACCGCATACCTCATTTGGGGGATAGCAATGCCACAGGATTGCTGTAGCCTTGGCCAGTTAATTTCTGAGGAGGTATGACAACCGTTGATACCCGGACAGATATGACAACGCCCTCGAAAGCGGGCGTTTCTTCCATCCTTGCCAGACTTATTTCCAATTTACTAAATCCCCTGCATATACGGACAATCGGGAAATAGATTTATCGTGGTCTGTCTCAGTATATTATTTACCTAGCGCGGAAGCATTTAGTAAATCTTGGATCATTCTTCGATACTTTGCTTTTACGTCATCAATATCTTGCTGCTGAGTGATATAAACCCTGTCATGGGCCGCAGTGTCACCAAGTTGTTTGATTTCGGTCATAGTCTTTGGTGTATTTCGACTTAGATTTACCTTTTTATCCGCGCGCACTGTAGCTATCAGTTTTTCCAATCCAAAAAAGACTCCATTATTTTGTATCTCATGAACTCTATTTCCGGATATGTATATTTCAATCAATAAAGATTCCATGAGACGCCTAGATAAAGCTGCACAACCGTCAAAAAAACCGTATTCATAACTTCCATTTATTTGGTGTGCCATTTTTTCCAAATAAGCCCGAGTTCCTTTCACCCATTCACTTGGAATTATTACATCTGAAACTTCTACTTTTTTTAACTTAAGGCGACTTTCATATTTTTCATCTAGTTCCATTAACCTACGAACATCAAGCTGATATGATCCGGCCCGGCGCCCTCTAACAGTGTATTTGTTTTTTGCGAGATCGCCCCGCAGCCGTGTTACATTAGGCTTTGGGAATCCTTCTTCATGTAGGTCATTAGCTAGTTCAGAGGCAGTTCTTTCTTCAAACTCCTGCGTCTGTCTGTAATACCAGAGAAATGCTGTCGCTCTTTCTACATGAGATAAGGACAAGTTACCTATCGCGCGGGCGAATCCAGATCTACTCTCCACTCTCCGTACCCTCCAATACCGCCTTTAAATACTTTACACCACGACGAGAGAGCTTGTATCTAACAGGTTGCCCCTTTTTCTTTACTTTATCCCCGATTACATAACGCGATGCTGTGCCAGATAGTGTGCGGGAGGCATTTGGTTGTGATATTGGTATCCCAAGATCAGTGGTTACTTTGCTTATTTCGCCGGATGTCAATTTATGGTCGTTAGCGAGATATTCATGAACGATATACAGAGGCAAAAGCGCGCGATTCACCTGGCTTGCCCTGTCAAGTATTTGTTCTTCAATAGCTTCTGCTTCTTCACATTCCTTAATAAGATTAACTATTTTGGCATAATCTACACTTTCGGATCCCGTCTCGGCTTTCTTTGTCGCTTTCTTTTTAGATGTGGATTTCTTTGTGGAATGGAGACGTGGTGTTTCTGCTGGTTGGCCAGAGTAGAATTCAAGAAGATGCTTCACCTCTTCCGGCGTACCTTCAATGTTTACTACCGTACCATTAGGTAGCGTGATCGATGCTTTTGCCATATCGGATTTCCTCTTCAGTATTTTCTAGTGATTACGTCTAACGTAACGCTTGGGTGGGTGGATCAAGAAACCTTGGAAATAATTTGCGATTCCACAACGTCCGCTCGAAGCATTTGTTGGATTGCGTTACCATGGAACAATTGCGGGCATCAAAAACATGCTGTCAAGCATATCCTCCCGGTACATCTCGACAAGTAGTCTCGTTGGAAATGCGCTATCGTAGCCTTCACTTTCGCATTGAAATCGAACAGCCGTTCCGTTTAGCTCGATTGAATAATCAGTCAGAAATTCACGGAGGTATTGCAGCATTCCTTCTAAATCTGTATCGAGACCCGTCTTCCTCGCCAGGAGAAGCGCCAAATCTTCAGGACTTCTATTATTGCCGTCTACGTAACCTGTCGTAGGTAACATACCTGGAACCTCGGTATTGTCAAACCGTACTGGTAGAATGTACTCAGCCTTCTCTTCGAAGGCACGTGCCTGGGCGCTTCTTCTCTCGTGATTGGTCCAGAGCTTGTTCGCGTAGTGGGTAGAGATAAAGATCACACAGAACCTCGCTCGTTGCCGGTATACTTCATCAAGGTGTTCGTATAGATTTTTTCCCCACATATCGACTTCTTCGTATCGGTCGTAGAACACGCGTACTCCCAATTCATTTAGAGCGGCAGCTACTCGTTCAACGTATTGACGATCATCACCAGCGAAAGAGAGCGTAACATCATAATCATAAGTAGGTTGAAGAACTTGAATGGGAGCAGCCTGGGTTTGTAGGTTTATGAACTCTTCAGGCGTAAATGGAAATGATGTTACTCGGTATCTGTTTGGTCCTTCTCGGTTAAGAAAGCTTCTCCACTTCTTGGCGATGTAGGTGCGGACACTGGTGGCCGCCCAACCTGTCGCAGCAGCCAATTCATTAACGTCGAAAACTTCCCCTTTCTTCGAAGCGAGGAATTCGTAGGCTTTATTTTGACGTTCTTCTCTCACGAGGCTACTCGATTACTAGTGACATATCAGGTTTTCTTGCAGTCCAACGGCTAAGCCCAGCGGACGCCGCTTTTTGGCGTCCGCTGGGGCGTAATTAGATTCCTGTGTCTTTCTCATCACGACCAATCATTATCCCTTTTGGTTTTGCTATTTCGCAAAACTCCTCGGCTGTATACTTCATTATTAATGCAGCAACACCACTTGCAATTAAAGTCCCCCCGATACGATATTCTCCAAACGTAGTTACTACTGCTGCTGAGAAGTAGCCCTCGTTGAATACCTTTGGTACACGTTGTGACCATAATTTATATATGCCACTATCTGGAGCGCAAAAAGTTTTCCAGACAAGGCGTTGAATTAATGCAAAGGTTGTTTTCCCTACGCTTTTTGGTGCTTCAGCTTTTTCAGGAGGGGGCAGCATTATCCTATCAGGCGCAGGAAGTTGTTTAATTGAGTAATCACGAACATCCGATAATAGTTTTAAGCTTGGGGCAGGAACACTATTCCCTATTAATTTGAAGATTTCGTCATCGCTGCTTCTCTGGAGCAATAATACCGCCTTCTCCTGAACTTCAAGCTGATCCATTGTAGCATCTGAAGTACCAATCAATTCTGCAAGAATGCATTCTTGTTCTATACGTTCAATAAGTCGTTTCTGAAATTGTCTGCGCGTACGGTCTGATGTAATGTTGTTGATAGATTTTACAACGGAAGAAATTAGCTTCTTCGCATCAGGAATTTTTTTCTGTCTCAAGTAGCAAACGGCCAAAAGACTCGATGCTTCCAGATACAATCTGGTGGTATGACCCGACAGTTTCCTTATGCCTATAAATCCATTCGCCGCATAAGTTATTCTATTGGCATCTAAGCATGCTTCAAATGCCCAAAGCTTTGCACGCAATAATCGATGATGCTGCCTATCATTTGGGAATAATGATTGTATTTGAGTCGCGATCTCGATAGCTGTTTCCGCCTGGCCTGATCGGACAGCAGACTGAAGCGCTCCTTCTAATGGTCGCAACTCAGATATCTGCTTGCTCGTGAGCTTAGAATTAGCCATGGAGAAATCTAACTATGTACTAACCTGACGGAGTGGATGCAGATTATTTTTGCACTATCCTGTGCCGAATCTGCATGGTTATCTGGTATATGTCCAGCAAAGTGTGCCATATGTTTTATTTATCCTCCGTAGAAACATTGTAGATTAAGCAGATTAGTTTAGATTATATTCTGGAATTTTGAGTTATTGTCAAATGTGGTGTTTGGCAAGTTGAATCAAGCGGCGACCTGGTCA
>JBBDSJ010000042.1:0-8563 GCA_040905025.1 Gammaproteobacteria bacterium
AAATGAGTGACTGGAAAGACGTGGCTGCGGCCAGCGAGTTGACGGCCGGCGGGGCCAAACTGGTGGACGTCGACGATACCCCGATCGCCGTATTCAATATTGATGGCGAGTTTTATGCGATTGAAGATGTCTGCACCCACGACGGTTCCCCCATGCTCGGCTGCGGTCTCAGCCCGGAAGAACTGCTCGACGGTGACCAGATTATTTGCCCGCGCCATGGTGCCCGCTTTTGCATCAAGACCGGTGAAGCCCTGACCCCGCCTGCCTACGAACCGACCACCACCTTCCCGGTACGGGTCGAAAATGGCATGGTGCAGGTTCGCGATGACCGCTGGGACTGACAGTAACGCTTACCCGCCTGGCCCGGATTATCCGGGATTGCCCGAAAATTCCTCCTGAAACCGGCCAACGTCTCGGCCGGCAACCGCAGAATCAGCCTGTTTGCCTGCCGCCGTATTTCAAGTGTCATGATTTACCCGTATAATTAAGGATTTAGCTGCCACAGACTAGTCCTGTGGCTAATTCCGACCTGTTTTTATTCACTTAATTTAAGTATTTATGGAGTTTTTTGCATGACCATTGAGCAAACCCTGTCGATTATCAAACCTGACGCCGTTTCCAAAAATGTCATCGGCCAGATTCTGAGCCGTTTTGAACAAAATGGTCTGCGTATTATTGCGGCAAAAATGCAGCAACTGAGCCGTGCCCAGGCTGAAGAATTTTATGCCGAGCACAAGGAACGGCCATTTTACGGTGAACTGGTTGATTTCATGATCTCGGCCCCGGTCATGATCCAGGTGCTGGAAGGCGAAAACGCGGTCAGCAAAAACCGCGAGCTGATGGGCGCGACCATGCCGCGCAATGCCGAACCCGGCAGCATCCGCTATGACTTTGCCTACAACGAGAGCAATCCGGACAGTGCCGATAACGCCGTGCACGGCTCCGACAGCACTGAAAGCGCCGCACGCGAAATCAAATTTTTCTTCAAATCCGACGAGATCTGCAAGCGTCCCGCATAGCGCGGCACATCCACCCGGCTGCCATGATGACGACTCCCGCTAACGCTACCCGCATCAACCTGCTCGATTACGACCGGCAGGCATTGGCGGCGTATTTCGCTGAACAAGGCGAAAAGCCGTTTCGGGCCACACAGCTAATCCGCTGGTTGCACCATGAGGGCGTTGCCGACTTCGACGCCATGACCAATATCAGCAAGCCGCTGCGCGAGACGCTGAAAGCCAATACCTGCGCACAGGCCCCGGAGATCGTCACGGAACAATCCTCGGTTGATGGCACACACAAATGGCTGTTGCGGGTCGATGGCCAGAACTCGATTGAAACTGTGTTCATTCCGGAAAACGATCGCGGCACGTTATGTGTGTCATCACAGGTCGGCTGTGCGCTGAATTGCAGCTTCTGCTCAACCGCGAAACAGGGATTCAATCGTAATCTTTCCGTTGCCGAGATCGTCGGTCAGTTGTGGCTGGCAAACCAGCGTCTGCCGCGGCAACAGAATGGCCGTTGGCCGATCACCAATGTTGTGTTCATGGGTATGGGCGAGCCACTGATGAACTACGACAATGTCATCAGTGCCATTGATATCATGCTCGATGACCATGGCTATAACCTCGCCCGCAAGCGTGTCACGGTCAGTACGTCCGGTCTGGTGCCGTACATGGACAAACTGGCACAGGACTCGCGGGCCGCACTCGCGGTCTCGCTGCATGCAGCGAACGATACGCTGCGCAATGAACTCGTTCCGATCAACCAGACACATCCATTGAAAGAATTGATGGCCGCCTGCCAGCGGTTTGCAGAGGCACGTGGTGGTGAACCGACAACGTTTGAATATGTGATGCTGGCCGGTATTAATGACCAGCCGGAACATGCCCGGCAACTGGTAAAACTGCTGCGTGGTGTACCGGCGAAGCTGAACCTGATCCCGTTCAATCCGTTTCCGAATACGATTTATCGCTGCTCGACGCTTGCAACCATCAGCCAATTCAGGGACATTCTGTTACAGGCAGGCCTCGTGACCGTCACGCGCAAAACCCGCGGTGATGATATTGACGCCGCCTGCGGACAGCTGGTGGGTAAAGTGTTGGCGCGTGCCAAACGCCATCAGCAAGTAGCTGAATCCGCCCAGACCACAACGACAGGACAGCCTTACGCATGATTTATCGAATGTATGTCGTATTACTCAGCCTGCTGTTACTTTCTGCCTGCGCCGGGACGGGTATCAGTCCTGTCAGTAACAATGATGATGGTGAATACCAGCCCAGCTATGATCCGAATCCGGCCGCCGAAGCCAATCTGCGTCTGGGTGTCGCCTACATGCGTGACGGCAACTATGAAAGGGCGCTTGAACGGTTGAAACGTTCACGTGATATGGATCCGGAATATCCGCAGGCTTACAACTATCTAGGTCTGCTGCATCAACGCATGAGACAGCCACAGGAAGCCGAGAAAAATTTTAAAAAAGCCCTCAGCCTGGCACCAAATGACTCAACCGTGCTGAATACCTACGGCCAGTTTCTGTGTGGTCAACAGCGTCATGAAGAGGGTATCAAGGCATTTGCCCGGGCCCGCTCCAACCCGCTCTATGATACCCCCGAAATTGCAATGACAAATGCCGGAACCTGTTCGCTGGAAGCCGGCAACACGGCCGAAGCAGAGAAATTTTTCCGTGAAGCCCTGGAGGTCCGTCCCGATATTCCTACGGCATTACTGCAGATGGCTGATATCAGTTACAACAATGGCGAATACCTGTCGGCACGTGGCTATCTGCAGCGTTATCTGGCCGTTGCCCCGCAGACTGCGCGCAGTCTCTGGCTGGGCATTCGCATTGAACGCGAGCTGGGCGATGCCGACACTGTCTCCAGTTATGTCTTGTTATTGCGATCAAGCTTTCCGGATTCCAGTGAAGCCGCCCAGGTCCGCGCGGCCGGTATCCGTTAATACCGCATATCCCCATGCATAACGAAACCACAGAAAATCCTGACAGCCTGCCGGCTCCCGGGCCGCAATTGAAAGCGGCGCGGGAGGCATGTGGCATGAAAATCCAGGATGCCGCCATGCAAATGCATCTGCAGGTCAGCACGGTCGAGGCCATAGAGAACAGCGCTTACGATCAATTGCCGGCACCCACTTATGTACGAGGTTACCTGCGTAACTATGCCAAGCTACTCGGGCTTGATGGCGACCAGCTTGTCACGGCCTATGGTCATACTGAGCAGCATGAACCCAGAATCGAAATGTCTGCGCGCCCGGCCAGCCAGGTCAGCAGTTCGGATCGGCCGGTGCAGATATTCACATTTATCATCAGCCTCGGACTGGTATTGCTGTTGCTGGCCTGGTGGCAGAGTCGCAATGTTCAGGATGACTTGTCCTTCGACTTGTGGTCAAAAACCACAAGTAGTAATGAAACTACAACCGACAAAGCCGACAGCATAAAGCCAACACAGGAGTCCATTGAAACACTGGAACAGCCGGCCGGCCTCGATTATCCGATTCGTGTTATTCGTCACCCGCAAATCACACGCCTGGATCCTGTCGATACAAATACGGACAGCGACAACGTTAGCCTGATGACTGGCGAAGATCAGACAATTGCAACCACGGCCGATAGCAGCACAAATGAGCCTGCTGATACTGCCAATGCCACGACCCCGGCAGATAACACAACACCGGTTGCTCCGGCTGCCGATGCTGGCGAGATCACCAACGCCCCGGCGCTGGTACTGGATGTGAACTCGGAATCCTGGATTGAAATTCAGGACGCCAATGGCACCCGGCTGTATATGGGGCTGACAACTGCCGGCGAACAGCTGCGTTTTACCGGCACGCTGCCGCTTGATGTGGTCATAGGCAATGCCAATGGTGTACAGGCGCAGTTTCGTGGCGAACCGATCGATCTGGAAGCCAGCACCCGATCGGGCGTCGCCCGGTTCCAGGTTGGCGAATAACGATCAGCAGTTCCATTCCGTAGCAGTGCATTCAACGTAGAGGATTATTCTGTTGTCAGCCAAACTTCAGGCCGTACGCGGCATGAGCGATATCCTGCCGGACAGCAGCCGGCACTGGCGTGCACTCGAGCAGATTATCGTGCAGGTGCTGGACAGTTATGGCTACCAGGAACTGCGTCTGCCTATAGTCGAGAAAACCGAGTTATTCGCGCGTGCCATCGGTGCAGATACCGATATCGTCAGCAAGGAGATGTACAGTTTCGAGGATCGCAATGGTGACCAACTCACCCTGCGGCCGGAAGGTACAGCCGGCAGTGTCCGCGCCGGTCTGCAGCACGGTCTGTTCTACAATCAGACCCAGCGGCTCTGGTATCTCGGTCCGATGTTCCGGCATGAACGGCCACAAAAGGGCCGCTACCGCCAGTTCCATCAAATTGGTGTTGAAGCCTACGGCATAGCGGGGCCGGACATAGATGCCGAACTTATTCTCATGTGCGCCCGCTTATGGTCAGTACTGGGGCTTGATGATCTGCAACTGGAACTGAATTCGCTTGGGGACAGTGCTGCCCGGCAGGCCTATCGCAAGGTGCTGATCGGGTTTTTCAGTGACCATCGTGATGAACTCGATGACGATAGCCAGCGCCGGCTGCAACAAAATCCGTTGCGTATCCTTGATAGTAAAAACCCGGCCATGCAAATGTTGATCAAGAATGCACCGGCATTGAGTGATCACCTCGACAGCGAGTCAGCGGAACATTTCGCCGGCCTGTGCAGCATGCTCGATAACATCGGTATCAGTTATCAAATAAATCCGCGGCTGGTACGTGGTCTCGATTACTACAACCGCACCGTATTTGAATGGACGACAACCCGGCTCGGTGCCCAGGGCACTGTCTGTGCCGGCGGCCGTTATGACCGGCTAATTGAACAGGTTGGTGGCCAGCCAACGCCGGCTATCGGTTTCGCCATGGGCCTGGAACGGTTGCTGGAACTGCTGGCCGAATCCCCTGTGAGCGGCGCTGACAGTGGCCACCCACATGTATACATTGTTACCAGCAATGCGGCTCAGGCCCGCGCACTGGCAATAGCTGAACAACTGCGGCAGGAGCTGCCCGGTTTGCGCGTGATTACACACTGTGGTGGTGGCAGCCTGAAAGGCCAGTTCAAGCGTGCCGATAAATCCGGCGCCGAACTGGCGCTTGTACTCGCTGATGAGGAACTGGCGGAAGATTGTGTCACGCTCAAGCCGCTGCGCCAGCAGGGCGAGCAGCGCCGTATCGGGCTGGCGGATCTGGGCGCCAGCTTGCGCACTGCTCTCGCGGAAAGCGGTTGAAATTGCAGCAATAGCCCTGCAGTAATTGCGTATAATGCAGAATTTTTACACTCAACGAATGGTATAGCAGGAGATAAGGTTTTGGCTGAGACAGAAGAAGAACAGATAGAGGCCATCAAGGAATGGTGGCGCGAAAATGGCAGAGCAGTCATCATTGGCATAGTGCTCGGCGTCGGCGGCATTCTCGGCTGGCGTGGCTGGCAGTCGCATCAGGAAGCACAGGCCATCAATGCCTCGGCGATTTACCAGGATGCACTGGCAGCTATCGAGGCAGGTGAACCTGATACTGTCCGCAGCAACGCGCAACAGCTAATTGATGATTATCCCAAAACCAGTTATGCCCAGTTTGCCGCCATGCTGCTGGCCAAACAGGCGGTCGAAGACGGCGATCTTGATGTTGCAGAAGAACAGCTGCGCTGGGCAACAGACAATAGCACTGATCCGTCACTGACCCATACGGCCAGATTGCGACTGCTACAAGTATTACTTGCCAGTGACAAACCTGATGCCGTGCTGGCCATGATTGATCAGACCGGGTTTGATCGCTTCGCCGCCCAATACGAAGAGTTGCGTGGTGACGCGCTACTGGCCCAGGGTGATCTGGGTGCCGCCCGCGATGCCTATAAAACCGCATTGACCAGCCTGCCGCCACGGAGTGCCGGCCGCGAACTACTTGAAATCAAGCTGGATAACCTTGGCCAGCCTGAGGATGTATAACATGGCTGTAAAAAGCGTCATATTTATCACCGCGCTGCTGGTAACCGCAATGCTTTCCGGCTGCGAAACCATCAGTAATTTCATGGGCGGTGAAGATAACTCCGAACCACCGGCTCCGCTGGTCGAATTTACTCCCACTGCAGACGTGGTAACCCGCTGGAGCCGCAACATCGGTGACGGCAGCGATGAGCTTTATCTGAAGCTAAATCCGGCAGTCACTGAAGACAGTATTTATGTCACTTCGCGCAACGGTGATATCACAGCATTGAATTCAGCCAATGGCAGTATCCGCTGGTCGCGCGATACCGATGAGCCGCTCGCCAGTGCTGCCGGCGTGGGTGAAGAACTGGTACTTGCTGGTACCAGCACCGGCAGGGTTGTTGCCCTTGACAAGGCCAATGGCGAGATTCTCTGGAACGTACGCATGTCCAGTGAAGTACTGGCTGCGCCGCAGGTTGATAACAACATTGTTGTCGTACGCAGTGTTGACGGCAAACTGGCGGGGCTTGACAGTGCCACCGGTGAGCGCATGTGGATTTTCGACCGCAGTGTTCCGGCATTGTCGTTACGCGGCAACAGCGCACCGGTAATCCATGAAGGACTGATTATTGCCGGGTTTGATGAAGGCCGTGTGGCAGCAATTGAACTCAACACGGGGCGCGCGATATGGGAAGCCCGCATTGCGATTGGCAGCGGCCGGTCGGATCTGGAACGCATGGTCGATATCAATGCAACACCGGTTATTCATAACAGTGTGGCGTATGTATCAACCTATCAGGGCCGGGTGGCGGCAGTCGACATCACCAGTGGCCGGGTACTTTGGGATCGCAACATTCCATCTTATGCCGGCCTGAGTGTTCATGAGGGTTCCGTATACGTTACCGCCGATAATGGTCATATCTGGGCGCTGGATGTCATTTCCGGTAATTCGCAATGGCATCAGGACGCATTGCAGGCAAGAGCAATTTCTGCACCTGTACGGGTGGGACCATATGTTGTTGTCGGTGATGTTGAAGGCTACGTGCACTGGCTTGACTATGAGACCGGTGAATTTGCTGCCCGCATTAATCTTGACGAGAGTCCGATAATTGCAACACCGGTCAGTATCGACGAGACCGTTTATTTCTATACCACTGCCGGCAAACTGGTTGCACTCGGCTATCGCTAGAGACAACATCCTGGCGACAACTGATTAACCAGCCAGCGGTTCTGGCTGCTATATTCTATTCCGGAGACGCCGCATGCCTGCTGTCATCGCGATTGTCGGCCGTCCCAACGTCGGCAAATCCACACTATTTAATCATCTGACGCGCAGTGATACTGCGCTGGTCGATGATCGTCCAGGCGTTACCCGCGATCGCCTGGTTGGCGAAATTCGTCATCACGATCAACGTGCCTTGCTGGTTGATACCGGCGGGCTCGGTATGGAAGCTGCCGAATCTGCAGCACTGGCTGAACGCGTTACTGAGCAGAGCCTGCAAGCTGTACGGGAAGCGGATCGGGTTCTCTGGCTGGTCGATGGCCGCACCGGATTGTGTGCTGAAGATGAATCACTGGCAGCACTGTTACGACCCATGCATGACCATATCCAGCTGGTCGTCAACAAAACCGAAGGCCTGGATCCTGATATCGTCAGCGCGGACTTCTATCAGTTGGGCATGGGAACACCGCTGGCCATTTCATCCAAACGCGGACAGGGTATCAGTCGACTGCTGGATTTGCTGTTTACCGATCTTCCTGCCGCTGAGCCCGATGAATTACCTGAGCATGACAGCCTGCGGGTCGCCATGCTCGGCCGTCCCAACGCCGGCAAATCAACATTGATCAATCGTCTGCTCGGTGAAAAACGTATGCTGACGTTTGACCAGCCTGGTACTACCCGCGACAGCGTTGCGATTCCGTTTGAACGTGATGGCCGGCAATACACACTGATTGATACCGCCGGTCTGCGCCGGCGCTCACAGGTTGAGGCCGGTCTGGAAAAAACCAGTGTTGTTAAAAGCCTGAAGGCCATTGACGCCAGCGAAGTTGTCATTCTGGTTGTGGATTCAAGAATTGGTGTCACCGATCAGGATGCACATCTGCTTGGCCTGGCGGTAGACCGTGGCAAGGCATTGATCATCGCACTGAACAAATGGGATGGCATGAGTGAGGATGATCGTGAACGCACGAAAGTATTACTCGATCAGAAACTGGCATTTGCCGATTATGCCCAGTTGCATTTCATTTCCGCCCTGCACGGTACCGGCGTTGGCGAAATGTTTCGCTCGGTTGCACGGCTGCGGGATCAATTCGAACGCACTATCGGCACACCGTTGTTAACGGATTGTCTGGAACGGGCGCTGGCCACACATCAGCCGCCGTTGATCCATGGCCGTCGCATCAAGCTGCGCTACGCGCATCTGGCCAGTCGCAAACCATTGAAAGTAATGATTCACGGCAACCAGGTTGGCCGTATTCCGGATGCCTACAAACGCTATCTTGCACGTTCATTACGCGAACAGTTACAGCTTGAAGGTTTGCCGCTGCTACTGGAATTCAAACAAGG
>JBBDSJ010000043.1:0-8291 GCA_040905025.1 Gammaproteobacteria bacterium
TGAGTTATTGTCAAATGTGGTGTTTGGCAAGTTGAATCAAGCGGCGACCTGGTCAACACTTGTTACCTCGATACCATCTTTAAATGTCACTCCCGTAATGACCTTGGCCAGGTAATGAAATCCCCGTAACCGGCGCCAGTTCTGCTCAGCACATTGCCCCAGCTTGAACATCATCTGCAACATGCCATCCCGGGTCAGACATCCTTTGGACCGTTTCGTCCGGTGGCGTATCGTGCCAAAGGTCGATTCAATCGGATTGCTGGTGCGGATATGCTGCCAATGCACGGCAGGATAGTCGTAGAATACCAGCAGCTCTTCCCGATCTTTCTCCAGGCATTCGGTCGCCTTGGGGTACTTCGCCTCATAGGTATCAATGAACAGGTTAAATGCCTTGATAGCCGCTACTTTCGTCTCGGCCTGCCAGATTGCATGCAGGGCCTGTTTTGCCTTGGGCTGTGTCGACTTAGGCAAGTAGTTCAATACATTCATTGTTTTATGCATCCAGCAGCGTTGTTGCCGGGTGTCAGGATAGACTTCATCCAGGGCCGACCAGAAGCCCATGGCACCATCCCCGACGGCCAACTGCGGCACGTTCATGCCACGGGATTTCAGCTTCAGTAACACTTCACGCCAGCTCTGGGTGGATTCCCGTATACCGTCTTCAATCGCCAGAAAATGCTTCTCGCCGCGGTCATTCACCCCAATAATCACCAGGGCACACAGCTTCGCATGCTCCGCCCGCAGGCCACTGTAGACCCCATCCGCCCACATATACACCCAACGGTCTTTGTCCAGGCGTTTTGCGATCCATTCCCGGAATTCTTCCGCCCACACCTGCTTCAGGCGGGAGATTGTACTCGCCGACAAACCGGCTGCCTCGGGACCTACCAGTACCTGCAAGGCTTCCTGCATCTCACCCGTCGAGATCCCTTTCAGATAAAGCCACGGCAGGGCCGCTTCCAGGGATCTTGTCTTCCTGACATACGGCGGCACCAGGGCCGAACGAAATACCACTGGCTCCCCCGTCCGGGAACGCACCTTCGGTACCCGCACCGTCACCGGTCCGATACCGGTTTGCACCTCACGTTCCGGCAGGTAACCATTGCGGATCACCCCTGCCTTGCCCTCTGCGGTACGCCGTTCGGCATACCGGGCCATAAAATCCGATAATTCCGCTTCAACCGCTTGATGGATCAAGTCTCTGGCTCCCTGTCTCAGCAAATCACTCAACGGATCGGACAGCTTCTCTCGACCTTCCAGCCCAATAACGTTATGCTTACTCATAGTGGCGTATCTCCTCAGGTTGTTTGTTTTCTTACAACTACAAATCAACCAGATACGCCGCTTCTTTTCAACTCCTTAAACACCAGATCCAATTATAGCTCGGAATTTTAGGGACTTAATTGGCAGCTGCGGGCTGTGTAAGCCATAAATAAGTAGACTGTCCCTGGAACCCCCGCATACCTCATTTTGGGGATAGTAATACCACAGGATTGCTGTAACCTTGATCAGTTAATATCTGAGGAGATATGACAACTGTTGATACCCGGACAGATATGACAACGCCCTCGACAGAGGACGTTTCTTCCAGCCTTGCCAGACTTGTTTCCAATTTACTAAACCCCCTGTATATACGGTCAATCGGGAAATGAATTTATCGTGGTCTATCCCGGTATATAGGTAAATAGGTATATATAATATAAAGGTCAGCCGTGATAAAATACACCAATAATGGTGCGCGCAGTTATCACGCTGCGGAAACCATTCTGCGGCTTTCCGACAGAAAGAATTTGGGAGGAACCAAGTCCGCCAATGCTTTCAAACTGCAACAAGTTAGCAAGCTCTCCTGAAAGCGTTGTACCCACACGTTTGAAAATGCTTGATCCATCATCAAGGGTCAATGCGACAAGTTCATCCTTGCACTGTCCGAGGTCGGAAAGTTCAATGCGACCCCCGCCCAGCACTACCTGCTTTTCAAGTGCGAGAGGAACCGCGCTGTCGTCGCGCACTCGATAGGCTACCTCGATACGCTTCAAAACATCGACCGCATCATCGACCAGCACAGCTTCATCCTGCCCCTGAGCAACCGTGACGGAGTGGGTAAAAATGATTCCGACGACTTTATGGATGGCGACCTCAGTCTCTGGGAGGATTATACTCTTCGGGGTCCTTGATCGAGGATCGGGGACTTCCGCCGTGAGGCCGATAACATTTTCATCCGCACTACGCACCAAGCGGCGTGCATACACAGCATTACCGTGCCGTACAACAACGAGCGCCCGGTCCGGCGCAGGGCCAGGGACAGCATCGACAAATGCGATTGTGCCAGTGGGTGCAGCAAATCCAAAATTTGGTCGACGGAGGTAGTAGGCTGCGGTATTGTCGAGGAGTTGAGGATCGAGTTGTTCCGGGGGTTCTTGCGATTCACCCGATGGCACGTGCTGCGTAAATGCGGCAAGGTCAGGGCAGACGAGGACATGAAGTTCGGGACAGGATAAAGGCACTAGAGCAGACGGCACTTTGCTTGGGAACAGATTCTTGGATGCGTCCCTGCGCCGCCAGCGATAGCATTCCTCATACATCCGCTCAACGAGCTTGAGGAGATCACTAAGATGATTGGCACATTGCGCTACATCTGCAGCCCTAATTTCCTGACGTCGTCCATGATGAACTTTATTCATCAAGATGATCACAGGTGACCCGTCTGCCAGTGCTGGATGCTCGACGAATTGACGGAAAACATGCGCGCTGAACATTCCTTGGGGAGCCGATTTCACTAGTGTACGCAGGCGATGAATGAATGTTGCGAAAGTCGGGTCTGGATTATCAATGCACCATGCAGCATGAGCTGGGTCATCAAACATGTCTCCGAGTTTAGCTTCGAAAAATACGCGACATCCTTCTGCAAAACTACGTGCCGGTTCCTCTGCGTTTCGGTCAGCATTAAAATTAGCTTTACGCTTTTGAATTTCCGGTAGTGGCGGCGTGGTTCTTACCTTGGGTTGTTGCCGTGTGGCCGGATGCACTGCAAGGTGTTCAATACCACCCGGCACCGAAAGACGTGAGACACGCGTACAAAAACGAGGATCATATGAAGTCACGATCAGTTGGGCATTAGCGGCAACGAGCGGGGCAAAAGCCGCTGCGAGCCGTTCTCGATTTTCATCGTCAAGTAATTCTTGCGGATCATCGAGAATCAAGGTTGTCAGCCCGCCGCGCTCTTTCAGCACATACTCCCAGAAGGCAAGAAAGAATGCGACTAGACTGGCGCGCAAAGCTGAAGCGTTGGTCACATGCTGCGCAGGCGCCGCAACGCCGCCTGTTTGCACCACAAGGTCCAGTTCGCCCTTGCGGCCCATCTCTGTGTCGATTAATTCGTGTGCTGTATCAGGGAACGCACCGAGATAAATCCGGGAACGCCATTCAGCGGCCTCTTTTCGCAAAATTTTGCGTAGCTGATCTACCTGCTCGTCAGCCAATTGCCCCAAACTAGCGAGATTCGAGAGGGCTGAACTCGCTGTAGCGTATTCATTGAGACGCTGTTCTGCGGCACGACGTTCCTTTAGGTGCTTCTTGAGCCGATTACACTGAACGAGTGCATCGGAGATGGGTTGCGCTGCCTTCACCATTGCTTCGAGGTCCAGTAACTTTCCGGTGAGCGTAATCTTTTCGCCCGGCTCACCCTCCTTAGGTGCGCATCCAAGAACACGCACTATAATATCACGAACTAGTGTATCGTTTTCCTGCCGCCATCGTGCAAACCGGATCGCACAATCGAGTCGTTTCAGTGTCTTGCCAAGCGCATCAACCCCCTTTGGGAGTGTAATCTCGATAGGATCTATAAGTTCCGCGCGATCCGTGACGACTTCATCAAACGCGGTAGCGGTCTGCATCTTTAACTCAGCCAAAACACCGCGAAATGGTTCGAAAGCGAATAGCTCATCCACAATCGCTGAGCGAAGCAGATCACAAGGATGGGCTGCCATGTCGTTAGCTATTTCCGCGCGTAGCGCTTCAGGCAGACTTCGCATAAGGTCACCCTGCACATTCTCCGCCCAACGCATAAGCGTTTGCGACAATAACGCTGCACTTTCGGCTGCCTCATGCAGATGTGACTTCACCGGTCGGTTGGTCACGGGATCAATCGCATTATCGAGGTAGCCGCCACAAACGGCGCAGGCATCATCCTCCCGCTGCGAGTCAGGATGATCCGCAATCCAGGTTGCCACGTGTGCATAGAGACGAACTCGGGCGGCTTCCGACTGATTTTTCGCTAAAGCATCCAGCGCCTTAGCTTCAGCAAGAATATCATGTATCTTGTCTTCGGCAGCATTCAATTGTTCCAAAGAGAGTTGGCGCATTGCACTAAGCCGAGCCGCAGCAACAAGACTTTTCGGTTGACTAACGCGCTCAACTGCTCGGCCGACGTTCCTCTCGAGATCGGAAAGTAATGCGGGATTAGCGGGGTCAAAGTGCTCCCCCAGAATGTCACGTGCTAATTCGAACGCAGATGCTTTCGCCTCTTCGAAGTGCTTGGTGATATCGTCGAGGATTTTTTCAATCTCCTTATCGTCGGTTGGAGATGGCACAGCCTGCGTCGGAGCCAGTCTCGGGTTCGCAAGTACAATTTTTTCAAGGTCGTCTTTCACCACTCCGTAATCACGGTCCGCCCGTTCGCGATCAGTTGTCTTAGTCTTGACAAACTCCCTGTCGATCTTTGCCTTAGCACGCCGCACATGCTCGGCCAGGTCGACGAGCGCAGATAGACCAGTGAGTTGCGAAACTGCTCGACCCAATTCAGATTCCGATCCGATCTTTATGAGCGGAAGAAACCCCGGCATGATGGTACCGATGCGCATCGCGATTGGGTCGATGCCAAGAACCGTGAGATCGGGCGGCGTGTCCTGCAACTTACCCCGCGCCGACCGGCTCTGAGTACGCCGAATCAGTGGTAGTTCGCCAGTCTCATCGACAAAGGTTAGCTCTACCCATGTGTCAGCGGGCACCCAAGGCTGATCAGGTCGGTACTGTTCCACATTGGGCATCGGCGTGAGTGGTGATAACTTGTGCAAGCTGTATCCAGCATCCCCATCAACCGAAGCGACTTGGCATTCAAAGTCTTCAGCAGATTCTGGTTCGCGCTGCGGTCGCAGTATCTCTCCTGTTAGAGTCCAAATGATCGCATTCAGCAACGAGGTTTTACCTGAGCCGTTCCTCCCTTCGAAGAGCGTGATCGGCGATGTGAATTCGCAAATGTAATTTGCGGGCGCGGCATCGGGCGTTCCGAATTTATGTAATCCAGCAAACCTGTGCGCCTCCAGCTTTTTCAGTTTCAAGCGCCTACTCTTGGCGTTCGCCGGTCGTGCGGGCAACACCGGCAATTCGGGCGGTGTCAGAAGAATAGCGTCGACAAGATCTTCACCATTCGCCACGCTGACGTTTGTGGTCCACGCAACGGCTCCTTTCTTGCGATACCATTCGAGTGCACTGCGCGTCCGCTCGTCCGACAAAACAAAAGATCCCTTTGCAGCTGTCTCAACCGGTCTACCACTAACAAGATCGGCAATTAGAGAATCTAGAGTGTGTAGATGCAACGATCGCGATTCAGATTCAGGCATGATCCCACCTTTCTAGTAATGGCAATTTTGTACGTGAATTTAGCACGATCAAAAGCAATCCCCTTCAATCTCTCAACTGTGGCGGCTATCACTTTTACGGCCACCCCCTGCAATCGATAGTAAATTGCATATAAACCAGAGTTGGCTGGGGCTTTCCAACAGAAATTGACCTATATCCGCTTCGTGCGAATTGCAGAACTTATTTCGTTAATAAAACCAACGGTAATAACTATCGAGCAGCATGAGAAATTCCCCCAATTATCAGCATATGTGTGGAGTTTATTTAGTGCAATATAAATTAAGGCGCGGCTTTTGTCCGAAGCTGGTAGTAATTTAATCAGTAGTTATGGCTCGCCACGTTTTTCAAAGGCACACTCCTGCATCTCTTGCGTACCCAGTCCATTGGATTTTTTAGAGCTGCCGTTACAAGCATACGTCACTGAAACAAAGGATGTGAATTTATGTTCTGTCATAATCATGATATCTGCTTCTCGTTACTTGTTTTGCTATTTTGACTTGTCATTTTGGTGTACAGATCAAAGAGTTTTTCCAGCCGTTCGGTGTCGTTCTTAAATCTGCGGCCAATATAGATGCGTTCCAGCACTTCATCATTGCGCTCGTGGGCGTGAAGCAGGTCATCCGGCATCTTTTCAGGATCATAAAGGTCGGCAATGGTGTCGGGAAAATGTGCTTCTCGCGCGAGAAGGATATCTTCAGCGCAGCGGGTTAAGTCTTTCTTGTTTTTTTCGGTAAGATTAGGGACGGGGAAAGTATTCCAGCCAAGGGTGTTGGAATAGGAAAAATCTGTTCTCATTCGTGCGCATACAGTTCCTATCCACGCCCAGTGCAGACGTGAGGCAATAATAGACATATTCCATAGAGGTGCATCATATAAAGCAAAAGCTTTTTCCTGAACAATATCTTTTGGTCTTAATATACCTACGGGAAGATAGGGTCTGTTTTCAGAACTAATTCTTGGAACAACTATTGTGCATTCTACGGAAGTATACTGTTCACGAAATTTATATGGTGTTAAAGATAGTTTTTGCGCAGATGCGTCTTTTTTTGCCGCTGCCCGATTAATTGCTACCGCTTTGATTCGTTGAGCAATTGGATCAATACTCATTGCTTGATCTAGTTCGCTTTCATAAATCCATATGCAGGCTCTTGGCGATGATGAAATAAATTCCTTTGAACCATAAAAAGGGCGTATGAATTTATCAGCCGCTTGGTTTTCCGCAACAATCTTTCTGGCTTCCTCATTCGATAGTATCAATGCGCTTCCATAGTATGGGTGGTTGCCAAACTGCATAGGTGTAAGGCCACAAAGTGGTTTAGATTTTGCGTTAACTTCTATATTTGGAGCACATACCAGATAAGCATTGATGTATTCTGCTCTTTTCTCAATAGTTTTATTTTTGTCACTGATAGAAAATAATCGTCTTGTTTTTCCAGCATGATTGGACAATCCAACAATAACCACGGTTACTCCAGCATTATGACTGGCTAGATTCGCCCATTTAAACGATGTGTGGGCAAACGTAATCTCGTGGCCCATGTCAAATATCAACGGCCATAAAATGGGTACTTGCTGCCCTTGACAAATTGAGTTTGTTGATACAAAGGCAGTAGCAGAACTAGTGTGGTTGCCGTAGTCTGCCGCTTTCATAAACCAACCAGCCACATAATCAAGCGACTTCCAGCTTTTTGTGCGATAGTCAAATATGGCTTTCAAATCTGACTTCTGATCATCCGATTGCCATTTACTCCCCAAATACGGAGGATTACCACAAATATAGGTCTCCCCGCCTTCATTCTCGAAATCAATCTGTGCCTGGTCGAGAGGCGTACTGAAAAGATCGTCACCGAGTAATTTCACTCCTGTGCCGGTGGGCGGGCAGATTGAAAGCCAGTCCAGCCTTAACGCATTGCCACAGGTGATCCAGTTTTGTGTGTCCAGCGGCAGGAATTCCGCCAGCGCGAGTTTTTGTCCGCGATAATGTAAATCGCATTGATATTCTGCAATGATTAATGCCAGCCGTGCTATCTCGGCAGGGAAATCCCGCAGCTCTATGCCGCGAAAATTGGTCAGTGGTATTTCCGTCGGGCGGCCTTTTTCTCCGCGTCGATTGTTTATCTCTGATTCTATCTCGCGCATCTGCTTGTAAGCGATGACCAGAAAGTTGCCCGAACCGCAGGCAGGATCAAACACGCGGATATTGGATATGCGTTTGCGCAGGTTTAACAGTTTTCTGGGGTTGTCGCCTGCCTGTTCCAGTTGTTCGCGCAGGTCGTCCAGAAACAGTGGGTTCAGCACCTTGAGGATATTGGGTACGCTGGTGTAGTGCATACCCAGGGCGCCGCGTTCTTCATCATCGGCCACGGCCTGGATCATCGAGCCGAATATATCGGGGTTGATCTGCTGCCAGTCCAGTGTGCCCACATGTAACAGATAGGATCGTGCAATTTTGCTGAAGCGCGGCACGTCCGTGCTGCCGGAAAACAGCCCGCCATTGACATAGGGGAATTTATCCGCCCAGGAGCGGATGTTTTCCTTTTTGCGGTCTGCTGTTTTGGTATTCATTGAGCGGAAGATTTCACTGATCACCTCATGGGTGTTGGAGGAATCTTTCGCGCTCATTTGCTCGATGGTGCTGGTAAACAAATCATCAC
>JBBDSJ010000044.1:0-8027 GCA_040905025.1 Gammaproteobacteria bacterium
CCAATCGAGTTAAGGCAAGCATAGGATGACACTACTTTGTCATCCCGAGCGAACGTAGCGAGTCGAGGGATCTGGCTGTTATCTGTCATAAGATTTCTCCGCTTCGCGCCTTTGGCGCTGCGGTCGAAATGACATCTTTGAGTCATTGCAAGGGGTCGCAATGACCGGCATTTAAACTTCGTCATTTACTATGGAATGACGCACCCCCACCCCAGCCCTCCCCCTGATATGGGGAGGGTGTACTTTTGCCTGAAGTTATTTAACTGATGCCTTCAACGCCGCGCGGATCAGTTCTTCACTGCTCATGTTGTCCGCGGCGACGGCATGGACATACTTGCTGGCTTCCTGCGGTTTGTAGCCGAGTGCGATCAAGGCACTGATGGCGTCATTGCTGGCGTCGGTTTTATCGTTGCTGGCAGTTGTGCTGCTGACCAGCGGCGTAGTGGTTTCCCAGTCTTTGAGCCGATCGCGCATTTCAATAATCAAACGCTCGGCGGTTTTCTTGCCGACGCCGGGAATGTGTGTGAGCTGGGCAATATTGCCATCATGAATGACGCGGACAAAGTCATCGCTTTCAACGCTGGAGAGGATTGCCAGTGCCAGCCGTGCGCCGACACCGTTAACTTTTAATAATGTACGAAACAACAAGCGTTCGCGCTCACTGCCAAACGCAAACAGCAAATGCGCATCTTCGCGGACAACGAGATGCGTATGCAGCGTGACGGTCGCGCCGATCTCCGGCAGTGTGTAGAACGTCGTCATCGGCGCTTCAAGTTCGTAGGCAATGCCGCCGACATCCACCAGTAATTGTGGCGGTTGCTTTTCCAGTAATGTACCGCTTATGCGTCCGATCATGGCGTGTGCTCTCTAGGATATGCGACCGGCGCGGGCTGACTTGGTGCCGGGGATTTGTTGCAGGCTGCTGCGGGTGTGGGCATGACAGACCGCCACGGCGAGCGCATCGGCGGCATCGGCCACCGGCGCTTCGCGCAGGTTCAATAACACTTTCACCATATGCTGTATCTGCGGTTTGGCGGCATGGCCGCGACCGACCAGCGCCTGCTTGATCTGGTTGGCGCTGTATTCATGGATGCTGCGATCCGCGACGGCACAGGCGGCGATGGCGACACCGCGTGCCTGGCCGAGTTTTAATGCTGAATCCGGGTTGCGATGCATGAAGACTTTTTCTATCGCGACTTCATGCGGGATATGTTCGGCCAGCAGTTCGCTCAGTTCAGTGAATATGCGCCGGAGTTTATCGGCCTGTTCGGTTTCGTCCAGTACCAGCGTGCCATGCGCCACATGGATCAAGCGGTTGCCTTCGCTGTCGATAATGCCATAACCGGTAACACGCGAACCGGGGTCGATGCCGAGTATGCGGGTTACCGGCATGCCGGACGATTACGCGAGTTCGGCCAGCACGTCATCGGGAATATCGGCGTTGGAATAGACATTCTGCGTGTCATCCAGATCATCGAGCATATCGAGCAGCTTTAACATGTTCTCGGCACTGGCGCGATCCACACTGACATCGGTGGCCGCGCGCATGGTGACTTCGGCGGATTCCGGTGTGAAACCGGCCGCAAGAAGCTTGTCTTTGACTTCAACAAAGTTATCCGGATCAGCAAGCACATCAATGGAGCCGTCTTTATAAGTGATAATGTCTTCAGCGCCGGCTTCGAGTGCGGCTTCCATCAGCGTATCTTCATCCACACCGGCCGCAAAACTGATGACGCCGGTTTTACTGAACAGATAGGCGACTGATCCATCCGTGCCAAGATTGCCGCCGCATTTGCTGAAGGCATGCCGGACTTCGGCAACGGTACGATTGCGGTTGTCAGTCATGCAATCGACCATCACCGCAACCCCACCGGGGCCATAGCCCTCATAGCGGACTTCTTCGACCTGATCGGCGCCATCTTCACCGGCGCCACGTTTGATGGCACGTTCGACGGTGTCTTTGGGCATGTTGTTGCCGTAGGCATTATCAACCGCAGCACGCAGGCGTGCGTTCATTGCCGGGTCGCCGCCACCCATGCGTGCGGCAACGGTGATTTCACGGATCAGTTTGGTAAACAGTTTGCCGCGCTTGGCGTCTTGTTTGCCCTTGCGGTGTTGAATGTTTGCCCATTTACTATGGCCGGCCATGATGACTTTCTCAAGATGTTCAAATTAATTGGGGTGTAAGCTTTAATAAAAGGCTATTTGTTAAAACAAAAATCTACCCCCACCCTAACCCTCCCCCTGGAAGGGGGAGGGAATTTATTGTTGTAACCCTTTCGAGTAAGTTTGACGATTATTTTAAGTTTGACGATTATTTCGAGGAAGCTCGCAATTAGAGGAAGCTCGCAATTAAGGAATCTTTGATTTATTACGTTCCTTGGTTTCGTAGCCGGCACATCCATGCGCCACTGCCCGGAGATTCCTACAGTACATGAATTCTCAAAGCATCCTGAATCGTGAAACAGATTCTAGCATGTAGCGTTAATGCCGGAACCGGCCGTCACGCAAAAACACGGCAGTCTGCTCGGCGGCCGCGGCTGAAAACAACAGGCCGGTATGTGTGGCGGTGACGGTGACATGATCGGTCATGCCGGGACATTCGGTTTCTGCCACCGCTACGGTACCGTCGTTCGGTTTCGCCAGGCCGGGTATCAGCCGGCCAAAGCCGATGGGCAGATTACCGGCAATCGAACCGAGCGCATGCGAGCCGTTCCAGCTTGGCGCGCCACCGATCAAACCCTGTTCAATGCTCATGCCAAGCAGCGGTAACAACGCGGCGCGGTAAAGCAGTTGGGCGGTATGACTCGGTTTGTGCGGTGTGCCGAGGGTAACAATGCGGCCGGGACGGTGTTGCGGAAAACTGTCAAACAGATGCCGAATGACCAGACCGCCAAGGCTGTGACCAACGAAGTGTACGACCGGCGCGTCAAGCGTCTCGGTAAATTTTGCAAGTTGGGCCGCGTTTTCACGTGGTGCGCGCCGCAGGCTCGGATAACTGTAGCGCTGCACCTGGAAGTCGCGCCGCTGGAGTCGCTTTTGCAACAACAGCATGTCGATACCGGGCATCCATAGTCCATGCACGAGTACCACGGTTTCGCGGCTCATCGGGTCGTCATCCTGTTGTGATTTGAGTTATTACACGTGGTTTCAAAATTCATTCCCCTTCCCCTCGCGGGAGGGGGCGAAAACTTTTAATCAAGAACCCGGCAGTTTACAGAAATAAGACACCCCCACCCTAGCCCTCCCCCTGGAAGGGGGAGGGTCATTATTTTTTGACTGCCTCCGGCTTTTTAAGGCTGCTCTGGATTTTTAAGGCTGCTCTGGATTTTTAAGGCTGCTCTGGATTTTTGAGGCTGCCTCCGGATTTTTGAGGCCGCCGCCGGAATTTTAAATCACTTCCAGCAAATGGCGGCTGTTTCATACTTGGTGCGCCAGCGACGATGGCCACCCGATTCACATCAGGCGTCGTTATTTCCCATAACCGGTTTGCCCTGCGCGGCCGTGAAATCAAGTAACCGTTGAATCGGCATAACAGCGCGTTCAATAATCGCCGGGTCAACATGAATCTCGCCTTCACCGGTTTCGAGCGCATGCGCGAGTCCGGTTAGACTGTTCATCGCCATCCACGGACAATGCGCGCAGCTTTTACAGGTGGCACTCTTGCCGGCCGTTGGTGCTTCAATCAGTTGCTTGTCCGGCGCGGCCTGTTGCATTTTGTAGAAAATGCCGCCGTCAGTGGCGACAATAAATTCCGGCGCGTCGAGTTCCTTGACAGCCTTGATCAATATCGAAGTTGAACCGACAACATCGGCATGTTCGATCACGCTCGCCGGTGATTCCGGATGCACCAGTACTTTCGCCTGCGGATGCTGGGCTTTCAGTTCGGCAAGTTCCTTGCCCTTGAACTCTTCATGCACAATACATGAGCCTTGCCACAGCAGCATGTCGGCACCGGTTTGTTTTTGTACATACTCGCCAAGATAGCGATCCGGCGCCCAGAGAATTTTTTTACCCTGCGCTTGCAGGTGATTGACAACATCCAGCGCACTGCCGGAGGTGACCATCCAGTCGGCACGTGCTTTCACGGCGGCACTGGTATTGGCATACACAACGACAGTGCGATCCGGATGCTGATCACAGAATTTTGCGAACTCGTCCGGTGGACAGCCAATATCGAGTGAACAGGTCGCCTCGAGGGTTGGCATCAACACGCGTTTTTCCGGATTCAGAATCTTTGCGGTTTCACCCATGAAGCGCACGCCGCAGACCACCAGGGTCTGTGCCGACGCCTCATGACCAAAACGTGCCATATCGAGCGAATCGGAGACATAACCGCCGGTCTCGTCGGCCAGTAGCTGCAAATCCGGAGCGGTGTAGTAATGCGCGACGATCACCGCATTTTTTTCCCGCAGCAGGGTTTTTATGCGCGCGCGCAGGGCGTCGCGCTCGTCGTCTTGTAAAGACTCACTTACCGTGGGCGGCACCTGTTCCGGCGGCAGGCGCCAGTCTTTCAGCTCAACTGTAGTAGTTGTATTCATATTATATTGGACTGTCGCCGGGCAACCGGGTTCGTGCCGGTCAGCTGTCGGCCTTGGCCGGTTTTGCCAGCCGGATACCCAGGTCCTGCAATTGTTTCGGTTCCGCGGCACTCGGTGCCCGGGTCAGCAGGCAACTGGCGGTTTGCGTTTTCGGGAACGCAATCACTTCGCGGATTGATTCGGCGCCGGTCATGATCATCACCAGTCGATCAAGACCAAATGCAACACCGCCGTGTGGCGGCGCGCCGTATTCCAGCGCCTCGATCAAAAAGCCAAACTGTTCGCGCGCCCTGGCTTCATCAATCCCGAGCACATTGAGCGCCGCGAATTGCAGCGCCGGATCGTGAATACGCACCGAACCGCCGCCGATTTCATTACCATTGAGCACTATGTCGTAGGCGCGTGCAAGCTGTTCGCCGGGTTGTTGTTGCAGCGCCTGTATGTCGCTGGTGACCGGCGCGGTAAACGGATGATTAACGGCATACCAGCGCTTTTCCTTGTCGTCATATTCAAACAGCGGGAAGTCGACAATCCACAGCGGTGCCCAGTCGCCCTGCAGCAGTTCGCGATCCACCGCGAGTTTCTGGCGCAACGCGCCAAGACTGTCATTGACGATCTTGGTCTTGTCGGCACCGAAGAACACCAGGTCACCGTCCTCGGCACCGGTACGTTCAAGAATCGCACTGACCACGTCATCCGGCAGGAATTTCAGGATCGGTGATTGCAGGCCTGCAACGCCTTTCGCGATGTCATTGACCTTGATGTAGGCCAGACCTCTGGCACCATAGCGACCGACAAACGCGGTGTAATCATCGATCTCCTTGCGTGTCAGCGTATTGCCGTTCGGCAGGCGCAGGGCCGCGACGCGGCTGTTGGCATTTTTGGCCGGTTCGGCAAACACCTTGAATTCAACGCCCGTCATTAAATCACCGACTTCGATCAACTCCAGCGGATTGCGCAAGTCCGGCCGGTCACTGCCGTAACGTTGCATCGCGTTGCTATAACTCATGCGCGGAAACGGATCCGGCAGATCAACATTCAGCACATCTTTAAACAACTTGCGCATCATGTCTTCCATGATCGCGGTGATACCGTTTTCATCCAGGAACGAGGTTTCGATATCCAGCTGGGTAAATTCTGGTTGCCGATCGGCGCGCAGATCTTCATCACGGAAACACCGCGCGACCTGGTAATAGCGATGCATGCCGCCGATCATTAATAATTGCTTGAACAACTGCGGTGATTGCGGCAACGCAAAGAACTCGCCCTGGTGTACCCGGCTTGGCACCAGATAGTCGCGTGCGCCTTCCGGTGTTGCGCGCGTCAGAATGGGTGTTTCGATTTCGGTGAATTCATGCTCATCGAGATAACCGCGCAATGCCTTCACTACTTGTGCGCGCAGACGCAGGTTGCGTTGCATTAACGGCCGGCGCAGATCGACATAACGATAACGCAGCCGCACGTCTTCCTGTACACGTTCATCATCAAGCTGGAATGGCGGTGTCAGTGACTTGTTCAACACTTCGATGTCATACCCCAGCACTTCGATTTCACCGGTCGGCAGATCCTTGTTGACTGTGCCTTCCGGGCGATGGCGGACGCGGCCATGAATCTTCAGGACATATTCGTTACGTACTGAATCGGCGGTTTTGAAAGCCGCGTCGCGATCCGGGTCAAACACGATCTGGGCGATGCCGGAATGGTCGCGTAAATCAATGAAGATGACGCCACCGTGGTCACGCCGGCGCTGTACCCAGCCACAGAGTGTGACTTCCTGATCGATAAGGCTGGCGTTTAGCACGCCGCAGTTATGTGTACGCATAGAACTCTTTAATCGGGTTTTCGGTTGGAAAGCTGCCGGGCGCCGGCATTGAAATGCCAACAGCGTGAACAGCGCAGCGCGCCATGTTACGAGTCGGCCGGTTTTGTCGCAAGTTTGTCGGCGGATTCCGGGCGGCTGCCGGGCGGTGGCGGGACCGCCTCCGACTCGCCATCGGCGCTGATAACGCCAAGTGAGATAATGTATTTAAACGCCTCTTCGACACTGATATCCAGCGCCGTGATATCCGGTTTCGGCACCATCACGATAAAACCCGAGGTCGGGTTCGGCGTGGTGGGCACGAATACCGACACCAGCGGTGCCCGGGTTTTGGCATCAGCGCTGCGCAACGCCTTGCCGGTCAGAAAGCCGAGGCTGTAAATGCCCTGGCGCGGGTATTCAATCAGCACGACCTGGCGAAACGACCTGTTTTCGTCGTTAAACAGGGTTTCGGCGACCTGTTTGACGCTGACGTAAATGCTGCGCACCAGCGGGATGCGGTTAATTAATTCCTCCCACAGCGCCACCAGCCGCCGGCCAAACAGGTTGGTGACCAGCATGCCGGTCAGGATTAATACGACGACCGCCAGCACCAGCCCGAACAGTCCCGGCACGGAAAAGCCCAGTATCGCTTCCGGCCGCCAGTCGGCTGGCAACAGCAGGATCAGGCGGTCGAGCAGGTTGATTAACAGGCGGATGACGAAAACGGTCGCCGCGATCGGCAGCCAGATTAGCAGTCCGGCGATCAGGTATTTGCGTAATGACAGCATGGCGCGGTGGCCGGAGCGCGACTGGCTCAGGCGTCAGCCTTGGTTTTGGCTGGAGTCGCCTTGGCCTTGGTGTCTGGTTTGTCAGCAGTTGCGGTTTTGGCCGGTGTCGCGGTGGCGTCGGATTTCTCCGAGGATTTCTCCGCTGCCGGCTGGTCGGCGGCCGGTTTATCTGTGCTATTGGCGCCGTCAGCGGCCGTTTTATCGTCAGCGGCCGGTTTTTCAGCAGTTTTCTTGTCACGAAAATCGGTGACATACCAGCCTGAGCCTTTTAATACAAAGGCTGAGGCGGATACCAACTTGCGCAGCGATTCCTTGCCGCAGGCCGGACAGGTCGTCAGTTTCGGGTCGCTGATTTTTTGCAGCGCCTGCAGCTCGTGAGCGCAGTCATCACAACGATATTCATAGAATGGCACGTGAAAATCCCCGGATAAGTCATAAAGAATGCGGGGAATATGCGGTGCAATGCGGGGAATTTCAAGCCCGATAACAGTCAAACCGGCCGGGATGATGAAAAAAGTGGGTTTTCCTTCTTGCCCGGGTTCGGTAAACTTGCCGACCTTGTCGGGCCGGGGGTCTGACAAGCCCTGCTTTAAGAAAACAGCAAGTCACGCAGGTTGGTACGGAAACCGGTATCTATTGATGTCATTTCGACAGCAGCGGAGAAATCTTCAAGGCACGATATAACGCGAAACAGCTTGAGGACTGGATGTCCGAAAGCGGCATGATGAATCACCCGCACAGGAGGTGCTTCGTGAAAACGCAGTTTTCACGAAACCCGGTAAGAATCGTATTCTTTGGTCGGCGTAATTAGTTTGAGGGCAGGAGCCCGAAAGCGGCATAAGGAATCATCCGCACAGGAGGTGCGGCGTGAAAACGCAGTTTTCACGAAGCCCAACA
>JBBDSJ010000045.1:0-43166 GCA_040905025.1 Gammaproteobacteria bacterium
TACGCGAACAGTTACAGCTTGAAGGTTTGCCGCTGCTACTGGAATTCAAACAAGGTGAGAACCCTTATGCCGGTCGCAAAAATCCGCCTAAACGGAAAAAAGTCCGGCGCCGGCGTGATTAGGCCTGCGCTTTTTTTACAGCAGACTGCTGATCAGAATTACAACAGCAGCGGTTACTATCACCGTAAAAGTCATTGCCATACCGGTAACCCGGTAGCGCAAATTTTCCCTTGCCTGGCTGACTCCATAGGCATGCAGCAGACGTCCGCTGATCAGCACCAGACAGAGGACATGGATTAACCAGTCCATCCGGCTGCTGATTTCAAGAAAATAAATCAGTAACAACGCAAACGGCACATACTCGGCAAAATTAGCATGCACACGTATGGCGCGTTGCAGTTGTACCTGGCCACCATCACCGATAGCCGCGCCGGCACTCCGGCGTTTATTTATAGTGAGTACACTCAGAAAGACGAATAGCAGCGCCAGTATTGCAGCATAAGCAGGTGTAACCAGCATTGCTTATCCTCCCGGTTAATCAGGTTGATGTGGCTGACAGTATTCATAAAAAAGCCCGATTGGTCAGTACCAATCGGGCTTTGCAAGCGAGTAGCGTAATATGTCAGCGCCGCCGGTTATATTGTGTCTGTACCAGTCCCAATACCATGCGGGCATCATCATCAGACAGCCATTCACCTTCCAGATCAGTCACGATCATTTCGGTGCTCTCACCGGTATCTGTCATGGCCAGACGGTAAATCAGTGGTTCAGGATCACCACCCCAGAATTTAAGTCGTGAGAAAAAACCCTTTTCCTCAGTGTTCTCAGCGGGCGTGTAAACGACCTCATAATAACCTTGCTCGGTATTCTTGTTGCGTACTGTCAGTCCGGATTGTCCCAGCGCACGATCAGAATATTCCCAGGCTTGTTCATAACCATGCGGCAAATTCAGGTATACCTGACCCGCAGCATTATTGACAATCTCGGCACGCTGCATACTGGACTGGCGACTGGCACTGCTGCTTGCCGTAGCTGTCGATGCCGGACTCAAGCCATAATGCTCGCCCAACTGCTGCGCCACCTGACGTTCAACCGTTTCGTCATTACCGACATCAACCCATTGGCTCTCACCACCACCAATGTCAGTCTGCCGCTGTTGCATGTGCGTAATGATGAACATCGTATTGCCGGAACTGCCTGGTTCAGCAAACACATTGAATTTATCGCGAACATTGGTGCCTTCGCTGTTGCGCGGGGTTGACCAGGCTGTTTCCAGTACACCCAGTTCGACATCATCCAGCTCCAGCGTATAGCCACTTTCCTGCCAGAATTCACGTAACTTCGGCCAGATATCAGTGCGCTCACCGCTGACAGTGACGATGGCTTCATCGGCCTGGGCGACAATGGCGAGGCCACCTTCGCTGATTTCGCGGCGCTGAAATTGTGACAACACATTGGAATCTTCCTCGCCCGGTATCCCCATGCTGTCGTTAATGTTCTGGCTGGTCAGATCCGGCGGGACTTCAAGCTCGGGCAGACTGCGGCTGGCACGGTACTCCTTGCGCTTGTCGGGCAGCACGCCATCCAGACTGGGCAGATTATTACAACCCGCCAGCAGCGCCAACGCAGTCAGTAACAGAACCAATTTTACAAAGTACGACGTCGACATCAGTTAATTACTCCGGCCTCGCGCAGGGCTGCCTCGACGACTGCCTCGGCCGAAGCCGAAAGCCAGGTCAATGGCAGACGGATGCCTGCCTCGATCAGCCCCATGCGGTGCAAAGCCCATTTCACTGGGATGGGATTGGATTCAACAAATAAATCGTTATGTAATTTCAACAATGGCTTGTTAACGGCCTCTACTGTACCGCGATTGCCAGCAATCGCCGCGACACATAAATCATGCATGGCTTTTGGTACCACATTCGCGGTCACGGAAATAACACCATCACCGCCGTTGAGCATGAATTCCATACCGGTACCATCGTCACCGCTCAACAGGATGAACTCCGGGCCGCACAATTCACGCAACCGCCGGACCCGGCCAATATCGGCTACGGCTTCCTTGACACCAATGATATTCCCGATCACGGCCAGACGCGCCACCGTCTCCGGTTGCATGTCACAGGCGGTGCGCCCGGGGACATTGTAAAGAATTTGCGGGATGGCGACCGCCTCGGCGACGGCCTTGTAGTGCAAATACAGGCCTTCCTGGGTTGGCTTGTTGTAATACGGCGTTACCAGCAGACAGGCGTCTGCGCCGACCTCGCTGGCACGCCGGGTCAGGCGAATAGCTTCACTGGTGGAATTGGCGCCGGTACCGGCGATTACCGGTATCCGGCCATTCACCTGCTCGACAACCTGCCGGATTACGTCACAGTGTTCATCTTCATCCAGCGTCGAAGATTCTCCGGTTGTACCGACCGCTACAATCGCATCTGTCTGATTTTCAATATGAAATTCGACCAGACGCACGAGACCGGCCGGATCCAGTGCCGTATCAATAGCGACCCCGGCGTGCATCGGCGTGGCAATAGCCACCATACTGCCCTTAAACATGCAGAAATAAACCTTTTACTGAGAAATGTTGGAATTTGTAGCTGTAAGCCTTGAAACAACAGCCTATGGTACTGAGCGACACTCTATTAAACAAGGTATGCGCGCAAGACTGTCCTGCCAGCGGCCAAATACTGCTTGCGAGGGGGGGAGCAAATCACCAGAATGTGGCCATATCGCTGCGTTAATTTAGGAAGCTCTGATTAATTCATCCATGAATACTGCATCCTTGGCTTCATAAGCGGCACATCCATGTGCCATTTCTCAGAGCACGAAATACGAAAATGTGATTTTCGTATTTCTTCATTTTTTGCACAGGCGAAATTACCGCGGTTATAGCCGCAGTCAATAATTAATTTAATGCAGAATAATCTGGTTATCACCGCCCTGGGCGAGAACGACACCCGGTTGGTGGAATACTTCACCAAAGCCGTGCGTGACTGTGGCTGCCGGATCTGTGAATTTCGCATGGCGGCACTGGGCGATCAGTTCGCGATGCTGCTGATGGTCGGCGGCCCCTGGGATGCCATCGCTAAAATGGAAGACTGGTTGCCAAAGCTGGAAGAACGTCTCGGTCTGTCCATTACCTCCACCCGCAGCAAACCGCAAAAGCCCAGCCAGCCAATGATGCCGTATGCCATCGATGTTGTCTGTTGCGAGCAAATTGGCGTCGTTTATGAAATCACCAAATTCATTGCTGATAACAATATCGGCATACAGGGTTTGTATACCAACAGCTACAACGCCGCACACACCGGCACACCGATGTTCTCACTGCATATGACTATCAATATTCCGACCGATGTTTCGATTGCTGCCTTGCGTGGCGACTTTATGGATTTTTGCGATCAGCTTAATCTTGATGCCATCATGGAACCGGTTAAATAGAAGTGGCCTCAAAGTCATACCCATCTTCGAGGAGTCCAGGAATACACTATGAGTAAAGTCAAAATCGGTAAAGCCGTTCCCGATTTCAAACTGCCTGCCACAGGCGATCAAACCATCCGCCTGAGCGAACTCAAGGGCCAGAATGTTGTACTTTATTTCTACCCCAAAGACAGCACGCCAGGTTGTACGCTGGAAGGCCAGAATTTCCGTGATAATATGCGCAAGTTCGGGAACAAGAATACCGTTATCTTCGGCGTCTCCCGCGACAGCCTCAAATCCCACGAGAAGTTCAAGGAAAAACAATGCTTCCCGTTTGATCTGCTGTCAGACGAAGATGAAAAACTTTGCCAGTTATTTGATGTGATCAAAGAGAAAAACATGTACGGCAAGAAAGTGATGGGAATAGAACGCAGTACATTTCTAATCGACGCCGAAGGAATCCTGCGCGAGGAGTGGCGCAAGGTCAAGGTCGACGGTCACGTTGACGAGGTTCTTGCCGCCGTCAAAGCGCTTTGAGATCGTTACCATGACGACCTCATCCGGGCTGGACCCGAAACTGCGGCTGTTCGTACTTGATACCAATGTATTGATGCATGATCCCGGCGCCTTATTCCGGTTCCAGGAGCATGATCTGTATTTGCCGATGGTGGTACTTGAAGAACTTGATGCCGGCAAAAAGGGTGTTTCAGAAGTAGCCCGCAACGTACGTCAGGTCAGTCGCTTTCTTGATGACTTGATCGATGACGCCAACCGTGAATCGATCGACGCCGGCCTGCTGCTGCCACGTATCGGTAATGGCCACAGCTATCTGTCCGGCAACGGCAATAACGGCCATGCCGATGCCGATCCGGCCATACCGAGTGGCCGGCTTTATCTGCAAACCCAGAATCTGGCGAATGAACTGCCTGCCTATTTGCCCGGCAAGAATGCCGACAATTCCATCCTCGCTACCACATTGTCATTACAGGAAAGCCGCCAGGATCGTCTGGTCACGCTGGTATCAAAGGACATCAATCTGCGCATCAAGGCCCGGGTGCTGGGCATTCAGGCAGAGGACTATTACAACGATCGGGTGCTGGATGATGCCGATCTGCTGTATACCGGCCGCGAGGCATTAGCCGGTGATTTCTGGCATACGCACGGCAAGAATCTTGAATCCTGGCAGGGCGGCGAACGCACATTCTATCGCTTTAACACGCCGCTCATCGAATATCCGCATCCGCAACAATGCGTATATGCCGAAGGCGAAGAAAGTTTTGAAGGCATTGTCAAAGACTTCAATGACAAAAGCACGACTGTGCAACTGGCAACGGATTTCCGGCGTGGCCACAACTCTGTCTGGGGGATCAATGCCCGCAATGTCGAGCAGAATTTTGCCCTGAGCCTGTTGATGGATCCCGATGTCGACATCGTCACGCTGCTGGGTGCCGCCGGTACCGGCAAGACCCTGCTGGCACTTGCGGCCGGATTGCATCAAACTCTTGAGACCCGCCGCTACCGGGAGATCATCATCACGCGCAATACCATCTCCGTCGGTGAAGATATCGGCTTTCTGCCCGGCACGGAAGAAGAAAAAATGGCGCCGTGGATGGGCGCGCTGATGGACAATCTGGAAGTATTGACCCAGCCGGAAAACGGGGGTGAGTGGGGCCGGGCGGCAACCGGGGATTTATTGCAAAAGCGTATCAAGCTGCGCTCACTGAATTTCATGCGCGGCCGCACATTCCTGAACCGTTATATCATTCTCGATGAAGCGCAGAACCTGACGTCAAAGCAGATGAAGACATTGATTACGCGGGCCGGACCGGGCAGCAAGATCGTCTGCCTTGGCAACATCAGCCAGATCGACACGCCGTATCTGTCTGAAACCACGTCGGGGTTAACGTATGTGGTGGAACGTTTCCGTCACTGGCAACACAGCGGCCATATTACATTGTCGCGCGGTGAACGTTCACGCCTGGCCGATTTTGCCAGTGAGGAACTCTAGGACCGCATAAAAATTCAGGGGTGGAAAGCAATAAAAGGCTGTGCTGTATACCCGTCAATGAATACCTTCCGGCATCAGCTTTCCGGTTTCAGGTTTTCACTTTCCACTTCCTGCCTTTCATGTGTTGTCGGCCAGGCATTGATTAACGCTTTCACTAATGTCGCCAGCGGGATGGCAAAGAATATCCCCCAGAAACCCCAGATACCCCCGAAGACCAGTATTGCGACAATGATCGCATTCGGATGCAGGGCATTGGCCTCGGAAAATAAAATGGGCACCAGTACATTACCGTCCAGAAACTGAATCGCCAGATACCAGATTATCAACCAGGTGAATTCAGGCCCCCAACCCCACTGGAAATAGCCGACCAGCGCCACCGGCACAGTCACGGCCGCGGCGCCGATATACGGAATCAATACTGACAGGCCGACTACAACGGCCAACAGCGGCGCATAGGCAAGACCGAGGATCTTGAAAAGAATATAGGCGGCAGCACCGACAATAATAATTTCATAGAATTTACCACGCACATAATTTCCGATCTGCGCATCCATCTCATGCCAGACATCACTGACCAAACGCCGGTCACGTGGCAGAAAGCGGCTCATCCAGCCGACAATCTCGGCCTTGTCCTTGTTAAAGAAATATACCATCAACGGCACCAGCACCAGATACACCATGATGGTTACTGCCGCCGGAATAGTTGCCAGTGACAATGACAAAAAATTGTGGCCAATATTGGTCAGGCCGCTACGCACAGAATTGATAAAATTCCAGACCTGATCCTCACTGATAATATTCGGATATAACTCCGGCAAGCGCAGCAACAAATCCTGGCCGTTATTAATCATGCGCGGCATTTCCTGCAGCAACTGCGCCAGCTGCCGCCACAAAATCGGCAGCAACCCGAGCACTACAAATATCAGAAAGGTAACAAACGCAAAAAAGACCAGATTCACTGCCAGCAGGCGTGGGACACCGGAGCGAGATAACCGGCCAATCGGGCCTTCCAGCAGGTAGGAAATCACAATGGCAGCCAGCAGTGGGGCCAGCATTTTGCCCATGGTCAACAGAATCACCAGACTCAGCAGCAGCAGCACCATCATGAGTGCTGCCTGCGGATCAGAAAAGTAGCGCCGGTACCAGGCGTTGATGTATTCGAACATGGATGCTGTTAACGTCAGGCGTTATTGATTGTCCCGCCATCATAGCAAATCCTGCCAGACCTGAGAGAACTGCAGGGGAATCGTCAAGCAGCCGGATCGACTACAATCTGACCATGTCCGTAACTACCCCGACAAACAAGCCTGAAAATGAACCGGCTGCGCCGGATTACATAGCACTTGCTGCCCGGATCCGCGACTGGGCCGGTGAACTCGGCTTTCAGGGGATCGGCATCACAACAACTGATTTATCCGCCGATGAGACCCACTTGCTGAACTGGCTTGATGCCGGTTTTCATGGCGAAATGAACTACATGGCCCGGCACGGCACGCGCCGCAGCCGGCCGGCGGATCTGGTGCCGGGCACACTGCGGATCATCTCCGTGCGCATGGATTATCTGCCACCGGATGCGGCTGCGCCGCAACAGGTACTGAACAATCCGGCATTGGGCTATATCTCGCGCTATGCACTGGGCCGCGACTATCACAAGGTCATGCGCTCACGCCTGCAAAAACTCGCTGACAAAATCAGTGGCGAGGTCGGTGAATTCGGCTATCGCGCCTTTACCGACAGCGCACCCGTGCTGGAAAAGGCGCTGGCGCGCAACGCCGGGCTTGGCTGGATCGGCAAACACAGCAACCTGTTACATCCCCGGACCGGCTCCTGGTTTTTTCTTGGTGAACTCTATACTGACCTGCCACTGCCGGCCGACGCTGAATTCACAACCGACCATTGCGGCAGCTGTCAGGCCTGCATTGATATCTGTCCGACCCGGGCCATCGTCGCGCCGTATCAGGTTGATGCGCGCCGCTGCATTTCCTATCTGACCATTGAATTGCACGGCCCGATTCCGGAGGAATTCCGCAAACCCATGGGCAACCGGATCTACGGTTGCGATGACTGCCAGATTATCTGTCCATGGAACAAGTTTGCCCGGCCCAGTGATGCACCGGATTTCAGTCACCGATCAGTGCTTGATGCACCCATGCTCATTGATTTATTCAACTGGAGTGAAACCGAATTTCTGCAACATACCGAAGGCTCGGCGATCCGTCGCATTGGCTTTGAACGCTGGCTGCGAAATATTGCTGTCGCCCTCGGCAATGCCCCGACCAGTGCTGCGGTTATCACGGCTTTGCAATCCCGCCGCGCGAACAGCTCGGACTTGGTGCTTGAGCATATTGACTGGGCCCTGGCGCAGCACACAGCAACGCAGTGAAATTTCAGGAACCTTTACACTTGCAGAGGTTCCTGCGCATTTACTTAATCAGACGCAGACAGTAGGGATAACGATAAGCCACACCTTCGTTGGCTTTCACCGAGGCAATAATGATCATGATGATGTCGAATATTGCGACGGCAAGTATCAGGAAAAAGCCGATCAATACAAACATCAGTAACGCCGAAACAATAAATGCCAGAAACATCGTGATTTGGAAGTTGATTGATTCCTTGCCCTGATCATCGACGAACGGAATTTCATCCCTTTTAATCAACCAGATGACCAGCGGCGCAACAATATTGCCAAACGGTATGACAAACCCGGCAAAGGCACTCAGGTGACACAGCATCCCCCATAAACGTGCGTCTTTATCCGGGGCTGAAGACGGCGGCATTGAATCTTGCATGGTAACCACTCCTGTTGTGAAAACTGACTGGATTTTTTAATTTGAGGAACTTCTGATTTATTCAGAGGTTCCTGCAGTACATGGATGTACTGCCATTTTCCAACCACTTAAGTGGTTGGAAAATGAAGAAAATCGAAAATCACAATTTTCGATATTGCGTCCTTTGCTACGTGACCGCTACATCCATGTAGCACTGCTCGCGCTCTGAGAAATGGCACATGGATGTGCCGCTTATGAAGCTAAGGATGCAGTATTCATGGATGAATTAATCAGAGCTTCCTTGATATTTATTCCAGAGCATCAGCTGCCTCGCTCGCTGTTATACCTATATTAGCCGGTTGCACCAGATTTCGCTGTAACCAGGCGACTACCTGCGCGGTCAGACTGTTTTGCTGGCGGGTATAAAAGTGATCCGCGTCGGGTAGCGTAACTTGCTCATAGTCCGGATTTTCAGCCTGGTCGGCCGCTTCCTGACGCTTGCGGGCGCCATCACGGACTTCGGGATAATCTTCACTGCCATAGATATCCAGCAATGGTAAATCAACTCCGCTATAGAGCTTTACCAGGTCGACCTGTGGTTGCAAAAATTCACGTGCCAGCGGGCTGATAGTAATCGCCGCTTCCACCGGCGCTTGCTGCTGCAGATAACTCAGCACACTGGCCGCCCCAAAACTGTAGCCGGCAAGCACCACGATGTCGTAATTCCTGCTGCGTAAAAAATCGACTGCGGCAGCAATACGGCGGTTGGCCTCGGTGACGGTGCGGCCATAATACTCAACCGGCTGGCGCACCGGCAGCAACGGCATCTGGATCGACAAGGTCGACCAGCCCGATTGTGGCAATTGCCGCCGCAGCGGTGCAATCACATCCGGCCAGTCGGCATGGCCGCCCATGCCATGTACCAGCACGACCACGCGCCGCGGCAACCGGCCGTAGGCAGGCTGATAAAGACCGAGAAATTCGCGGCCAGTGCTGGTCTGCAGCCATTGCGGCTGGCCCTGATGCAACTGGCCATTATCGGCCCGGCTTTGTTCCAGATCCGCGATGATCCGGTCTGTCACCCGTTGTTCGCGTTCCGCGCCGTTCAGCCCTGCCCCGGGACACAGTACCAGCAGACAGAGCCAGAAGATTGCAGGTGCTGACTGCGACCGGCTGAAACGCGGCCAAATCAACAGGTGCGGGGGATAGGTCAATCCGGGCATGGGTTTCAGTATAGCCGTTCCTGTAGTGTCACAGTGACCGCATCCGCACCGGCAAACATTGGCGAGATCAGCGTGATCGGTTAAAGTTGCGGTCTTTATGCGGCCCCCCGCCAGAATATTGATATACCCCGGGCAGCGCCAGCATCGGTGACCTTAGAATTATGACCCAGAAAAAACCGGATAATTACGTCATTGCCCCGTCGATACTGTCGGCGGATCTGGCGCGCCTCGGTGCCGAAGCCGAAGCCGTCATTGCGGCCGGCGCCGATTTCATCCATGTCGATGTGATGGATAATCATTATGTCCCGAACCTGACTTTCGGCCCGATTATTGTCAAGGCATTGCGCGATTACGGTATCACCGCACCGATCGATGTGCATTTAATGATTAAACCGGTGGATCGCATCATTCCGGAATTTGCTGCCGCTGGAGCGACCTATATCACATTCCATCCGGAAGCCAGCGAACACGTCGACAGAACCCTGCAAAGTATTCGCGATGCCGGTTGCAAGGCCGGTCTGGTATTCAATCCGGCGACGTCACTCAGTCATGTGGACTATCTGCTCGATAAAATTGACATGATTTTGCTGATGTCCGTGAACCCGGGTTTTGGCGGCCAGTCCTTTATTCCAGCGGCACTTGAGAAGCTGCGCCTGGCCCGCGAAATCATTACCGCCAGCGGCCGTGATATCCGGCTTGAAATTGATGGCGGCGTAAAAACCGAAAATATCGCTGACATTGCAACGGCCGGTGCCGATACGTTTGTCGCCGGTTCGGCGATATTCAACAGCAAGGACTACGCCGCAACAATCGCCGCGATGCGCAGCGCGCTCGCAGGTAACAATGGCTGAAAACCGCTTGTCAACGCCATGTCCGTGATGACACCGAAAAAACTCCTGCTGTTTGATCTCGACGGTACGCTGGTCGACAGTGTGCCGGATCTCGCTGCGGCAATTGATATCATGCAAACTGAACTTGGCTTGCCCACACGCGGGATTGATAAAGTACGCCACTGGGTCGGCAATGGCATGGACAGGCTGGTCAAGCGTGCGTTGACCGATGCCATGGACGCCGAACCGGATGCCGACCTGTACGCACGCGCCAGCGAGATATTTACCACTGCCTATGCTGAAAATGCCTGTATTCACAGCCGCCTGTATGCCGGTGTTGCCTCGACACTCGCACAACTGCATACTGCGGGCTATCGGCTTGGCTGCATCACCAACAAGCGCGCGCGTTTCACTGAAATTGTATTAGCCGAAATGCAGATTGCTGACTATTTCAGCATCGTCATCAGCGGTGACAGCCTGCCACTGCGTAAACCGGATCCACTGCCATTGCACCATGCAATGAATACGCTGGAGTTTACACCGCCGACAACGTTAATGATTGGCGATTCAATGAGCGATCTGCATGCCGCCAACGCCGCCGGTGTTGATGCCATTGCGGTCAGCTACGGTTATCACCAGGATCAGGATCTGACGACTGCCTCACCGCTGGCGATCATTGATGAATTTACATCGCTGGCCGGCATACTGCTGATGACGAATGTTAGCTGCAGCCATGAACGCCAGGCTGTCTGCCAGTAATCAGACCGCCGTCTTTAATCAAGCATGAATAATCCCCAGGATTTCCATCCCGAGCATTTCGATGCGCTGGCGGCACAGGGCTATAACCGTATTCCGCTGTTACGTGAAGTGCTGGCTGATCTGGATACGCCGCTGTCGGCCTATCTGAAGCTTGCGGCCGGCCCCAACTCGTATTTGTTTGAATCTGTTCAGGGCGGCGAAAAATGGGGCCGCTATTCGATGATTGGATTACCGGCACGAACCCTGGTACGGGTACATGATCATACGATCACTGTCAGCCGTGATAGCGAGATCATTGAACAAACCGAAGCGGCTGATCCACTGGCCTGGATCGAAGAATTCCAGGCACGCTTCAGGATCCCCGAGATTGATCATTTACCCCGCTTCAGTGGCGGCCTGGTCGGCTATTTCGGTTATGACACTGTGCGCTATATCGAACCGCGGCTGGCGCAGTGTCCGAATCCGGATCCGCTCGGCCTGCCCGACATCCTGCTGATGGTGTCGGACGAAGTCGTGGTCTTCGATAACCTGAACGGCAAGCTGTATATCATTGTCCACGTTGACCCGAACACCACGGATGCGTTTGCCACAGGCCAGCAACGTTTGCAGGATATCGCCGATCGCCTGCGTGATACACCACCGGCCTATACCGCAGCGCATACACCGATGGCGGTTGATGAAAACGATTATGAATCAACGTTTTCACGTGAAGGCTACATGCAGGCCGTCGAGCGCATCAAGGAATACATCGTTGAGGGCGACGTGATGCAGGTAGTGCCATCACAGCGCATGTCAATCCGTTGTCATCAATCGACGCCGCTGGATATTTATCGTGCATTGCGCATGCTGAATCCGTCGCCTTATATGTTTTATTTTGACCTGGATGAGTTTCATATCGTCGGCTCATCACCGGAAATTCTGGTGCGACTGGAGGACAATGAAGTCACGGTCCGGCCTATCGCCGGCACCCGGCCGCGTGGCACGGACGAGGATGAAGACAAGGCCCTGGAATCTGATCTGCTCAATGATCCGAAAGAACTTGCCGAACATTTAATGTTGATCGATCTGGGCCGGAATGATGTTGGCCGGGTCGCCGAGATCGGCTCGATAAATCTTACCGACAAAATGATCATCGAACGTTATTCGCATGTCATGCATATTGTTTCGAATGTAACCGGCCAATTGAGGCAGGGCATGAGTGCGATTGATGTATTACGTGCAACATTCCCGGCCGGCACGGTGTCCGGCGCACCGAAGATCCGCGCCATGCAAATTATTGACGAGCTCGAACCGGTTAAACGCGGTATCTATGCCGGTGCCGTTGGCTATCTGTCATGGAATGGCAATATGGATACCGCTATCGCTATCCGCACTGCTGTTATCAAGGACAAGACCCTGCATATCCAGGCCGGTGGCGGCATTGTTGCCGACTCGGTACCGGAAGCTGAATGGGAAGAAACCCTGAACAAACGCCGCGCCATGTTCCGCGCGGTCACGCTGGCCGAAAAAGGCCTGCATCAACTGCCCGACTGACGGGCACACGAGGCATGCAGCAATGCTGTTGATGATCGACAACTACGATTCATTTACCTACAACCTGGTGCAATATCTGGGTGAGCTGGGTGCGGACGTGCAGGTAGTGCGTAATGATCAGATTTCACTTGACGAGATCAGTGCGCTCAAACCTGAACGTGTAGTGATTTCGCCGGGGCCATGTACGCCGAATGAAGCCGGTATTTCAGTACCCGCCATCAAACAACTGATGGGCAAACTGCCGATTCTCGGTGTCTGTCTCGGCCACCAGAGTATCGGCCAGGCATTCGGCGGCAAAATTGTGCATGCCGGCGCTATTATGCATGGCAAGACCTCGGAAATTTATCACAACGGCACCGATATGTTTACCGGCCTGGCCAATCCATTTACGGCCACGCGTTATCATTCGCTGGTCATTGAAAAATCTTCATTGCCAGAGTGTCTTGAAGTCACCGCCTGGACACAGACGGAAACGGGCGAGATTGATGAAATCATGGGTGTGCGGCACAAGGAATTGCCTGTCTATGGTGTGCAATTTCATCCGGAATCCATTTTGACCACCTACGGTCATGACATTCTGCAGAATTTTTTGAATTTACATTAATGGAACATATTCGCGCGGCAAGCCGCGCTCCTACAACCCAATATAATTGTCATGGATATCAAAACGGCTCTTAACCATCTGGTCAACCGCGAAGACCTCAACAGCAGCACAATGCGCGCGGTGATGGAAACTATCATGCAGGGTAAAGCGACCCAGGCACAAATCGGTGCTGTACTCGTTGCGCTACGCATGAAAGGCGAGACGGTTACCGAGATCGTGGCGGCGGCAAATGTTATGCGTGAGCTCGCCACTAAAGTACCCGTGGATGACACCCGTCTGGTCGATACCTGTGGCACTGGCGGCGACGGCTGCAACACATTCAATATCTCAACCGCATCAGCATTTGTGGCTGCAGCAGCCGGGGCACGTGTCGCCAAACACGGCAACCGCGCTGTGTCGAGTTCGTCCGGCAGTGCCGATGTCCTTGAGGCCGCTGGCGTCAATCTGGCCTTGACCCCGGCACAGGTCGCCAAATGCATCGAGAAAATCGGGGTCGGTTTCCTGTTTGCTCCTATGCATCATGGCGCCATGAAACATGCGGTCGGGCCGCGCAAGGAGCTCGGTCTGCGCACATTGTTCAATCTGCTGGGGCCGTTGAGTAACCCTGCCGGTGCCCGTAATCAGGTACTCGGTGTTTTTGATCGCGCCTGGCTTGAGCCGCTGGCAAAGGTGCTGCATGAGCTTGGCAGTCGGCATGTCATGGTCGTGCACGCTGATGATGGTCTGGATGAAATCAGTCTGTGCACCAGTACTGAAGTTACCGAACTCAGGGACGGTCATGTGCGTAGTTACCGTATCCGGCCGGAAGACTATGACTTGCAGTGCTGTCAGCCGGAAGCCCTGCAGGCGGATGGCGTCAACGCCAGCCTGCAGATGATTCACGGCGCGCTTGATGGCAGCATACCTGCCGCCCGCGATATTGTTGCACTTAATGCCGGTGCGGCGATCTATGTCGCCGACTGTAGCACCGATCTGTCAGCCGGGATACACAAGGCATTGGCCGTTATCAACGATGGCAGCGCCCGGGCCCGGCTGGATGAACTGATCAAGTTCACACAACAATATGCAACATCATAATTAGAACCCGTTCTTGCTGTCATGATTTCACTGAAAACGCCGGACATCCTCAAACGCATTCTTGACCGCAAGGCAGAAGAAGTTGTCACGCGCAAACAACAGACACCGCAAGCCGAACTGCAGGCAAGACTGGCCGACCAGGATAGCCCGCGCGGTTTTTATAACGCTATCCAGATGCAGGTTGAAGCCGGCCATTCTGCCGTCATCGCTGAAATCAAGAAAGCCTCGCCAAGCAAAGGCGTCTTGCGGGAAAATTATGATCCGGCGACAATTGCAAAAAGTTACGCTGCAGCCGGTGCCAGCTGTCTGTCTATCCTGACAGATATCGATTTCTTTCAGGGCCATGACGACCATCTTGTCGCCGCCCGCGCAGCCTGTACTCTGCCGGTATTACGCAAGGATTTTGTCATTGATCCTTATCAATTGTATGAGGCGCGCGCACTCGGCGCAGATTGCATCCTGATCATTGTCGCGGCGCTGGAGGATCAACTCATGCAGGAACTGGTCTGGTGTGCCCGGGATCTTGGGCTTGATGTGCTTGTTGAAGTACATGATCGTGAAGAACTCGAACGTGGACTTATGCTGCGCACGCCATTGATCGGGATCAATAATCGTAACCTGCGTACTTTTGAAACATCACTCGATACCACACTCGGCTTGTTGACCGATGTGTTTCATGATCGCACCGTTGTCAGTGAAAGCGGTATCCACAGCCGTGAAGATATTGCCTTGCTGCGCAAACGTGGTGTACATGCATTTCTGGTAGGCGAAGCATTTATGAGCGTGCCGGAACCGGGCGATAAGCTGCGGGAATTATTAGGGCAGACTGACGTCAAATAACCCTGCCTATAGAAAATTATCAGCTGACTGCAATACTTATCCATCTAAAGGAGTTATTTATGCAGAGATCAAATTATTTGCTGGCGGGCGTATTCAGCCTGCTGTTTCCACTACAGGCCCTGGCACATGGGGAAGAACTTGAACTGCAATGGCAGCTTGAGGGATTCAAGGGACCGGAGTCTGTCGTTTATGATGCCGGGCGAGATATTTTGTTTGTATCCAACGTCAATGGCGAACCCAACGAGAAAAACGCTGCCGGTTTTATTTCTACTGTTTCGGTTGACGGTGAGTTACAGGAGCTGGAATGGCTGACAGGCCTGAACGCCCCCAAGGGTCTTGCTGTTCATGGTGACAAACTTTATGTTGCTGATATTGATGCGCTGGTAGAAATCGATATTCCGACCGCAACTATCAGTAACCACTATGTCGTTGATGATGCTCAATTCCTGAATGACGTTGCTGCCGCCGACAATGGCCATATCTTTGTGACCGACATGGTCATGAACCGCATTCATGTCTATGCCGATGGTGAATTTGTCATCTGGATTGAAGATCCGGTGCTGGAAAATCCGAACGGTGTTTATGTTCAGGATAACCGGCTGGTAGTGGGTGCCTGGGGCGTCATGACCGACGGCTTTGCAACTGAAACACCCGGACATCTGAAAGCTGTTTCGATTCCGGATGGTGAAATTACCAGCATTGGCTCAGGTGAACCGATTGGCAACCTGGACGGTGTCGAGGCGGATCTGGACGGCGATTTTTATGTAACCGACTGGATGGCCGGCAAGTTGCTGCACATTGAACCGGACGGTCATGTTGAAGTTCTGCTGCAATTGAACCAGGGCATGGCCGATCTGGGTTATATCCAGGCACGCGATCTGTTGCTGTTGCCAATGATGCAAGATGGAAAACTGTTTGCCTATCATGCACATGCTTCAGCAGCAATTCATGAAGACTGATTGCCAGCGATAAGCCACCAGGCAATAACTGCCCGTGTGCATGCAATATGCGCACGGGTTTTTTTATCTCAGTTTTCGGCCTTGTGCGCCTGCAGAAAAGCCTCCAGCTCGGCCAATGGTAATGCCTTGCTGTAAAGAAAACCCTGCATCAGAAAACAGCCTTTGCCACGAAGAAAACGCCGCTGGGTTGCTGTTTCGACACCTTCAGCAATCACCTGGAGTTTAAGACTTCTGGCCATGGCAATAATAGCCTCAACAATGGCCTTGTAATCATCATCACGGGGCAGACCCTGCACAAACGACCGATCAATCTTGAGTTTATGCACCGGTAAATGCTTCAGGTAGCTGAGTGAGGAATAACCGATGCCGAAATCATCAATGGCTATCTTGACACCCAGTCGTGCCAGACGCTCCATCTGCTCTGCCGCTTCGGCATGCTGGGCCACACTTTCCGTGAGTTCCAGTTCAAGCTGGTTTGGCCGGATACTGTATTCACGCAAGGCAAATTCAACCTCGTCGACCAGACCCGAATCAAGTAATTGGCGTGCCGAAATATTCACTGCCACCCGGGACGGTGCGATACCCTGTTGTTTCCAGCGCCGGTAATCCTGACACGCCTGATGCAATACCCAGTTACCAATGGGAATAATCAGACCGCTTTCTTCTGCTATGGGTATAAACTCGGCCGGTGAAATATCGACTGCCTTGTCGGGCCGACGCCAGCGCAGCAATGCTTCGACACCGGCAACCGAATTATTATTCAGACTGATTTGCGGCTGGTAGTGCAGCTCGAATTCCTGTTCGGCCAGCGCCCGGCGCAATGCATTTTCCAGATCAATAATGCCATTTATTTTCTCCCCGAGTGAGACCGAATAATGCTGATATTGTACGCCGGTACTTTGTATCGTTTGTTGCATCGCGGTCTCGGCTTTTTTCAACAATACCCGCGGGTCTTCACCGTCACCTGGCGGCATGCTGATCCCGATATTCAAACCGATCATCAACTCATTGGCATTAATATAAAATGGCTTCTGGAATTCATTATGCAGCTTTTCAAGGATGCGAGTGATATCAGACTTGCGCGACATATCGGTTAACAGGATCGCGAATTCGTTACCCGCCAGACGGGCAATGGTGTCGCGTTCCCGCAGTATTTCGCGCAGCCTCAATGCTATCTGCCGGAGTAAATCATCTCCCGCTTCATGACCAAAACTTTCATTGATACGTTTGAGACGCGAAACCCCGACACTCAACACAGCCAGCGGCCGTTGATGCCAGCTTGAATATGCCAAAGCACGCTCAAGTCTGTCCATAAACAGATTGCGATTCGGCAGTTGTGTCAACAAGTCATAATTGGACAGATACTCAAGCTGCTCCTCGGCATTTCGCTCCCGGGTGACATCTATCATCACGCCGCGTAACAGGGTCTTGCTGGCAGTTTTGTATACACTGACAATATCGCGAACCCAGACGATATCGCCATCAGACTTGACCATACGGTATTCAAAATCATGATTTTCTCCGCGGGCGGTAGCATCGATACAGATCCGCAGGGTTTTCTCACGATCATCCGGATGGATGCAGGACTTCCAGAACTCCGGGTTACTCAACCAGTTGCTGATCGGGAAGCCCAGCAGTCGTTCTATCTGCTGGCTGATAAAACTGAATTCAAACGTATCAGCGTCTGCTTCCCAGACCACGCCTTCGATTGAATTCAGCAATGCCTCATGATCCTGCTGCAGTATCTGCAACGTGTTTTCAGCCTGCTTGCGCGGTGTGATATCCCAGACAAGCACAACAATACCGGCGATACTGCTATCTGGCTTGCGATCCGGCACATAATTCACAATCGTCTGACACAAGCCACGCTCCTTGTGCATCATTTCCGTTTCGTAACGGACCGTCTTGCCAGCCAATGCCTGCCGGATATGTGGCAACCGTTCGGCATAGGCAGCCTCACCAAGAAACCCTGCAACTGGCTGGCCAATGATCTCGGTACAGCTTACGCCGTACCAGTGCTCATAGGCCTGATTGACAAACTGATAGCGGTGATCGGTATCAACATAGGCAACCAATGCCGGCAATGCATCCAGTATGGTATGCAATTGCAGCTGGCTGACCTGGGGGGATTTTTCGGAAAGTTCTGAAGGAAAAACTGAATCCATGGCCTGCATATTATTATTGTTATTGAAAAGCACTGGATTGATTACGTCATGACCAGACAAGTCAAATAAAGTACTTGCATGATTTACATTGTCAACTTTAATTGAATTCCTTACCAATGCCAAGTCCGGACAGCGGGAGCTGGCCAGGACAGCCAAACTGTCGATCTATTTCAGCAGTGCGATATAGACTGGTTCTAAACTTAACGTGGTCATGGAAGAATCAAGAGCGTAATTTTCAGACCACTGCTAACCATCCCGCAGAAATTCCAGCAAAGCCTGGTCTTCCAATGCCCGCTCCAGCACACGCGAAATAACCGCGTTGATCAATACTTCATTCTCTTCCGGCCCTGGCGTTTTAACAACATCCTTGCTCTTGGTTGCCCGGTAGCGGCCGGTAAATTCACGCTTGCCAACCTTGCCTATTGTGCGCAAGGTTGCAGCGGTCTCTATGCTGCGGATGACTGAACCACCGGCTGTTTTATACTCAAGGGCATCAATCAGTAGCCGCAGATCAGCGTCAGCAGTATCACCAGCAGTGACTACATTGAAACCCAGCTTGTTCAGCGCGGCGGCAAATTCTGTCCGTACAGGTGAAGCAATATCAGCAGTCGTAGTGATTAAGGATGTATCCGCATAAATGCCACCACGTGAACCGACCACCCTGCCGGGGCGGTTATCTATCACCTGCAAGGCGACACGCTTGCCGGCACCAACCGCATTGAAATTATTCATATCGAGTTCAGGATTGAGTGAAACCACCTGTGGACTCAATGCGCAGCCTGTCAACAGCAACAAGCCAACAACCAGATTAATTGTCAAAACACGCAGCATGTCCATCACCTCACTATTCAGGATTCAGTATCAGCCTTGACACCCAGACGTTCATGCATCACCGGACTGGTTGTCGTATATTGCAGAAACTGGCGCTTGTCAGGATGCAGATATTTATCTACCGCAAAAGCCGCCAGTGCACCTTCATGAAAACCGCTCAAAATCAGTTTCTTTTTGCCCGGATAGGTATTGATATCGCCAACCGCATAAATACCTTCAACACTGGTCTGGAACGTTTCGGTATTTACCTCTATCTGATTGCGGTTCTGATCCAGACCCCATTCAGCAATCGGGCCAAGATTCGGTGATAATCCATAAAACACCAGCATCTCGTCACAATCAATTTCCCTGAGTTCCTCACTATCCAGCGGCTTCACGGTGAAGCCGGCAAACTTGCCATCGGTTTCGTTTACCTGTTTCATTTGTGCCGGAATGAATTCCATCTTGTCCTCGGCACACAACGCTTTCATTTTCTCTACCGACGCCGGTGCGGCACGAAACTCTTCGCGCCGATGCACCAGCTTCACGCGCTTCGCGATCTTTTGCAGTTCCAGCGCCCAGTCCAATGCTGAATCGCCGCCACCCAGAATGGCAACCACTTTATCCTTGTAACGTGACGGATTCTTTACCTTGTATTGAATCTCGCTGCCGTTAAACAGGTCGGCACCCTTGACGCGCAACGGCCGCGGCTGAAACGCGCCCAGACCGCCGGCGATAATGACGACCCTGGTGAGAAACTGTACGTCCTTGCTGGTTCGCAACATAAACCGGCCATCATCCTGATGTTCCAGCGTAGTGACTTCCTGGCCGAGATGAAATTGCGCGTTGAACGGTTCAATCTGCTGCATCAGGCGATCCACCAGTTCCTGTGCGCTGACCACCGGTAATGCCGGGATATCATAAATCGGCTTGTCCGGATACAACTCGGCACACTGGCCACCGACATGCGCGAGTGAATCGATCACATGCGCCTTGATATCCAGCAGACCCAGCTCAAAGACCTGAAACAGTCCGGCCGGGCCGGCGCCTACGATCACGACATCGGTTTCGATGACTTCCGGCTTTGTACTTTTATTACTCATTAATGACTCCAGCTATACGGCTCTAGATCTGATTCTTTTGACCATAATCGGCAAACTGCGCGCTGACGCGCTGCAACTCTTCGGCATCCAGCAGTACCGGCTCGCCGAGTGGCAGTAACAAACAATACTGCCGTGCCAGTTCTTCCACTTCCCAGGCCAGCTGCAAAGCTGCCGCTAACGTAGCGCCCGCCACGATCAAGCCGTGATTGGCCAACAAGCAGGCGCGGCGATCCTCCAGCGCCTGCAATGCATTGTTTGATAACGTCTGAGTGCCGAAGGTTGCATAGTCGGCACAACGGATATTGTCGCCACCGGCTTTCGTCACCATATAATGAAACGCCGGTATCTCATGACGCAGGCATGCCAATGCAGTCGCATGCGCCGAGTGTGTATGCACTATCGCTGCAAACTCCGGCCGCGCCTGATAAATGGCCACATGCATACGCCATTCACTCGTTGGCCGGCGCTGGCCCGCCGGCATACTGCCATCGGTATCCAGCCAGACCAGATCGTCTACTGTAACAGACTGATAATCCATACCGCTGGGCGTAACCAGATAACCCTGCCCGCAACGTACGCTGACATTGCCCGTAGCTGCAGCACTCAGATTCAGTTCATGCAGACGCCGCGCAGTACGTACCAGATCCGTACGCAGCACATCCTCATTTGCCGCATATTCAGCCATGCAATTCTGTCTCTCCTGCTTCGAGATAACGCAGAAACCGGTTATCAGCATCCACGAGCAATAATTGTGGCTGAATCGGTTTATCGGTCAGTTCATATGCCATGATGATGATCTCTTCGCCCTGCTGACAATACAACGCCGCCGCACCGTTCATGCAAATCTCGCCGCTGCCCGCCGGCGCCGGAATCACATAGGTAATAAAATTTGCGCCCGTGGTGTTGCTGACTACCTGAACCTGTTCATTCGGCCAGATCCCGGCACGATCGAGCAGATCGCTATCAACGGTGATACTGCCAATATAGTTGATATTGCCATCGGTGACGGTAGCTTTATGAATTTTGGATCGGAGTACCTGGCGCATTTATACCGCTTCTATATTTATGTAAATCACATCAGCATCACAGTTTATGAACAAATACAGGTCTCGCACTGTTGTGTGAGTGACTTTTGTTTAGGCAAAAGCGCCACCACTTTAACTAATCTATAGCCGCGGGGCCTCCGGTCCCTATATTCTATGATGTTTCCACGCCCTAACGGGCGCGGGTGACTTTTGTTTCGACAAAAGCACCACCACTTCAACCAATCCATAGCCGCGGGGCTTCCAGCCCCAATATTCTGTGATGTTTCCACGCCCTGACGGGCGCGGGTAACTTTCTTTTCTGCAGCCAAAAGAAAGTTACCAAAGAAAAGGCCGCCCGAATGACACGTTCCCCCTGCGCGGCGCGATTTTGGCTCGGCGGTCGTCCGACGGCACAGTCCCTGTGCCAACGAACGACGCGCGGCATCCGTGCCGCGCCCCGTTGGGCGCTCGGCCAAAACCTGGCGCTGCTCGGGCGTGTCATCACGGGAAACTCACACCTTGGCCGCGCTGTTTCTTATACCCCGTTGAGCGCGCCGAGCACAGCCGGTGTGCCCGGGAATCAGCCCGTCAGGGGCGCGCACAGGAAGTGCGCGCGCTGGGCATCGGTACATGGATGTGCCGTTGCCCAGCCCCCGGGGGCGCCGCTGCGCGCAGGGCACTTCACATCGTGAAGCGCGATCATCGGGTGTCCTTCTCTTTGGTTTCTTTCTCTTGGACAAGCAAGAGAAAGAAACCCGGGGTGCAGGGGCCGGAGGCCCCGCAATAAATAAAATCCTACCAGCAACCTGAATCAGGAGAATCAAACATTAAACCGGAATAACATCACATCACCATCAGCCACAATATACTCCTTGCCTTCGAGCCGCCATTTACCGGCATCCTTGGCACCCTGCTCGCCTTTATAGGTGACATAGTCGTCATAGCCAATAACTTCGGCACGAATAAAACCACGCTCAAAATCCGTATGGATCACACCGGCAGCCTGGGCCGCATTCGCGCCCTTGCGCACAGTCCAGGCACGCACCTCTTTCGGTCCGGCAGTAAAATAGGTCTGCAAACCAAGCAATTCAAAACCGGCGCGGATAATGCGATTCAGGCCAGGTTCGGACTGGCCGACTTCAGCCAGAAATTCAGCGCGTTCGGCGACCGGCAATTCGGCGATCTCTGATTCAATCGCAGCACACACCGGCACAACGATCGCGCCTTCAGCTTTGGCATGGTCCTGTACTTTTGCCAGCCAGTCATTGCCCTCGCCACCGCTTTCATCAACATTCGCGATGTAAAGCATCGGCTTTGCCGTTAATAATTGGTAGTCCCGCAGCAAAACCCGTTCTTCATCAGCAAGCTCAAGCTCCCGCACCGGCCGGGCAGCATCCAGCTGCGGCTGCAATTTACCTAACAGGCCAACGCGAAGCTTTGCATCTTTATCACCGCTTTTTGCCGTACGTTCGGCTTTATCGAGTGCGCGGCTGACGGTTTCCAGATCGGCAAGACATAATTCAGTATTGATTGTTTCTATATCAGCCAACGGATCAACCTTGCCCGCGACATGCACAATCTGGTTATCATCAAAGCAACGCACGACTTGCGCAATGGCCTGGGTTTCACGGATATGCGACAGGAACTGATTGCCCAGACCTTCGCCTTTTGATGCGCCTTCAACCAGACCGGCAATATCCACGAACTCCATGCTGGCCGGAACTGTTTGTTTCGGCTTGACCATACTGGCCAGATTGTCCAGACGCGGATCCGGTACCGGCACGACACCCACGTTCGGATCAATAGTACAAAAAGGATAGTTGGCTGCATCAATGCCGGCATTGGTCAATGCATTAAACAGCGTGGATTTGCCAACATTCGGCAAGCCCACAATACCGCAACGGAAACCCATAATAATTAATCCTGCCTGATTGGAACAATGATCAACGACTGGAATGCAGGCGATGCATGACTTTTTCATACTCGCCGCGAAGAATGGCCGGCAATTCGGCGAGCACATTATCAATTGCAGACAGAATCAGTTCACGCTCTGTTTGCGGTGGCCGGCCCAGCACATACGGCACCACCTGATCCTTGTGGCCCGGATGGCCGACACCGATGCGAACCCGATGAAAATCGGCCGTACCAAGATGCTGAATAATATCACGCATGCCGTTATGGCCACCGTGACCACCGCCGAACTTGAAACGCACCGTGCCGGGTGGCAAATCAATCTCGTCATACACCACAATGATTTCAGTCGCAGGAATATTGTAATAACTGGCGAGGGCAGCAACTGAACGGCCGCTCAGATTCATGAACGTACCGGGCTTTAATAGCCAGCAGCGCGAATCCTCTGTTTCGATTTTGCCAACATCACCGGAAAAACGCTTTTCACTACGCAAATCGATCCGTTGTTCGCGGACGATGGCGTCCATAAACCAAAACCCGGCATTATGCCGGGTTTCAGCGTATTCCTGGCCGGGGTTGCCCAGGCCAGCGAGGAGTTTCGGACCAGCGGTCACTCAGGCTATCTGCCGTTTCTGCAAGCGATCTTAATGTAGTGCAAAGACGGCACTGGCAAGCGTACCGTTAGTCGTCTTCGTTCTCTTCATCAGTTTTCTGTGACGTGGCCACCGGCGCTTCCGGCTCTTCCTCGGCCTCATCATCAACTTCTTCAACACGCGGCGCCTGTACCGTTACGACCGGTTGACTGCCATCGCCACCATGTTTCAGGGCATAGATAACAACACCTTCCGGCAACTTGATATCTTCAAGATGGATAGCGTCGCCGATTTCCAGATCGAGCACATCGACTTCAATGTATTCCGGCAAGCATTCCGGCAGACAGGAAATTTCCAGATCATTATAGATATGGGTCAGAACACCACCACCAAGTCGTACACCCTTGCACTTTTCTTCGTTCAGGAAGTGCAACGGCACATGCATGGTAAGTTCTTCCTTGGCATCAACACGCTGAAAATCAACATGCATTGCCAGGCCCTTGACCGGATGACGTTGCAAATCTTTAAGTACGACCTTTTCTTCCTGGCCATCCAGCTTCAGCGTCAGAATATGCGAATAAAAGCCTTCATAATCCAGCTGATGCTTGATGGTATTGGCATTGACAATGATCGATTTTGCTTCTTTATGCGCGCCATAAATGACGGCGGGCAGTAAACCGGCACGACGCAGGCGGCGGCTCGCACCTTGCCCTACATCCGTGCGGCTTTCCGCCTCAATTACGAATTGATTTTCCATTGTCTGTTACTCCACTTAATCAAAGTTAATAAACCCGGCCTCGCGACCAAAGCCGGGGCTTGTACTAGAAGCAGTCTCAAAATTACTGCATTTGCCGATACGGTGTTGAAAGCGGACTCAAAATGCTCATGTATTGTCTATACACTGCGCTTTTTCGTCCACTTTCGCCTGGTCTCGGCTGTATTCGTGACATTTTGAGACCACCTCTGCATAAAAACCAGAAACCTGTTATTCGACAAACATCGAACTTAACGATTCACCTTCACTAATCCGGCGCACACTTTCAGCCAGCATCGCAGCAACACTGAGCTGCCGAATCTTCAGACAGGCCGCAGCAGCAGATTTCAGCGGAATGGTGTCAGTGACAACCAGTTCATCAATCGCCGAATTTTCAATATTCTTCACGGCATTACCGGACAATACAGGATGCGTACAGTAAGCCACCACTTTATTTGCGCCATGTTGTTTCAATGCATCGGCGGCGTGGCAAAGCGTACCAGCGGTATCGACCAGGTCATCAATAATCACACAGCTCTTGCCTTTAACATCACCGATGATGTTCATCACTTCTGATTCATTCGGATTTGGCCGGCGTTTGTCGATAATCGCCAGTGTCGCATCCAGGTGCTTGGCCAATGCCCGGGCCCGCACCACACCACCCACATCCGGCGATACCACCATCAGATCCGGATATTCACGTTTCCAGATATCACCCAGTAATATCGGTGACGAATACACGTTATCCAGCGGGATATCAAAAAACCCCTGAATCTGATCGGCATGCAAATCAACGGTCAATACTCGATCGATACCCACCGCCGCTATCATGTTTGCAACGACCTTCGCGGTAATCGGTACTCGCGCTGAGCGTGGCCGGCGATCCTGACGCGCATAACCCATATACGGAATCAACGCGGTAATCCGATCCGCCGAGGCGCGCCGCAACGCGTCGGCCATGACCAGCAATTCCATTAACGTATCATTCGTCGGTGCACAGACAGACTGTATGATAAAAATCTCGCGCGAACGGACATTCTCGGCGATATCAACCATGATTTCGCCATCACTGAACCGGCCAACATTAATCTTGCCCAGTGGCAGACTCAGATAACCGGCAATGTCCATTGCCAGCCGCGGATTGGCATTGCCCGTGAAGAGCATCATGTTTGATAATGGCATCCACTTCCTCCCGAGACAGTTATGTCCGACCGCGATGCAGCAATAACGTAAACCGCATACATATTAATATGGCTGGGGCGCCAGGATTCGAACCTGGGAATGCGGGGATCAAAACCCCGTGCCGTAACCGCTTGGCTACGCCCCATTAAATTTCCACTGACGGCCCTCCATGACCGTCAGTTAATGCGCTTGTCAAAGCAAAGCTTTGACTACGCTTCATTTCCCTGCCGGGAAATGCCATCCCTCCGCGGATGGATGAGCGGCAATCTCTGCAAACCTTACCTTGGCAAAGCCACAATTCACTTGCGCTGCGCGCCGTCCCTCCATGGACGGTTGATAGTCCAGCAATAACATTGAGACTTTCCAGGCCATCTATGGCAACTGCCCGACCCTGCCTGTCCGGACAAGTGATTGGTATTCATTACCACTACTTCAGAGCTTGTCTTCCATGGCCAGTCGCTGCAGCAGCGGCGACGTATTCAGACCGCGCGCGCAGTGAATGCGGCTGGTGTCAGGATATTTCTCCACTACCGCACACGCATCCGCTTCGGTTTCAAATCGGGCAAATACACAGGCTCCGGTACCGGTCATGCGCGCCGGCGCGAACTGGTTGAGCCAGTCAAGTGCTTCGGCCACCGCCGGGAACTGTCGCCGGGCAACCGGCTCACAGTCATTATGCCCCGGTAACCGCTGATTATCCGCTGCGAGAAAGTCGCGTATTGTCATGGGCGGGGTGGAGCGTGTCAAATCCGCTGCATTGAAAATCTGCCCGGTTGGCACTTCACAGTCCGGCTTAATCACCAGAAACCATGATTCGACCGGCGCCACCGGCGTCAACCGCTCACCGACGCCCTCGGCCCACGCCGCCTGACCGCAAACGAATACCGGCACATCCGCGCCGAGTTGCAGTCCCAACCCGGCCAGTGTCCCGGTATCCAGATGCAACTGCCAGAGCCGGTTCAGGGCCACCAGCGTGGTCGCCGCATCCGAACTGCCGCCGCCAATGCCACCGCCCATCGGCAATTGCTTGTCTATATGAATATCCACCCCGGCACGGCTGCCACTGTATTGTTGCAGCAAGACCGCAGCCCGCACACACAAATCCGTCGCCGCACTGACGCCGGGTAATGGGTTAAGGTGCACGATCTCGCTGTCTTCACGCACGTTAAACCAGAGCTGGTCACACCAGTCGATAAACTGGAACAGCGTCTGTAATTCATGCATGCCGTCGCTGCGGCGGCCAACGATATGCAGGAACAGGTTCAGCTTGGCCGGGGCCGGCCAGGATGCAACAGCGCCAGACTCAGCCGGATGCGTCATTCAGGGACAATCCAACGCGCCTGGGTCGAAGCGACAGCCGGTAGCACTTCCCAGGACTGGGCAACCAGACGCAGCCTGAACTCGTCATGTATCAACTCGAGACGTCTGGGCAAGTGCAGACCATCAGATTGTAAGTAATCGCTTACTTTCAATCTCCAGCCTGCCTGTTCAAGCGTGGCCAGACGGCCATTGGCATCCAGTGTCAACCTGTCAACCGCCCAGTCCGGCGCCGGCAGACCGCGCACCCAGTATGTCAGGCCTGCCAATGGCACTGACCAGCCAAGATTCTGCAACAGCAGGGTTTCCGCATCCGGTGCCGTCTGTTTGGGTTGATCCGGCGCCTGCATGGTCACAAATTCAGCATTGCCGGCCAGTTCCACCGTGCCACGGCCGAGCGGCGCAACAATGCGCAGATTGTAATCCGGCGGTTGTTCACGCCAATGCAGACTCGCACTCCAGCTGTCATCGGCGGTGCGAATGGCAATCCGGCCACGCAGCATCCAGGCATTGAAATCCGCCAGCGCCGCCTGATGTTGCGCCCAGGCATCTGCCTGTTGCGCAGGTGCCAGCGGTGCCGGACCGCGCAATTGTGCGCAGCCAGTCAGCAACACCAACAGCAGAAAAATAAGAAGTCGATTCACCATGAAGTGGGTTTGGTTAATGCCGCAAACAAACGGCCAGTTATTGCCCGGCTACGGATCCAGCCGCTGCATCACCCGCAACAGGCGTTCGTCATCTGGAGTCGCATCCAGCGCCGATTCCCAGATTCTCCGGGCCGCGTCACGCTCACCCTTGACCCAGAGTACCTCGCCAAGATGTGCTGCAACTTCCGGATCGTTGTTGATGGCCAGCGCCTGACGTAAATAATCGATGGCCTCATCAAACCGGCCCATGCGATACAACGCCCAGCCCATGCTGTCGAGGATATAGAAATCGTTTGGCCGCAATTCCAGCGCCCGTTTGATATATTCAACTGCCTCATCCAGACGCACATTGCGATCTGCCAGCGTATAGCCGTAAGCATTCAGCGCCTGGACATGATCGGGATCCTGCTCAAGTATCTTGCCCAGATCACGTTCGAGGATTTCCAGTCGATCCATTTTTTCGGCCAACATCGCCCGCGCATACAGCAAGTCTATGTTCTGATTATCAATCAGCGCGGCATCGTATACCGACATGGCATCCGCATAACGCTCCTGCTCAACCAGCAACTCGGCTTCTGCCTGTATCAGCAAGGTTTCCTGTTGGTCGTTCTCGGCATTAATACCCTGCAAATGCTCGCGCGCAGCATCGATCCGGCCTTGCCGTGCCAGCAACATACCCAGCCGTACTTGCGCGTCAAAATAATTTTCACCATCAGTCACGCTGGTGTAAAAGTCAGCGGCGGCACCCAGCTCGGCCCGCTCTTCGGCAATCCGGCCCAGGTAGTAATTGGCCTGCTCGCCACGCACACCAATTTCCTGCAGACGACTGAAATAGTCCTCGGCGTTATCAAGCTGATTCGACTGCAAGGCCAGCAAGCCGAGCGCGTACAGTACATCGGGATTTTCCGGCGCCTGCGCATCCAGCCATTCAAATTCGGCCCGCGCTTCATCAAACCGGCGGGCATCGGTTAACAGCCGCGCGTACAACAGCCGCAGGTTGAAATCATCATTGAAGCGTTCCAGATTCGACTGCAACCATGTCAGCGCCTTCGGTAACTTGTCCTGCCGCTGCAGTACCGACAAATAGCTCATCACCGCATTGCTGTTGTCCGGCGCCAGCGCCAGGATATCTTCCAGCAATGTTTCAGCGCGGTCGAGATCATTCAACCGCAATGCCAGATGGGAATAGGCAAATAACACTTCAGGATTGTCGCGATAGTCCGTGACCAGCCGATCCATCACCGCAATCACCGTCTGTTTTTCGTCTTCGCGGCTCAGCAGATTGGCAATCAGCCAGAATTTCTGATTGATGTCGCCGTCGGCACCGGTCAATACCGTTTCCAGGTGGGATACCGCCGTATCGATATCGCCAGCACGGATTGCGGTCGCGGCAAGAACCTGATGAGCGTCCATATTGTCGGGCGACACGTCCAGCCAGAGTTCAGCGATCTCGGCCGCTATCGCATCATCACGCGCATATATGGCGACACGAATGGCGCGTTCTATCACCGCCGGATCGCGGGTTTGTCTGGCCACCGCCAGATAATTTGCGGTTGCCAGGTCGAGCTGATTGCGATGCCCGGCGACTTCGGCGACCAGCAGCTGATACAGCACGTCGCTGGCGACACCGTGACCGGCAGCCGTCAGCGGCACTGCTGCGACAGCCTCCGGTGCAGGTGCTGCCGGCGCGTCGGGCGCAGACGGCTGCGTCGCGCAGGCTGACAGCAGCATGAGGCTGGCGGTCACAGATAAATATTTACGAAAAACTGCGGTCATAAAAGATCACTGGGGCTGATTATTCGGGCCTGTCGGATAGTTGTCCTGGCTGATGCCAGTCAGCAGTAACTGCCTGCCAGCGTGTATAATATCGGACTCAACGCCTGATGGCTTGTTCCGGTCAGACTTGCTACCGGCCAATCTGTTCAGATCCGTAAATTGTAATGGGCATTTTCAGACTATTATCGCATGTCGCTGCTTGCCTTCGGGCTGAACCACAATACCGCACCGTTGCCGTTACGGGAACGGGTCAGCATCGGGCCGGATTCGGTACCGGAGGCGCTGGCGTGCCTGCGCAGTGATACCGGTGCCGAGGAAGCAGCCATTCTGTCGACCTGTAACCGGACCGAAGTCTATTGCTCACTCGGCGATGCCGAGCCCGGCGGCGTCATCGACTGGTTCCAGCGCCAACATAATCTCAGCAGCGCCCAATTCAAGGCACATGCCTACAGCCATCCCAATGCGCATGCGGTCAAGCATGTCATGCGCGTTGCCAGCGGACTTGATTCCATGGTGGTGGGCGAGCCGCAGGTACTGGGACAACTGAAGACGGCATACGATACAGCACTGCAGGCCGGCAGTATCGGCAACTTGTTGAACCGATTGTTTCAGCATACCTTCTCTGTCGCCAAGGAAGTCCGTACCCGCACCGCCGTCGGCAATCATCCGGTTTCGGTAGCATTTGCCGCCGTCCGGCTGGCGCAACATATCTTTGGTGATTTGCGTGACCACACCGCGATCCTGCTCGGCGCCGGCGAAACCATTGCGCTGACCGCCCGGCATCTGCACAAAAACGGTTTGAGCCGCATGATCATTGCCAACCGCAGTCTGGCAAAAGCGCAGGATCTGGCAGCAGACTACGGTGCCTACGCCATCAGCCTGACCGATCTGCCCACACATCTGGCCGAGGCCGACATTATTATCGGTTCCACCGCGAGCCCGATGCCGCTGATTGACCTCGCCCAGATGCAGGCCGCCATCCAGCTGCGCAAACACCGGCCGGTATTTATTGTCGACATGGCGGTACCACGTGATGTTGATCCGGCCGTCAGCGAACTACGTGATGTGTATCTTTATACTGTCGATGACCTGCGTGAAGTGATCGACGAAAATCTGCGCAATCGTCAGGAAGCCGCTCTTGAGGCCGAGGAGATTATTGACACCCAGGTCAGCAGTTTCATGGACTGGATGCTGTCACGTGATGCCGTCAGTACGATACGTGCGCTCAGAGGCCAGGCCCATAGCCTGCAACATGACATTGTTGAAAATGCCCGTCTGCGGCTGGCACAAGGCGCCGATCCGGACGAATTGCTGCAGGAAGTCACGCGCGTCCTGACCAACAAGTTGATTCATATGCCCACCACCCAGTTGCGCGATGCCAGCGCACGCGGCCGCGACGATCTGTTGCAGGCTGTACAGGAACTCTACGATCTGAAAAACCAGAAGCGCCGTTAGCGACTTTTACGGCAGCGTTGGCCGCAATGCCGACAACATTGCTGGTTTTTATCATTATTTTTTATTAATAACAGATTACAGATTTCCACTCATGCTGAAAGACACACTACACAAAAAACTCGATTCATTAAGCGAACGCCTGCTGGAAGTCGAGGCCTTGCTGTCCGATGCCGGTACCATCAGCAACCAGAACCGGTTTCGCGATTTGTCGCGTGAACATGCCGATCTGCGGCCGGTAATCGAATGCTACCAGCGTTATCAAACCGCGCTGAATAACATCGCTGCGGCCCACGACATGCAGCAGGACAGTGATCGCGATATTCGCGCCATGGCCGATGATGAACTTGAGCAGGCACAAGCCGAGGCCGCCGAGCTTGCCGAACAGCTGCAGATTTTGCTGTTGCCGACAGATCCTGCTGATGCCGGCAACGTATTTCTGGAAATCCGTGCCGGTACCGGTGGCGATGAAGCCGCGCTGTTTGTCGGCGATTTGCTGACCATGTATCTGAAGTACGCCGAACACCGCAACTGGCAAACCGAAATTATCAGCAGCGCTGAAAGCGAACTCGGCGGTTACAAGGAAGTGGTCGTGCGCATCATTGGTCAGGGCGCCTATTCGCGCCTGAAGTTTGAATCCGGTGCGCATCGTGTCCAGCGCGTGCCGGAAACCGAATCGCAGGGCCGTATTCACACCTCGGCCTGCACGGTCGCGGTATTGCCTGAAGTCGAATCAATTGATGAAGAAGACATTCAGATTAATCCGGCTGATTTGCGTATTGATACCTTCCGTGCCTCCGGCGCCGGTGGTCAGCATATCAACAAGACCGACTCGGCCATTCGCATTACCCATATACCGACCGGCATTGTGATTGAATGCCAGGACGAGCGCTCGCAACATAAAAACCGTGCCCGTGCGATGTCACTGTTACATGCAAAAATATTCAATGCCGAACGTGAGAAGCAGATCAGCGAGCAAAGTGAAACCCGGCGCGCACTGGTCGGTAGTGGCGATCGCTCGGAGCGGATCCGTACTTATAATTTTCCGCAGGGCCGTGTCAGTGACCATCGCATTAACCTGACCGTTTATAAACTGGCCGAATTCATGCAGGGCGACCTCGACATGGTGATCGACCCGCTCATCAGTGAATACCAGGCCGATTTACTCGCGGCGGTCAGTCATTAATGCCGGCGGCAAGCGCCAGTACCAGCCACAGCCTGCGTACACAAATCGCTTATGGTGCAAACCTGCTCAATGCCTGTACGACGCCGCGACTGGATGCTGAACTGCTACTGGCACATGTCATACAACGGCCCCGCACCGCGTTGTTCGCTCATCCGGATGACGTATTAAGCGATAACCAGTTACGGCACTATCACGAACTGCTGGCCCAACGCGTTGCCGGCAAACCACTGGCGTATATCACCGGCGAACGCGAGTTCTGGTCACGCACCTTCGAAGTGACTGAAGCCACATTGATACCGCGCCCGGAAACCGAATTGCTGGTCGAACGGGCACTGAACCATTTGCCGTCTGAGCAAAAACATTCGTTACTCGATCTCGGCACCGGCACCGGCATTATTGCCATCACGCTGGCCTGTGAACGGCCGCAATTAACCGTCACCGCAACCGATGCCAGCCCGGCGGCTGTAACCGTGGCAAAAGCGAACGCCGCAACGCATTGCAACGATCGCATTGTATTTATACAAAGTGACTGGTTTGCTGCACTGACAAAGCAGAAATATAATCTGATCGTCTCGAACCCGCCCTACGTTGCCGCAGCCGATACTTGTCTGCAACATGGCGAGACCAGTTTTGAACCGCGCAGCGCACTGGCCGCCGGTGAAGCAGGCCTGGATGACCTGACTAAAATTATCTCCACAGCACCAACGTTTTTGAATCGACATGGCTGGTTGCTGCTGGAACATGGCACTGCCCAGGCCGACGCGGTACAGTCTTTATTAACGGCTGCAGGCTTTGAACGGATTCAGACCCACCGCGATCTCGCCGGGCATGATCGCGTCACCGAGGCGCAGTGGCTGAAATAGTTACCCTGAACTTGTCATGCCAACTGAAATGCTCGACACATCGCAATACATATTGATAAAGCCACGATTACAAGAATCAGGCATATGAACGATGGAAAGATTCTACGTTTCCACGAAATGGACCAAAAAGCACTGGGCTGCAACTTTGCTGCTTGTGTCAGCATTTGCATGCCTGGCTTTTTATGGCAAGGATGACGAATTGCTGATCAGACAGTTAACCGGCGCGTATTTCGGCTATGCGCTGTGTATGGCGATGCTAATCTGGAGCGTGATACATCTGGAAACAGGCCGCATCAGGGGAAGGCGCAGAATTTATGAAAGAATGCATAATCCTCGAATGTTCGCCTTTCATATGGTCTTTAAAACAGTTATCCCGGCGCTTTGCGGCCTGGCAATCGGTCTCTTTTATACATTCGTTTATCCTGTATAGGGCCAGGCAATGGGTGCGGCATGACCGCAGAGGTTATTGAGCTATCATTTCGACTGGAGTTGAGAAATCCGACTTTGTCGTTTCGACCGAAGTGTCATCGGGAAGGTAATGAAGAAATCTTGCCTTATTGATTTAAGATCTTTCGACTCCGCGCTGCCGCGCTCCGCTCAAGATGACATTTATAATCTGCTATGCTCAGTCGGGACGACTAAATAAAATGTCATTCCGACCGTAGCGCCGCAGGCGCGTAGTGGAGGAATCCAGTCTTGTCATTTCGACCGGAGCGGAGAAATCCGACCTTGTCGTTTCGACCGGAGTGGAGAAATCCGACCTTGTCGTTTCGACCGGAGTGGAGAAATCTTATAAACTGTCATCAAGTTAAGTCCGGCATACTCGCATGAACGACGATCAATTATTACGCTACAGCCGCCAGATGATGCTGCCCGAGATCGACGCCCGGGGTCAGCAACGTTTGCAAGCCGCACGCGTTTTGATCATCGGCACCGGCGGTCTCGGCTGCGCCGCGTCACAGTACCTGGCCGCAGGTGGTGCCGGTCATATCACACTGGTTGATTTTGACGACATCGATCTCTCCAACCTGCAACGCCAAATCCTGTTCACAACAGCAGACATCGGCAGACCCAAGGTCGAAGTCGCGCGCGCACGCCTGCTCGCTATCAATCCGGAAATCACCATAGAAACTTTGCCGGAACAACTCGACGACGATGCATTAAAACAGCAAGTCGACAACGCCGATCTGGTACTCGACTGTTGCGACAACTTTGCCACCCGCTTTGCCATCAATGCCGCCAGCGTTGCAACCAAAACGCCTCTGGTCTCGGCTGCGGCTATACGCTTCGAAGCACAAATCAGCGTATTTGATCCGCGCGTTGCCGACTGCCCCTGCTATCGTTGTCTATACAGCGACGAAGCTGCCGTTGCCGAGACCTGCACAGCCAATGGCGTAATCGCGCCGCTGCTCGGCATCATCGGCAGCATGCAGGCGTTTGAAGCGATGAAGCTGATAATGAACATCGGTGACCCACTCACCGGTCGCCTGCTGTTATTTGACGGACTGGCCATGGAGTGGCACAGCGCCCAACTGCCAAAAGATCCGGATTGCCCGGTCTGTAGTTAAGTAAGACCCCCACAGTCATTAGCAGCCACTAGAACCGGTCATTGCCAGTGATGCCGAGATTGTTGATCCTGGTTTTACCAAGGATCTTCAATAGCAGATTGCGACACGCTTTCAGTATCGGATAGACAATCCGCGCCGCGGCTCTGGAGCGAAAAGTCCAATACGCCATCCGGTTGAACAGGCCCCGGTTGGTACCCATGAGCGCAAGCACATGTATCGCATCCGGGCCGTAGTAGAGTTCCGAACCGACTTTCACCACCATACCCTGATCGATATCCAGACCGTGCGCCGTTATCTCGTCCAAGACTGGACCGCCATCTCTTGCGTCGATTAACACAAGCTCGCCCGCCGTCGCACGAATGCGCACCATGTTGCAGTAGTAATTACACGCGGGGCATTGTTTATCGTAGACCACCATTACCTGGTCGTCGCTCATTTGTACCACCTAAAGTCCAGCAACAAAAAAGCAGAAAGATTCCGGAGCAATTTAATTTTAGCTGCTTGCAGGTTGTCTGTAAGATTTATGAGAAGACTACCCAACGACCAGTCAAGTTTAAACCACTCTGATACCATTAAAACCGTAGAATCAGGAATAGAGACGAAGCCGCAACGGAATAGCTGTCACCGTGCCTGGCCTTGTTGGCCCTGTCAGAGGTAAGGACGGTGTCTACAGTTTTCGTTAAAATGGCGAGATTGCGGATGCCTGCCAATATTTCTTTAAACGAGTATTGCCTACTATGAATCCACTGAGTGATTTCCTCGGCACGGGGAATCAGGATCTGTTCATGCTCGGCATTGCCCTGTCCCTGGGAGCTCTAATCGGCCTGCAGCGGGGCTGGCATTACCGGGACAAAGCATCCGGCGAGCGAGTCGCGGGGATCCGCACCTATGCCCTAATCGGATTGCTGGGAGGACTCTCCGTGTTGCTGGGGCGTGAAGTGGGCAACTGGTTGCCGGCGATCCTGCTGGTCATGGTAGCACTGGCAGGTATTGCCGGGTTCTTGATCCGCAACCGGCAAGAACGGGATTTCAGTATCACCGGCTGGGTGGGCCTGATGCTGACATTCTGCTTTGGTGCGCTGGCGGTAGCCGGGCAGCCGGTGATCGCCGCCGCCGCCGCAGTAGTCACCGCATTGATTCTGGACAACAAGGAGTCCACTCACCGTTTCCTGGAGACCCTGAAAAAGCATGAGCTGGATGCAGGACTCAGGCTGCTGCTCATTTCCGTGGTAATGCTGCCGCTGTTACCGGATCAGGGCTATGGCCCCGGCAATGTCCTCAATCCCCGGGAAATCTGGTGGCTGGTCGTGCTCATCGCCGGGATCGGTTTCATCGGCTATTTTGCGATGCGCTTCGGCGGAGCGGCCCGGGGCATTTTGTTCACCAGCTTGTTCGCCGGACTAAGTTCCTCCACCGCGCTGACTCTGCATTTTTCCCGCCTCTCACGCCAGCCAAAATCGAACAAGTTGGGGCCTCTGCTGGCCGCCGGCATTCTTATCGCCTGCGGTACCATGTTCCCCCGCGTCCTTCTTTACGCGGCACTGATTCATCCGCCGCTGTTATCGGTGCTGGTAATACCGGTCGTTATCATGGGGGGTCTTCTTTACGGGGCCGCAGCGTGGATATGGTGGCAGCATCCCGATTCAGGAAACGTAAGCCAGCCCAAGGGGCAGAATCCGTTGGAACTGCGCGCTGCCCTGATCTTCGGCGGGTTACTGGTAGCTATTCTACTGATGGGGGAATGGCTGCAGGACCGCATAGGCGATGCAGGCGTGTTCCTGCTGGCGGCCGTTTCGGGTCTGACGGATGTCGACGCAATTACCTTGTCCCTCACCCGCATGGCCCGGGAGGACTTGGCCGCAACCACTGCGGTAACGGCAATCGTCATCGCCGCCATGATCAATAACCTGGTCAAGGCCGGTCTGGCACTCGGCATCGGTACACGCGAAGTGGGTATACGGGTGCTGGTACCAATGCTGCTGTCACTGTCGGCGGGCCTGGCGGTAGTCTTGTTGGCGATCTGAAACACGAAAATCATGCACAGCCATTGAAACAGGATCGCAAAAAATCATTGAAGGGGTCATGCAAACGTTCCTGACAGTCGTACACGCTGGTCTTGCAGCTTGCCAAGATAATCATCCCGCTCGGCGAGCCAATTGCGCCACTGCCGTTGAAGTTCCTGATCTTGCCAGCCGGACAAGGCAATGATCGGATCGCGAGCGTTGGCAAAAGCTTTGGTGATGGCTTTGGCCTGTTTGCCGGGTAACAATGCAATTTCCGCCAACTCGCGATCGATTACCCAACCGGCGAATTCAGGCAGATGGCTGCGAAATATCTGGATGTCGTGGAGATCACCCAGTATATCCTGCACCGCTTTGCACCACTCAATCAGCTCACTCGCATTTTCAAGCGCGCTGGTGAAAGGTTCGAGCAGATATCGCAAATATTTGATCTCGATGCGTGCGGGATGAACGTTTTCCATTCCTGCACGCATAAGTTGATCGATCTGAACAATGCGCTGTTCAACAGCCTTATCCAGCCATTGGCCTAAATCAACACCATTTTTATGTTTGGCCCCGGGTTCAAGCCCCGGCTTTTCAGAAAAGCTCAACTCCGTGGTCTGCTCATAGGCCTGCTTGCCATACTCGATCAGGCTGTCCAAAGCAGGCATGTCTTCAATCTGTTCTTGCGCCACTGACAACCAGGCGAGCGGTACTTCGTGATCACGCAACGGGTTGCTGGCCTTGGTCAACGCCTTGAGCCGTTTGCGAGCGCGTTTGTTGGTTTTGACTTCATCGCGTGCCAGTTTTACCCATACCCGCAATCGGCGCAGATCGACGCGCAGATCATGCAATGCCTCGGGGTCATCTTTTGCGGTCAGGTAATGCGACCAGGCGGCGTGGAATACCGCCTCTTTCTTCCTGATAACCTCTGCCAGCATCTGTCCGGCCGGTTGCCGCCAGATATTCTTGCTGTCCGCGATCGTCTCGATCTGTATCTTTCTTACTTTATTACTCATACCAAACCCTTATGGTATCAAGGCTGTATGGATACCCATTAATATCTAAAATATCTAAAAAGTTGGTGCCTATGTAACCAGACGAAAAGAGCGCAGCATCAGCTTCACACCTCAACCGGCTCATGATGCAGGTGCTCCCAGGTTTGTACCATCTGCTTCTTTGTGCTCCCCCAGCGATATCCACCCAAGGCACCGCTCTGCCGGATAACACGGTGGCACGGAATCAGCAAGGCAACAGGGTTGGCACCAACCGCATTACCCACTGCTCTTGATGCTTTCGGATAACCCAATGCGCCGGCAATTTGAGAATAGCTGGCCAACTTGCCAGGCGGGATTCTCAGCAGTGCCCGCCATACCGCCACCTGGAAATTAGTGCCCACCACATGCAGCGACAAGGGACCACGCTGCCAGTCCGGTTGCTCACTGAACAGCGCATCAATTACGTAACGCGTGGATTGATCGTTACTTGTCAATAAGCCCATAGGCCAGTCTTTGTGTAGCCCGGCGAGCGGTTCATCAGCGCTTGTATAGTCAACAAACCCCAGTCGGCAAATTCCACGTTGCGTAGTAGCTACAAACACCTGACCCAACGGAGTTTGATGATATCCGTATTCAATAACAACACCATGGCCGTTGCGCTTATACTCGCCGGGTGTAACCGCCTCCAACTGGACAAAATGATCATGCAAGCGTGAACTACCACTTAAGCCTATGTTATGCGATGTATCCAGCAATGCATGTGCCTGTTTCAGCATTCGCTTGCCTCGCTCCAGTGTGAGCGCCTGCAAAAAACGTTTGGGCGTAGTTCCTGCCCATCGGCAAAACACTCGCTGAAAGTGAAACGGGCTGAGGTGAACATGCGCAGCCACCTCCTCCAGCGTCGGCTGCCCGGACACATGCTCTGACATATAGGTCATTGCTTTTTCAATACGGCTATAGTCAGACATGACCGATGTCCTTAAAACACGGATAATTGATACGCCGCCATCTGCCAACAGAGCAGACCCGGCAGTAAAACCGGAAGCGTCACAGGCCGGACAGCGTTATGATTGACCACTTGAGCCCTGTTTCTAGTGTCCAGCCATCTGTCTGACCAGTAGCAAATTTAAGCGGCCGTGTTACTTTTATCGACCCGAATCTTGCTGCATTGTCCTGACGCTATAACGTCAAAGCTCGACAGACCAGTCAAATTCACACACCATCACGAATCACCAGTGCACGGATTTCTGTCATGTCTTCCATCGCATAGCGAACACCTTCGCGTCCGAGGCCACTGTCTTTAATACCGCCATAGGGCAGGTTGTCAACACGCCAAGACGGCATTTCGTTAATCAGCACACCGCCGGCCTCAATCTCATCCCATGCTTTGAATGCATGATCTATACGCGGGGTGAATACGCCGGCGTGAATACCGAAGTTACTGTCATTGACTCGCTCAATAGCATCGTCGAAGTTTTCAACGTATTCAATCAATGCAACCGGCCCGAAAGCTTCCTGCCGATACAGTCTTGCATCCCGGGGAACATCCGTGAGCAGAGTGGGATTCAGCATGGCGCCACTCCTGTCTCCGCCACAAATGATCCGCGCGCCGGCACTCACCGCGTCCTGTATCCATGTTTCCAGCCGCTTGGCCTCGTCCTCACTGATCATCGGGCCGATAAAGACATCCTCGTCGCTGGGGTCTCCGACCTTGAGGTTCAGCGTTGCCTGGGTCAGGGCGTCGATGAAATGGTCCCGTTCCGCTTTGTGAACGATGATACGTTGAACAGAAATACAACTTTGGCCAGACTGATAAAATGCACCAGTGACGATGCGGCTAACAGCATCCTCAATGTTTGCACCTTGATCAACCACACACGCGGCGTTCCCGCCCAATTCCAGTACGACTTTCTTTTTTCCGGCCCGTTCTTTCAGTTTCCATCCGACCTTGGGCGAGCCGGTGAAGCTGAGCAGTTTGAAACGATCGTCGGTGGTGAAAGCATCGGCTTCCGAAACTTCGCAGGGTAGTATGGAAAAACTTCCCACGGGTAGATCGGTTTCGGCCAGGATCTCGCCAAGAATAATAGCGCTTACCGGCGTGCGGCTATCCGGTTTCAGTACAAACGGACATCCGGCGGCAATCGCCGGTGCGATTTTATGAGCGATAAGGTTGAGCGGGAAATTAAACGGGGTAATAAAAGAGCAGGGGCCGATGGGAACCCGCTGGGTAAATCCGCGGTAGCCTTTGGATCGCGGGCTGATTTCCAGGTTCAAAGACTCGCCGGTCGATCGTACTGCCTCATCGGCAGCGATTTCAAAGGTATCGATGAGGCGGCTGACCTCGCCGCGTGCATCTTTAATCGGTTTGCCGGCCTCGATGCACAGGATATCAGCCATCTCATCTGTGCGTTCGTGAAAGCGGCGGATACAATGCCGCAGGATGGCTTGGCGCTCAAACGGGGCAAGTTTACGCAGCGCCGGCGCTGATGCCACTGCCGCCGTGATCGCTTGATCAATTACTGACGCATCCGCCTGGGCAACATGCGTAACCACTTCACCGGTATACTTATTCGTTACCGCAATATCCTGATTGGGTGCTTCTGCTTGATTGGCCAGATAGTAGGGATAGGTTGTCTTCATGCTTTTCTCACGGGTTTAGTAGTTTCGCGCTTTCACGTGGAATATTTTCGAAAAGCTCAACGCCGTTTTCGGAATAATCGACCGGAACTTCGATCACATGCACACCTCCTTTATTAAAGGCCTCCTCCAGGGTTGGGCCGAGTTCGTTCGCCGCACCAATGCGGTGTCCGTGTGCATGATAACTCTCTGCGTACTTGACGAAATCCGGGTTGCTGAATTCCAGCCCGTAATCCGCAAAGCCCATATCCGCCTGTTTCCAACGGATCATGCCGTAGGCGTTATCGATCAGAATCAATACCACCAAATCCAGGCGCAGGCGGACTGCGGTCTCCAGTTCCTGAGAATTCATCATAAAGCCCCCGTCGCCGCAAATCGCCATCACGCGGCGATTCGGATGCACCATTTTGGCGGCCATCGCTGAAGGCAGCCCTGCGCCCATGCTGGCCAGCGCGTTGTCCAGAAGAACTGTATTGCCGTATCGCGCAGGATAGTTTCTTGCAAACCATATTTTATAAACGCCATTGTCCAGGGCGATGATGCCATCATCCGGCATATGCTTTCGAACAATCGTAACGAGATACTGCGGTAAAACAGGAAAGCGATCATCGTCTGCATGCCGCGTCATGTGCTCATGAAGTGCTTGAGCCGCAGCCTCGAAGCATGAAAAATCCCAGTGGTCCTGCGGCTCCAGCGCTTCGTTCAACTGCCAGATGCTGTTGGCAATATCTCCGATCATGCCAACTTGAGGGAAATAAACAGCATCTACATCGGCCGGAATGTAGTTCACGTGAATAACTTTCTGCTTTTCGCTGTTCATGAAAAAAGGTGGTTTCTCGACGACATCGTGGCCGACGTTGAGGATCAGATCGGACTTCGCAAGGGCGCGATGGGGGAAATCACCGTCTGACATGGCAACATTGCCCAGAAACAAACGATGGGTTTCATCGACAACACCTTTGCCCATTTGCGTCGTGACAAAAGGAATCTGCTGTTTTTCGATAAATGCCCGCAGCATGTTCGAGCTGGTTTTACGATTGGCACCTGCTCCGACCAGAACGATGGGGCGATCCGCCTGTTTGAGCATCGCTACCGCCTGTTCCAACGCTTTTGCTTCCAGGACAGGCCGCCGATATTGGCTGGGAGTGATCGGAACGGCCTCGACTTCTTCGCGCGCCACATCTTCGGGCAATTCGAGATGGACTGCACCTGGTCGTTCTTCCTCTGCACGCAAAAAGGCGTTCCGGACGCGAGCGGGAATACCGGCACCACTGACAATCTGACATGTCAGCTTGGTAATCGGATCCATCATATCTACAACATCGATTATTTGAAATTGTCCCTGCTTGCTCGTGTGAATCGGTTTCTGGCCGGTAATCATCAGCATCGGCATCGCACCCAGTTGGGCATAGGCGGCTGCCGTGACCAGGTTGGTCGCTCCCGGTCCGAGTGTCGAAAGACAAACTCCGGTTTTGCCAGTCAATCGCCCATACGTTGCCGCCATGAACCCCGCGCTCTGTTCATGGCGGGTCAGAATCAGCTTGATTGTAGAGCGGGACAGCGAGTCCAGGAAATCCAGGTTCTCTTCACCGGGAATCCCAAAGATGTATTCCACGCCTTCGTTTTCAAGGCACTCGACAAAAAGGTCAGACGCTTTTTTCTTCATCAGATTTTACAATCAAGTTGATATCATTCAGGTGGGAATGCTATTTCACCGGGGCAACCAGTATACTCTTCATAGTTTCCGCCTAGAAATCACTCCATACGATCGCCCTCAATTTGCGTTGCACCTAAATACTTATTCCGATCATCGTCGGTTCCGGTAATTCGCGTGTAAAAAATAGCAACAATCACCCGTGCGCTGCGAACCGTAATCGAATCCAATTGAGGCATTCATTGCATCTCCTCCGATTCTTGTGACGTATAACGCCCGTATTCACGGGCCAGCGCAGCTGGTCGCGTGCAATTGATTGTTATGGCTTTACAAGACCATTTAACAGGTCTATTATTCAGTCTCAAGCTAGTTAAACTAAGGTATCTCCATGACGCATCAAATCTTTACTGACGTGGCTGCCAGCATCTCCGAACTGAAAGCCAACCCCATGAAGGTCGTTGCCAGCGGTGAAGGCATGCCCATTGCAGTGCTTAACAGAAATGAGCCTGCATTTTATTGTATCCCCGCCAAAGCCTATGAAGCTATGATGGACCTTATAGAAGATAAAGAGCTGCTGGAAATTGCCAGGAGCCGCATGGACGAAGAAAGCATAAAAGTTAACCTGGATGACCTATGAGGTAGCATTTAAGAAAAGCGCCCTGAAAGAATGGAAAAAGCTCGGCCCCAATGTGCGAGAACTTTTCGCTAAAAAACTCAAAGAGCGGCTTTCCAATCCACATATTCCTTCCGCAGCAGTTAGGGGAGGAACAAACCTGTACAAAATCAAACTCCGTCAACTTGGATATCGGTTGGTTTACTCGGTATCCGATACTACCGTCACGGTCACTGTTCTTGCGGTCGGCAAAAGAAATCGTAATGAAGTTTATGATCTGGCTCTTTCTCGCGATAAGGCCGATAAGCCATAACGCCGCACACAGCGGCGCGAACGAAGTGAGTGTCCGGCGCCGCCAGGCACGAACTGCTGTGCCTTATTATGTTTCGTCCTCAGGAAGCAATAATAGTCTTTAACTACGCCATACACGAACAAGATTAATAGTTATAGCATGATGAAGATAAACCGCTCTAAATGGCGGATGGATAATTTCACGAATATGCTCTTGTTCAAATTCCGGTACCATCCTTCCGGAATCAGGATGCTGAAGTAGTGATTGGGTATGAGCAAGAATAGCTTCAATAAACTCCAATCCAATTTTTGGCACTCCTTGCCTTTTATGTAAATTTTTATGTCTCGCAGATCATACAGGGCGGATTGGGCAATAATTAATTTCACTTACCCTAACCAAGGAATTTTTTTGCTTCTGCAAGCGTGACAGTATTGCCTTCTTGAATATCCGCCATACCTTGAGCTACAGCTTTGATAAAGTGTAGTTCTTAAGCATTTTTTTCACAGCCTTCAAGGCCCTGCACGACCGGTAATTGTCAACGTAGTTGTCGCCTGTTTTATTTAAGCTGCTTCCGCCAGCGCAGCATTTTGTGA
>JBBDSJ010000046.1:0-7945 GCA_040905025.1 Gammaproteobacteria bacterium
CCAGCGCGCTCGCCAGTATGCTGACAAACAATAACAGGGCGCCGATGAAGGCGAGCTGGTTCAGAAACTCCATGTTCAGAAACTGCCTATAAGTGAGGTATCAGTTTAACTCATGCTGTCAAATTGCCGGAACGAAAAGGTGGCTGCAGTTACTAGAAGTGGTCTCAAAATGTCACGCACCCAAGAGTGTAATAAAACGCAGCCGAGACCAGGCGAAAGTGGACGAAAAAGCGCAGTGTATAGACAATTTAATTGTCCGGACTATCATGCAGTTAGCAGCATCAAACCAGTTTCTGTTCCTGCAACAAATTCAGCGTAAAACGCACGCCCTGGCAGATGCTGTCGGTAGGGATGTGCGCGAGCCCGCCCTTGCGGTTCATTGACGACAAATCAATATGCAGCCAGGGCGTGTTGTGTTTGACGAAGCGTTGCAGGAACCGGGCGGCGAGAATGTGATCGACACCGCCTTCCGGGGAACATTGTTTGATATCGGCGATTTTGCTTTCGATCTCTTTCTCATAATCGGCATCCATCGGGAACGGCCAGACCCGCTCACCGCTGGCGCGGCCGGCCTCGATTAAGGACTGATGCCAGTCATCGCGATTACTGAACGCGCCGCAGTAGTTGCTGCCGATCGCCTGCACACAGGAACCGGTCAACGTCGCGTAATCAACAATCAGCCGCGGCTTTTCGCTGGAAGCAAAATACAACGTATCGGCCAGCACCATCCGGCCTTCGGCATCGGTGTGCACCACTTCAATCGTCGTGCCATCCGCCGCCGTGATCACATCGTTCGGCTTGTAGGCATTCGGGCCGATATGATTCATCGCCAGTGCCAGCCACGCTTCCACCGGATAATTGACCTTGAGTTCGGTCAGTGCGAGAAACGTACCGAGCGCAACCGCGCTGCCCTGCATATCTTCCTGCATACCGAACATCGAGCGCGCGGTTTTCAGATTGGTACCGCCGCTGTCATAACAAAGCCCCTTGCCGACCAGCACCACCGGTGCCTGTTTGCTTTTTGCCTTGCCGCCTTTCGGCGTATAACGCAACCGTACAATACCGGCATCAGCTTTCGGACTGCCCTGCACTACCGCAAGATAGGCGCCGGCCTTGCGCTTTTTCAATTCCGGCACGCCATAAAACTCCAGCTTCCATTGATGCTTGCCGGCGAGCTTGCGCACCGTTTGCAGATATTCGGTCGGCGTCAGTTTGTTCGGCGGCAGCATGCTCAGACTGCGCGCCAGATTATTGCCGGCCGCAGTCGCAAAGGTTTGTTTGAAGCCATGCCGGGTTTTTACACCAAACAGATGCAGTTTTTTTAATGCCGTCTGTTTTGCCTGCCGGCTTTTGAAATTCGGCAAGTCAGCCGTGGCCGCCAGCACCGCCGCAATCAGGGCTTCGGCGAAAGCTTCTGCCTGTGCCGGTTTAAAGCCGGCGACCAGCAGGCCCAGTTCACCGGGTTGTTCATCCAGCAATGGCTGCACCAGTTTGCGTGCCAGACTCAAACACTCGAATGTGCTCGCGGTTGCCTTGCATTGACCAAGACTGACATGTGTCGCTGACGCATCGGGTAACACAGTCAATAATTTATGCTGCTGCTTTGCGGCATGGCTGTTCTGCATGCGTTGTTGCAGTAATTTGCCATGCGGCAACTGTTGCCAGTGTGTAGTGCCACTGTCCGGTACGACCACGACGGCCTGGCTGAAACGCGCCAATGCCGCAGCATCGGGCAGATTTTCGGATTGCAGGAGTTTGATATTCATGAGAATTTTATTGCTATTAAAACTGTTGTATCAGGCTAGCGGGTGCTGTCATAGTAGGCAAGCATAAATACCAGCAAAGCTACTGCACTCGTAGCGCTTTGGTGCTGTTTATGGCGTTAGTTATATTTTAGGCTATTACTGAAGCTCAGTGACATCAACCAGAGGAGCGCCAAGCGGTGGCTGACGATCCGGAGCAACAGGCTGAACCCCGTATTGAACTGCCGGGCGATCCGCGCAGCACAGAAGACGTCGATCCACAGGAAACCCGCGAGTGGATTGAATCACTCGATGCCGTTATGGCGCATGAAGGCGCTGAACGGGCACATTTCCTGCTCGAACAACTCATCGAAAAGGCGCGCCGGTCCGGTGCCTACCTGCCGTTTTTTGCCAACACCGCGTACCTGAACACCATCTCGGTTAACAAGGAAGAGAAATCGCCCGGTGATCCGGCCATCGAATGGCGCATCCGTTCACTGGCGCGCTGGAACGCACTGGCGATGGTAGTGCGGGCGAATCGCAAGAACAGCGAGCTCGGCGGCCATATCTCCAGTTTTGCCTCATCGGCGACGCTTTATGATGTATTGCTGAATCATTTTCTGCATGCGCCCAGCGATGATCATGCCGGTGATCTTGCCTTTATTCAGGGCCATTCAGCGCCCGGCATGTATTCGCGCGCCTATCTGGCCGGTATGCTGGATGAAGAACAACTTGATCGATTCCGCCAGGAAGTTGACGGCGGCGGCCTGACGTCGTATCCGCATCCGTGGCTGATGCCCGACTTCTGGCATTTCCCGACGGTGTCGATGGGACTCGGTCCGATCATGGCCATTTACCAGGCACGCTTCATGCGTTATCTCGAACACCGCGAACTGATCCCGGAACAAAACCGCAAGGTCTGGGCATTCATGGGTGACGGTGAAATGGACGAACCGGAATCGCTTGGTGCGATTGGACTGGCGGCACACGAACGGCTCGACAATCTGATCTTTGTGATCAACTGCAACCTGCAGCGCCTCGACGGGCCGGTACGCGGCAACAGCAAAATTATCCAGGAACTCGAAGGCGAATTTCTCGGTGCCGGCTGGAATGTCATCAAAGTCATCTGGGGTTCGTACTGGGATCCACTGCTCGCACGCGACATGCAGGGATTTCTGCACAAGCGAATGGAAGAATGTGTCGACGGTGAATACCAGGCTTATAAAGCGAAGGATGGCGCTTATGTGCGCGAGCATTTCTTCGGCAAATATCCCGAACTGAAAGCCATGGTCGCCAGCATGACCGATGAGGATATCTGGCGCCTGAACCGTGGTGGTCACGATCCGCATAAAGTCTATGCCGCCTACGCCGCCGCCGTGAAACACACTGGCCAGCCGACAGTGATCCTGGCCAAGACCGTCAAGGGCTATGGCATGGGCGATGCCGGTGAAGGCCAGAACATCACTCATCAGCAAAAGAAAATGGATGGCGCGGCACTGAAGAAATTCCGTGATCGTTTCAATATCCCGATCAGCGATGAACAGATTGCCGACGCACCCTATTACCGGCCAAACGAAGACAGCGCTGAAATCCGCTACATGCGTGAACGCCGCGACGCACTCGGCGGCATGTATTTCCGCCGCTGGCCGGAAGCCGAACCGTTAAAGATTCCGGCATTGTCGGCATTCGATAAATTACTCGAGAGCAGCGGTGAGCGTGAAATCTCGACGACGATGGCATTCGTGCGGATACTGAACATCCTCGTCAAGGACAAGCAACTCGGCCCGCATATCGTGCCCATCGTGCCGGATGAAGCACGCACCTTCGGCATGGAAGGCATGTTCCGGCAACTCGGTATTTATTCCGCCATTGGCCAGCTCTATGATCCGGTCGACAGCGATCAGGTCATGTATTACCGCGAAGACATCAAAGGCCAGATTCTTGAGGAAGGTATCAACGAAGCCGGCGGCATGTCGTCGTGGCTCGCAGCGGGCACGTCCTATCGCACGCACAACCTGCAGATGATTCCGTTTTTCATTTTCTATTCCATGTTCGGTTTCCAGCGCGTCGGCGATCTGTGCTGGGCCGCCGGCGACAGCAAGGCACGCGGTTTTCTGCTGGGCGGTACGGCCGGCCGCACGACGCTGGCCGGTGAAGGCTTGCAACATCAGGACGGTCACAGCCATCTGCTGGCCTCGACGGTGCCCAACTGCATCAGTTATGACCCGACCTTTGCCTATGAACTGGCCGTGATCATGCACGATGGTTTACGGCGCATGTATCAGGAACGCGAGAACGTGTTCTATTACATCACCGTGATGAACGAGAACTATGAACACCCGGCCATGCCCGAAGGCGCAGAGGACGGCATCCTGAAAGGAATGTACTGCCTGCGGCCGGCACCGGGTAAACAGCCAAAAGTGCAGCTACTCGGCTCCGGCACCATCCTGCGCGAAGTCATCAAGGCCGCCGATGAACTGCAATCCGCCTATGACATTGATGCCGATATCTGGAGTGTCACCAGCTTTAATGAACTGCGCCGTGACGGACTGGATTGCCAGCGCTGGAACCGCCTGCATCCGGAAGACAAGCCGCGCGCAAGTTATGTAGGCCGGCAATTAAAAACGGATATCCCGGTCGTCGCAGCGACGGATTACATGAAAATCTATGCCGACCAGATCCGCGAGTTCGTTCCGGCCTCCTACAACGTACTCGGCACCGACGGCTTTGGCCGCAGTGATTCGCGCGCCAAGCTGCGTGAGTTTTTTGAAGTCAACAGTGATTACATTGTCGTCGCAGTATTAAAAGCACTCGCTGACAGCGGTGCAATAGCGGCCAGTCAGGTCACTGAGGCGATCAAAAAATACGGTATTGATCCGGACAAACCGAATCCGGTGACGGTATGAATAGTTCTCCTGTAGGAGCCCGGCTTGCCGGGCGAACCGGGTCAAGGCACTCACATGGCAAACCGCGATCCTGCGCGCCATAATTATCGGAACACCAATACCGGATTATCCATGTCAGAAACCCAAACCATCCGCGTCCCGGATATCGGTGATTTCAAGGATGTTGAGATCATCGAGGTACTGGTTAAAGACGGCGATCAGGTCAACCCTGAAGATGCGTTGATTACCATCGAAAGCGACAAGGCCTCGATGGATATTCCATCGCCGGCAGCCGGCACAGTACAGTCAGTCAAGGTCAGCGCCGGTGACAAAATTAACCAGGGCGATGTCATTTTATTACTGCAAGCGGCGGATGAAGCTGCTGCCGCTGACAAGACTGCAGAATCAAATGCAGAAAAAAAACCGGCAGCGCCGGAAAAATCGGAACCGCCTGCAAAAAAATCCGCAGCAACGGCAGCAAAGCCATCACAACCGCCACCGGAATCGACCCCGGAATCAACCCCGGAACCGGCAACAGACTCCGCACAACCGCCACCACCACCGGCCACACCCGGCGGTGCAGAAACCGTTGGCAGCAGTCAGTCACACAAGGCACACGCCAGTCCCTCGGTGCGCCGCTTTGCACGCGAACTCGGCGTTGATCTCGGCCTGGTCCGTGGCAGTGGCCGCAAGGGCCGTATTACCAAGGATGACGTTAAGGCTTTTACCAAGGCCGTCATGTCCGGTAACCGTGTGTTCGGCAATACCGGCGGCTTTGCATTGCCGGAAATTCCGGCCGTGGATTTTTCCAAATATGGTCCGGTTGAAGATCAGCCATTAACACGTCTGCGCAAACTCGCCGGCCAGCATTTGCAACGCTGCTGGCTGACCGTACCGCAGGTGACGCAATTTGACGAAGCCGACATCACCGAACTGGAAGAATTTCGCAAATCGAAAATGAGTGCGGCAGAAAAAGCCGGTGCCAAACTGACACTGGTGAGCTTCCTGTTAAAAGCTGTAGTCGTCGCACTGGAGCAATATCCGGAATTCAATTCATCCCTGAGCAGCGATGGCGGATCGCTGATTGTGAAAAAGTATTATCACATCGGCGTTGCAGTCAATACTGACGAAGGCTTGATGGTGCCGATTATCCGCGATGTCGATCAAAAAGGCCTGTATGAACTGGCGCAGGAAATAAAAGATCTGAGCGAACGCGCCCGTAACAAGCAAATCAAGTCAAGCGAACTGCAGGGCGGCTGTTTTACGATTTCCAGTCTCGGCGGTATTGGCGGCCGTTTCTTTACACCGATTGTTAACACACCGGAAGTTGCAATTCTCGGTGTTTCCAAAGCCTACATGCAACCGGTCTGGCAGGACGGCAGCTTCGAGCCGCGACTGACCTTGCCGTTTGCATTGTCCTACGATCATCGTGTCATCGACGGTGTGGCCGGAGTACAGTTCACACAGTATTTACGTACTGTGTTGACTGACATTCGTCATATCCTGCTCTGAGTAAATAATGTCAGATACCAAACGCAGTGATCTAGTCGTTCTCGGTGCCGGACCCGGTGGCTACACCGCCGCATTCCGGGCCGCCGATCTGGGCAAAAAAGTCACACTGATCGAACGTTATCCCACGCTCGGTGGTGTATGCCTGAATGTCGGCTGCATTCCGTCAAAGGCGTTGCTGCATGTTGCGCGCGTGCTGGCTGAAATTGAAGAACTCGGTGAACTGGGCATTGACCTGGGCAAGCCAAAACCTGACCCCAAAACCATACGCCAGTTCAGCGAACAAACCGTCAGCAAACTCACCGGTGGTTTGCAACAAATGGCCAAACAGCGCGGCGTCGAAGTCATTCATGGCACGGCCGGTTTCAGTTCACCGCATTCAGTCACGGTGAAAAACAAAGACAGCACCACGGAAGTCAGTTTTGATCAGATTATTGTTGCCGCAGGCTCACGGCCAATTCCATTACCGGCCAGCCTGCTGGAGCAAAGCGATGATCCACGCATTCTGGATTCGACTTCGGCACTGCAACTGAATCCAATGCCAAAACGTCTGCTGGTGATCGGCGGCGGTATTATCGGGCTGGAAATGGCGACGGTGTATGATGCACTTGGCAGTGATGTCACCGTCGTTGAAATGCAGGATCAACTCATTCCCGGCTGTGATGCTGATCTGGTACGGCCACTGGCCAAACGCATCAAGGATCGCTATCAGGCGATTTATCTGAATACCCGTGTCAGCGCTGTCAAATTATTGAAAAGTCATATTGAAGTCCGCTTTGACGGTGACAGCAAAACACCGGACCAGGCCGAATTCGATGCGGTACTGGTCGCGATTGGCCGGCGCCCCAATGGTGATTTACTGGCATGTGACAAGGCCGGCCTGCGCGTCGATGAACGCGGCTTTATTCCGGTCGACGATCAGATGCGCACCAACGTGCCGAATATCTTTGCCATTGGTGATATCAATGGTCAGCCGATGCTCGCACACAAGGCCAGCCATGAAGGCAAGGTCGCGGCGGAAGTTGCCGCCGGTCACAAGAGCGGCTTCGAAGATCGCGTGATTCCGTCGGTGGCTTATACCGATCCGGAAGTCGCCTGGGCCGGCCTCACCGAAACCGAAGCTAAACAAAACAGCATCGCATATGCCAAAGGCGTATTCCCATGGGCAGCCAGCGGCCGGTCGTTGACACTGGGACGCTCGGAAGGCCTGACCAAAATCCTGTTTGAACCGGACACACAACGTATTCTCGGTATCGGCATCTGCGGTCCGCATGCCGGTGACCTGATTGCCGAAGGTGTGCTGGCGATCGAAATGGGCGCCGATGCCGGTGACCTCGCTCTGACCATTCACCCGCACCCGACACTTTCCGAGACCATCGGTTTTGCCGCCGAAGTATTCGAAGGCACGATTACCGATCTTTATATTCCGCGGAAGAAAGCGCAATAATTTCCTAGCCACCTGCCTGACGTTGTCTAATCATGGATTTCTCCGCTACGTGCTGCGCACTCCGGTCGAAATGACAGGACAATTTGTTATCACCCTGTCATCCCGACTGAACGCAGTGAGCGGAGGGATCTTGCTTTTACCTTCAGTCAAGCCGATAAAACGCATAGACGTTGGCCACAGGTGTAAAGGTGAGTGTGTTACATTTCCTGCCTATGCAAGCCGTCAACCCGACAACTATTGAAAAACGTTTCGCCATCTGCGTGATACAGAATGATCAGGCTGAACTGTTGCTGGTCAAACGTACCATGCATCGGAACTTCAACCCGGGCCTCTGGGGTTTCCCCGGCGGTCATATCGAAACC
>JBBDSJ010000047.1:0-1330 GCA_040905025.1 Gammaproteobacteria bacterium
TATCTGAGCGAGATTCCGATCGGTGTGCAAGGCATTGCCTTTGACAGGCTGGAGTTAGAGGCCTTCGCGGACTACTATAAGAGTGTCCGCGGGCGTCCTCCAGAAAGGAGGGCACCATGGCAAGAAAGCGTCACTCAGGGCTCCGAAAGCGGGGAGCCTATTGGCACATTGAGAAGCACATCAACGGACGGCGAATCTACGAGTCAACAGGTGAGACGGATTATCGAAGAGCGCAGGCGTACTATGAACGCCGAATCCCGAACATCCGCCGAATCGTTGCCGAGAGTTCCCGGCCGAAGGTGACCTTCAAGGAGGCAGCAGAGAAGTTCCTCAAGTCCGATTGTCCCGCCAAGTCATTGGAACGCGCAGGTTATGCGTTCCAACACATATTGTCATTCATCGGCCACCTCGAGTTGGAATGTGTGCACGATGGATCGCTGACGATGTTCAAGGAATGGCGGCAGGAGGCCGGCGTCAGTGCCGGGACGATCAACAAGGAACTGGGATTCATTCGACGCGTGCTGATATTGGCCGCCAGGAAGTGGCGGCATTACGACGGTCAACGATATCTCTCTGAGGCACCCTTGATAGAAAAGGCCAAGGGAGCGGTACGGAAAGCGTATCCCTTGGAATGGAGGGAGCAAACGCAGCTGTTTTCCGAGCTACCGGCGCACCTCGAACGCATGGCATTGTTCGACGTGAACACGGGGCTCCGATCGGCGGAAGTGTGTGCGCTTCGTTGGCACTGGGAGGTCAAGGTACCGGAGCTCGATACCTATGTATTTTTGCTACCGGCCGAGATGACGAAGAATGGCGAAGAACGAATCGTGGTTTTGAATCGTATCGCCAAAGGTGTGGTCGAGTCCGAGCGGGGCAGACACCCGACGTATGTTTTCTCATACAAGGGTAAACGCCTCGTGAGGATGAACAATCACGCCTGGCGGAAGGCACGGATCCGAGCGGGCTTGCCGCAGGTCCGGGTGCATGATTTGCGTCATACCTTCGGTCATCGACTGCGTGCCTCAGGCGTAAGCTTTGAGGATCGTCAGGACCTCCTCGGTCACAGCTCCGGAAGGATTACTACGCACTACAGTGCGCCGGATATTGTCAGGTTGTTGCAAGCGGTCGAGCTGATCTGCGAGCAAAATCGCATGACGATACTGCGGCTGGCTGCCGTTGCCGACGACAATTACGGCAATTCCGGCAAAACGCCATTCCGGCAAAAAGCAGTGCTCTAGTAAAGTGACGCTAACTAGATGAATGCTAAAGGGAAATTCTGGTCGGGGTGAGAGGATTTGAACCTCCGGCCCCTGCCTCCCGAAGGCAGTGC
>JBBDSJ010000048.1:0-1316 GCA_040905025.1 Gammaproteobacteria bacterium
CGAAACCCCGGCTGCATGCCGGGGTTTTTGTTTCTGGTGCTTTTTTCCGCTGGCAGCCTGTATTTCATCCCCCTTTCGCCCGGGATCTGGCGCCGGTATATCCTCCCTCCCTCCCGCCGGGAAGGATTGAAGCGCCAGCATATCGGCTCCCTCTCCCGCCGGGAAAGGTTGAGGCGCCAGCATATCCGTCCCCTCTCCCTCTGGGAGAGGGTTAGGGTGAGGGCAAATCATTAAAACCCGCACAAAACATACTTTTAGTATTCAATAGCTTGATATACGCCCCGCTTTACCTGTCTAATTCTTACCATGCACCAGATTTCCGACCTCTCCAATCTGATCAGCTGCTATCTCAAGCCCGAGCACGTTGAGAAGGTCAAGCGCGCCTATCAGTTCGGTGCCAAGGCACACGCCGGCCAGCAGCGCAAAAGCGGCGAGCCATATATCAGCCATCCGATTGAGGTCGCGCACATCCTCGGCGAAATGCACATGGATCACCAGACCATTGTCGCTGCCATCCTGCATGACGTGATCGAGGACACACCGACCGCGAAAGAAGAAATCCGCCGTAAGTTCGGCAAGGAAGTCGCCGAACTGGTCGACGGCGTCAGCAAACTGACGCAGATCAATTTTGACAGCCACGCCGAAGCGCAGGCGCATAACTTCCGCAAGATGATGATGGCGATGACCAATGACATTCGTGTCATTCTGGTCAAGCTCGCTGATCGCCTGCACAACATGCGTACACTCGGTGCACTGCGCCCGGACAAGCGCCGCCGCATTGCGCGCGAAACGCTGGAAATCTATGCGCCGATCGCGCAACGGCTGGGCCTGAACAAACTGCGCCTGGAACTCGAAGAACTCGGCTTTCAGGCGCTGTATCCGATGCGCTATCGCATTCTGTCCGAACAGGTGCGCAAGGCGCGCGGCAACCGCCGCGAGATCGTCGAGAGAATCCGCAACAGCATCAAGCGCCGCATCCGCCAGGAAAAAATTCCGGCGCAAATCTTCGGCCGTGAAAAACATCTCTACGGCATCTACCAGAAAATGCGCAGCAAGCGGCTGTCATTCAATGAAGTCTATGATGTCTACGCGTTCCGTCTGATCGTCGATACATTCGACACCTGCTATCGCGTACTTGGCACCGTGCATAATTTATATAAACCGCTGCCCGGCAAGTTCAAGGATTACATCGCCATTCCCAAATCGAACGGCTACCAGTCATTGCATACGGTATTGTTCGGACCGTATGGCGTGCATATTGAAGTCCAGATCCGCACGGTAGAAATGGATGACGTTGCCGAGGCCGGTATCGCCGC
>JBBDSJ010000049.1:0-1315 GCA_040905025.1 Gammaproteobacteria bacterium
CCAATCGAGTTAAGGCAAGCATAGGATGACACTACTTTGTCATCCCGAGCGAACGCAGTGAGTCGAGGGATCTTGCTATTATCTGCTATCAGGATTCCTCCACTACGTGCTGCGCACTCCGGTCGGAATGACAGGGTGAATGTGGTGCTGCGGTCGGAATGACACAGTCTGCTACGCCGGTATGACGGATGGAATGAAGCCAGCCTGCGTCGGCATGACACTGTCCCTGATCGATAATCTGTTACAAAAAAGCACTGACAACATCATTCAAGAATCGCGCACCGGTCGCAGTCGTGCATAAACGCTGGGTCTGCTGTTTTAACAAGCCTTTTGCCTGCAGGGTCGCACATGTGGTTTCAATAGTCTGCGCTGACAAACCGGTACGCTGCTGAAACTGTTTCAGTGTTGCGCCATCATTCAACCGCAGTGCATTGAGCATGAATTCAAAACTGCGATCCGTATCGGCTAATACACGCTGGACAACAACAGCCCTGGTACTGCCCGCATGTTGCATATAGGCGGTCGGCAACCGATGCCGCGCAGTCCGTGTAATACGACCATGTTCAATATCCGTCAGCTTGCCATGCGCACCCGCGCCCAGCCCCAGATAATCACCAAAGCGCCAGTAATTCAGATTATGCCGGCAACGTTCGCCGGCACGTGCATAGGCAGAAACTTCATACTGCCGGTAACCATTGCGCCGCATTAACGCCCGGCCCTGCTGCTGCATATCCCAGAGGTCATCGTCCGGCGGCAACACCGGCGGTTTGCTGTAGAACACCGTGTTGGGTTCGATTGTTAATTGATACCAGGAAATATGTGCCGGTTGCAGGTCAATCGCCGTCTGCAGATCCTGCATCGCCTCAGCAGACGTTTGTTCCGGCAAACCAAACATCAGATCCAGATTGATACGCCGGAATCCGGCCTGCACAGCCGATTCATAGGCGGCATACGCGGCATTGGCAGCATGAATTCTGCCGAGCACTTTTAAATGCCGATCATTGAAACTCTGTACACCAATTGATAACCGATTTACACCCGCCGCATGAAAACCGGCAAAGCGGCCGGCTTCCAGCGTGCCCGGGTTCGCTTCCAACGTGATCTCGCAATTTGTATCCAGTTGCAGGTGCTTGCCGACGTGTTCCAGCAAACGCGCCAGTTCCATCTCCGGTAACAGACTCGGCGTACCGCCGCCGATAAAGATGGTTTTAACTGTACGGCCGGTTACTGTGGCAGCCACAAACTTCAAATCGCGAATCAGTGCATCAACATACTCGGCAACCGGCAGGTTGTCCGGCGCAGTATGGGAATTGAA
>JBBDSJ010000050.1:0-1800 GCA_040905025.1 Gammaproteobacteria bacterium
TGTGGCATTACCCGGCCGGAAGATGGTGTCGCGGCGGCGCATGCCGGTGCCGATGCGATTGGCCTGGTGTTTTACGCGCCGAGCCCGCGTGCGGTGACGGTAACGCAAGCACAGGCAGTCGTTGCAGCTTTGCCGCCATTGGTTACCAAAGTCGCGTTATTTGTTGATGCGGAACCGGCGCTGGTGGAGTCGGTGCTGGCAGCTGTGCCGATTGATTTGCTGCAGTTTCATGGCGACGAGTTGCCGGCCGATTGTGACCGTTATGCAGTGCCCTATATCAAGGTGGCGAAGTTGCAGGCGGGTTTTGACCTGCTTTCGTACAGCTGCCGCTACCCCAATGCTTGTGGCATACTTGCTGATACTTACTCAGCCGCTGCGCAGGGTGGGACCGGCGTGACATTTGACTGGTCTTTATTACCGCCGCGGCTTGATAAACCCCTGATTCTGGCAGGCGGTCTGACGCCTGCCAATGTTGCCGATGCCGTGCGCCGTGTGCGTCCTTTTGCAGTGGATGTCAGCGGCGGCGTCGAAGCCGGCAAAGGCATCAAGGATACGGCCAAAATCACCGCTTTTGTAAACGAGGTACAACATGTCGATGATTGATTCAGCCACTATCAACAGCACCGCGCTGCCGGACAGCCGCGGGCACTTTGGCCGTTATGGTGGCCGGTTTGTGTCCGAGACCCTGATGGGGCCGCTGGAAGAGCTGGAAGCTGCGTACAAGCGCTACATCCAGGACCCGGAATTTATTGCCGAACTGGACTATGAACTCAAGCATTTTGTCGGTCGGCCGTCGCCGCTGTATCACGCCGAGCGCTGGTCGAAAAAACTCGGTGGCGCGCAGATTTATCTCAAGCGTGAAGACCTGAACCATACCGGTGCACACAAGGTGAATAATACGGTCGGCCAGGCCTTGCTGGCACGGCGCATGGGCAAGCCGCGCGTCATTGCCGAGACCGGTGCCGGCCAGCACGGCGTCGCCAGTGCGACGGTCGCAGCGCGCTACGGCATGCAGTGCGTGGTTTATATGGGCTCTGAAGACGTCAAGCGCCAGTCTATTAACGTCTATCGCATGCGCCTGCTGGGTGCCGATGTCGTGCCGGTCGAGGCCGGGTCAAAAACCCTGAAAGATGCGCTGAATGAAGCGATGCGCGACTGGGTGACCAACGTCGATAACACGTTTTATATTATCGGTACGGTCGCCGGGCCGCATCCATACCCGGCGATGGTGCGTGATTTCCAATCGGTTATTGGCCGTGAGTCGCGCGAGCAGTGTCTCGAACTGACCGGCAGGCTGCCGGATGCACTGGTTGCCTGTGTCGGTGGCGGCTCGAATGCGATCGGTCTGTTTTATCCGTTCCTCGAAGATGAATCGGTCCGGATTTACGGTGTCGAGGCCGGCGGTGATGGTGTCGCCACGGGTCGCCATGCCGCGCCGCTGGCGGCAGGCAAGCCCGGTGTCTTGCATGGCAACCGGACTTATTTAATGGAAGACGAAAACGGCCAGATTATCGATACGCATTCGATTTCGGCCGGACTCGATTATCCGGGCGTCGGCCCCGAGCATTCCTGGCTGAAGGATTCCGGCCGCGCTGAATACGTGACTGCGAATGACGAGGAAGCGCTGGCGGCGTTTCATGAGCTGACCCGCACGGAAGGCATCATGCCGGCGCTGGAAACCGCGCATGCGCTTGCCTATACCGCCAAGCTCGCGCCGACCATGGCAAAAGACCAGTCCATCATCATCAATCTTTCCGGCCGCGGTGATAAGGATATTCATACGGTGGCGGCGCGCGAGGG
>JBBDSJ010000050.1:1900-7811 GCA_040905025.1 Gammaproteobacteria bacterium
CATCGGCAAGCCACCGGTTTTTACAAGCAAGTTATTGATTTTATTTGTTTATTCCAAAAACCAACATTATTTCCACTAGAAAATTTCACAGGAATACCCGCGGATTACGCTGCTATGAGCCGTATCGAGACTGCTTTTGCCGCGCTGAAAAGCGCGCGGCGTTGTGCTTTGATTCCATTTGTTACTGCCGGTGATCCGGCGCCCGAGATCACAGTTGATATAATGCACGCGCTGGTGCGCGGTGGCGCTGACTTGCTTGAGCTTGGTGTGCCGTTTTCCGATCCGATGGCGGACGGGCCGGTCATCCAGCGCGCCAGTGAACGGGCGCTTAAGCATGGCGTGACATTACGCAATGTGCTGGATATGGTGTCCGTGTTTCGCCGTGACAACCAGACCACACCGGTGATCCTGATGGGTTATCTGAACCCGATTGAAGTGATGGGTTACACCGAGTTTGCCGAGGCCGGCAAGGCTGCCGGTGTCGACGGCGTGCTGATTGTTGATTTGCCGCCCGAGGAAGCCGAAGACTTCGCCGATGTACTGGCCGCCAATAATATGGATCAGGTTTTTCTGCTGGCGCCGACGACCAGTCCGGCCCGGATTGAGCGCATTGCCGGATTGGCGCGTGGATTTATTTATTATGTCTCGCTCAAGGGCGTGACCGGCAGCGATCGTATGGATATTGACGATGTTGCCGGGCATGTGAACGAAATCAAATCAAAAACCGATTTGCCGGTGGGCGTTGGCTTTGGTATCCGCGATGCCGCGACAGCCGCCAAGGTCGCTGCTATCAGTGACGCGGTAGTAATCGGCAGTGCGCTGGTCGATAAATTGCAGGAATCTGCCCATGATCGTGGTGCATTACTTGCCGAAGCCGAGGGCTTCATGCAGGCTATGCGTAAAGCCATGGATGCGGCTGGACCGCTGACCCAATAATACCGGGACGAGATCACCATGAGCTGGATTAAAAAACTGCTGCCGTCACGCATCAAGACCGATTCGCCGAATCGCCGCAGTGTGCCCGAAGGTTTATGGACGAAATGCACATCCTGTAATGCGGTGCTGTATCGGGCCGAGCTCGAACGCAATGTTGAGGTCTGTCCGAAATGCAATCAGCATATGCGTATCACGGCGCGGGCGCGGCTGGGGAATTTTCTCGATCCGGAACCTGTCGTTGAAATTGGTGCAGACATCAAACCGTTCGACAAGCTGCGGTTTCGTGATCAGAAAAAATATCGTGATCGTTTGAGTCTGGCGCAACGCGCCACCGGTGAAAGCGATGCATTGGTGGTGTTGGCCGGTCAGGTAAAAAGTATTGCCGTGGTTGCCGCGGCCTTTGAATTTAATTTCATGGGCGGTTCCATGGGGTCTGTGGTCGGCGAGCGTCTTGTGCTCGGTGCCGAACATGCGTTAAAGAACCGGATCCCGTATGTGGTGTTTTCTGCCAGCGGCGGTGCACGTATGCAGGAAGCGATTGTGTCGTTAATGCAGATGGCAAAAACCAGTGCGGCACTGGCTGATCTGAGTCGGGCCGGTATTCCATATATCAGTGTGCTGACCGATCCGACCATGGGCGGTGTTTCGGCAAGTTTTGCCAGTCTGGGTGACATCATTATTGCCGAACCGAATGCATTGATCGGTTTTGCCGGGCCACGTGTGATTGAACAGACGGTGCATGAAACCCTGCCGGCCGGTTTTCAACGCAGTGAATTCCTGCTCGAACATGGCGCTGTCGATATGATTATTGACCGGCGTGAAATGCGTGATCGCATCGCTTCGATGCTGGCCTTGCTGACCCACCAGCAGATTTCGCAGAAATTATTAACGGCCACCGACGCAACCCTATAGCGTCATACGTAAACAAAATGCCAAACACTTCATCCTGCACTGCAAGCCAACTGCGTTTTGATACGCTATCCGAATGGCTGGCTTGGCAGGAATCCCTGCATGGTATTGAAATCGAGCTGGGGCTTGATCGTTGTCGTCAGGTTGCCGCCAACATGGGCTTGCTGAATCCTGACTACAAGGTCATTAGTGTGGCGGGCACGAATGGCAAAGGCTCGAGCGTGATGATGCTCGATACGATTTTGCAGAACAGTGGCTATACGACAGGCTGTTATACATCGCCGCACCTGGTTCGCTATAATGAGCGCGTTCGCATCAATGGCGCAGAAGTCAGTGATGCAGATCTGTGCCAGGCATTTGAGCGCATCAATACAGCACGTGGTGATATTTCCCTGACTTATTTTGAATTTGGTACGCTGGCCGCGCTCGAACTGTTTCGCGACGCCGGTGTTGAAGTCGCCGTGCTTGAAGTCGGGCTCGGTGGCCGCCTGGATGCCGTGAACATTCTTGATGCCGATGTGGCACTGGTCACCGCAATTGGCATTGATCATCAGAACTATCTTGGCGATACACGCGAACTGATTGCCGTCGAAAAGGCCGGGATATTTCGTGCCGGGCGTCCGGCGATATGTTCCGATCCGAATCCACCACAAAGTCTGATTGATTATGCCACTGGCGTTGATGCCCGTTTGCTGTTGACGGGCCGGGATTTCAGGGCGGAACGTGGCGACGGTGACTGGCACTGGAGTGGCCGCGACAGCAACGGCCAGGCACATGACTGGCCCGGTCTGCCGGATCCGGATCGTTTCAACAGTTGTCAGGTGCAAAATGCCGCCGGTGTGCTGATGGCATTGCAGCAACTCAAAGGCGATCGGCCGATAGAGTTGACGGCCGTAATGGCCGGCCTGAGTGCCTTCCGTCTGACCGGACGCTTTCAGGTATTGCCGGGCGAGGTGCAATATATTCTTGATGTTGCACACAACGAACAGGCAGCAACCCTGTTGCTCGAAAACCTCAAGCGGGTACCGGCGGCTGGCCGCACTCATGTGGTGATCGGAATGTTACGCGACAAGGATCGTCCAAGTGTATTCAGGGCACTGAATCCGGTCGCCGATGCCTGGCACACGGTGAGTATCTGCAACAGCCGCGGTACCGATGCCGATACCCTGGCAGTGGAACTGCATACGCTCGGAGTGACCCAAAAAGTCAGTGCCCATAGTACAATGGCGGCAGCCCTGGCAGCCGTGCGTGAAAATGCACAAATTGGTGATCGTGTTTTGATCACCGGTTCATTTTTAACAGTCGGTGCTGCACTCAAGGTGCTCGAAGCCAGAAATTGAGATGCCATGAACAACGCCATTAAATTCAAGAATCAGTCCTGATGGAGCGCGGTTTGAAAGAACGACTGGTAGGTGCCGTAGTACTGGTCATGCTTGGCGTGATTTTTATCCCGATGTTGCTGGATGACTCGCCATCCGAATCCACTCGCATAACCGAAACCAATATCCCGGAACCTCCGAGTGATGAATTCAGCTCACGGATTATTCCGGCTGTGCCCGAGCCGGTGACCCCTGCTGATCCGGTTACAGCCCCGGCTGCTTCGGAACCGGTCGAAGCCGAACCGCCCGCAGTAGAAGCAGCGCCACCGGCACAAGTGGCAGATGAAACACCCGCGGCAGAACCTGCCAAGCCGGCACCTAAATCCAAACCTGAATTAACGGCCGAATTGCCGAAGGCTGCCGATGGCAGTGGCCAGCTTGGTGCCTGGGTCGTCCAGCTTGCCAGCTTGTCCAATGCTGACAATGCCGAAAAATTGAGCAAGAAAATGCAGGCTGCCGGTTTCCAGGCGTTTGTCGAACCGATTCAGTCAGGCGGTAAAACCATGTACCGGGTGCGGGTCGGACCGGAAGTATTACGTGCCGATGCCGAGCGTATTCGTGACCAGATCAAGGCCAAACAGGATATTGAGGGTTTTGTCGTCAGCTATCCCTGATATGGCCGGCATGATGCAAGCCGGCATTAAGGCGAAATACGGTTCCGTCCGGTGAGCAGTATTCACTGGGCCGACGTTGTTATTCTCGCGATTGTCGCGCTATCGGCGCTGATCAGTGTCTGGCGCGGTTTCCTGCGGGAAGTATTGTCGCTGCTGGCCTGGATACTGGCATTCTGGGCCGGTTTTACTTTTGGCCCCATGCTGGCCGGGCAACTGGCCGTCTATGTCGATACGCCGTCTATCCGTGTTGTGCTGGGATTTGCGATTGTTTTTATCCTGACGCTGATCGTCTTGTCCCTGCTTGGTCATTTAGTTGTTAAACTGATAAACAAGACTGGACTGACCGGCACTGATCGGATACTTGGGTTGTTTTTCGGGATTGCACGCGGTGTGCTTATCGTACTGGTACTGGTATTGCTCGCCGGGTTGACCAATGTCCCGCAGGATCCCTGGTGGCGGCAGTCGCAACTGCTGGCGCATTTTCAGGATGGTGCGTTACGTGTAACCACGTATCTGCCCGCAGCGATTGCCGAACATATTCGTTATGACGATGCAGTGCCGGAACCAGAACCGGAGCCGGAATCTGAACCAGCACCGGTATCACCAGACGCTGAGGCTAACTAGCATGTGCGGAATCATTGGTATTGTTGGCAAATCACCGGTCAATCAGCAAATCTTTGACGGCTTGACGGTTTTGCAGCACCGTGGCCAGGATGCTGCCGGTATGGTGACTTATCATGATGGCCGCCTGAATCTGCGCAAGGACAATGGCATGGTGCGCGATGTGTTCCATACGCGGCACATGTTGAACCTCAAGGGCAATATCGGTATCGGCCATGTGCGTTATCCCACCGCCGGCTGCTCATCAGCCGCCGAAGCGCAGCCGTTCTATGTCAGTTCTCCCTACGGTATCTGTCTTGCCCATAATGGCAATCTCACCAACAGTGAATCACTGCGGCGGGATTTGTTCCTCGAAGATCTGCGTCACCTGAATACCGATTCGGATTCCGAAGTATTGCTGAACGTGTTTGCGCATGAATTGCAGCAGCTCGGCAAGTTGCGGCTGGAAGTTGATGATGTATTCAGTGCCGTGCATGCCCTGCATAAACGTTGCCGTGGTGGTTACGCTGCAATCGCGATGATTCGCGGCTTTGGCATTCTGGCGTTTCGTGATCCGCACGGCATCCGGCCGGTTGTATTCGGTCAGCGCGAGACGGAAGCCGGCATGGAATACATTATTGCGTCTGAAAGTGTTGCAGTATCCGTGCTTGGATTTGAACTGATCCGCGATCTGGATCCGGGCGAAGCAATATTCATTACTGCCAATGGTAAATTGAATACACGCCAGTGTGCGGACAATCCTGAATTCAGGCCGTGTATTTTTGAACACGTATACCTGGCGCGGCCGGATTCCATTATTGACGGTATCTCTGTGTACAAGGCCCGCTTACGCATGGGTGAGAAGTTGGCAGATAAAATTCTGCGACTGCGTCCGGACCATGACATTGATGTTGTGATCCCGATCCCTGATACCAGCCGCACCGCGGCCTTGCCGCTGGCCTATCAACTGGGTGTCAAGTATCGCGAGGGGTTTGTCAAGAATCGCTACATTCCGCGCACATTCATTATGCCGGGGCAGGAAGTACGGAAAAAGTCTGTGCGCCAGAAACTCAATACGATTGAACTGGAGTTCAGAGGCAAGAATGTACTGCTGGTCGACGATTCAATTGTCCGTGGAACCACGTCCCGCGAGATTGTACAGATGGCGCGGGAAGCCGGTGCCCGTAAAGTCTATGTAGCATCGGCAGCACCACCGGTACGTTATCCGAATGTGTATGGTATCGATATGCCGGCGGCGAACGAGTTTATTGCACATGGCCGCAGCGAAGATGAGGTATGCAAGGAAATCGGTGCTGACTGGCTGATTTATCAGGATATTGACGATTTGATCGAAGCGGCACGCAAAGGCAACCCGAAAATCACGCAGTTTGATACTTCCTGTTTTACCGGTGACTATGTGACCGGTGATATCAGCGAGGAATATTTGCAGCAGATATCCAGCGAGCGTAATGA
>JBBDSJ010000051.1:0-1251 GCA_040905025.1 Gammaproteobacteria bacterium
TCCGGTGCCATTTGCACGAATGCTTCGATGGCAATGGCTTCGCGTTTGCGAAAGTCAGGCGTCAGCACTTCAATGCGAATCGCCGGCATGCGTTCGCGGATGGCGCGGATACAGGCGACAAAGTGCGCGGCGCCACCGTCTTTCAGATCGTCGCGATCCACGGACGTGATCACGACATACTTCAGGTTCATTTGCTCAATGGCATCGGCCAGATGCACGGGCTCGTTCTCGTCCAGCGGTTGCGGCCGGCCATGCGCGACATCGCAAAACGGACAGCGGCGCGTACACAGATCGCCCATGATCATGAATGTCGCGGTACCGTGAGCAAAACATTCGCCCAGGTTCGGACATGCCGCTTCCTCGCAGACGGTATGCAGCTGCTTGTCGCGCAGCATTTTCTTCAGCGCGATGACGTTCGGATCGGTCGGCGCTTTCGCCCGGATCCAGAGTGGCTTGCGCGGCAGCGGCGCGCCTTCAACTCGCACCGGAATTTTTAACGGCCGGGTTTTGCTTTCGCCACGATGCGCACGTGTTGTACTGCTCTCAACCATGGGCCACCACCGCTGTTGCATTTACAGAAACATTTATAGACACGTCTGTCTTCTCCAGTTCACGAGTCAGATAAGGTAACAGTTGTTCGCCTGCTGTCGCCAAATCGCAGTCTACGCCTTCATCACGCAGTTGTGTTACGGCAAGGCCGTGGTAACCGCACGGGTCGATGCCGGCAAACGGCGCCAGATCCATGGCCACATTCAATGCCAAACCATGATAGCTGCAACCCTTTTTCACACGCAGGCCGAGCGCGGCGATTTTGGCATTGTCGACATACACGCCGGGTGCGCCGGCACGGCGTTTGGCACTGAGTCCGGCGCCCGCCAGATATTCAATCAGCGCCTGCTCGATGCGTTGTACCAGGCTGCGGACGCCGAAGCCGTGGCGGCGTAAATCAACCAGCACATAGACGATCAGCTGGCCGGGGCCATGATAAGTAATCTGGCCACCGCGATCAGTTTTTATAATTGGAATATCGCCGGTTTGGTGCGTATGGCCCGGGCGTGCACCGAGACCGAGCGTATACACCGGCGGATGCTCGAGCAACCACAGCTCATCCGGTGTGTCCGCCGTGCGCGCTGCTGTAAAAGTCTGCATGCGCTGGTAGCTGGTCTGGTAATCGACCAGGCCCAGATGGCGGACGTTCAGATTCAAACCCTCACCCCTGCCCTCTCCCAAAGGAGAGGGTGAAAAGTCTGG
>JBBDSJ010000051.1:1351-7157 GCA_040905025.1 Gammaproteobacteria bacterium
TCAGATTCAAACCCTCACCCCTGCCCTCTCCCAAAGGAGAGGGTGAAAAGTCTGGTAGTCGACCAGACCCAGATGCCGGATGTTCAGATTCAAACCCTCACCCCTGCCCTCTCCCAAAGGAGAGGGTGAAAAGTCTGGCAGTCGACCAGGTTCAGATGCCGGATGTTCAGATTCAAACCCTCACCCCTACCCTCTCCCAAAGGAGAGGCTGAAAAGTCTCGTAGTCGACCAGACCCGGATGCCGGATTATTAAATTACTATTCACCGTTCACGGCTCACGATTTACGATTCACGGTCAAAGCGCCATCACAACGCGCTCTTCGGCGCTTAAATCCCGGTAAATCGCGTCCATCTGCGCACGGCTCTGTGCCTGGATAGTCACTGTCACGGCGACATAGCGGCCGCCGGCAGACTTTCTTGAACGTAGCGCGGCTTCACCGAGATTGGGCACATGGCGGCAAACAAGGCTGAAAACCAGCATATCGAAATCGTCACCGTCGGCACTGCCGAAGGCCTTGACTGCAATTTCGCACGGAAATTGCAGTATAGATTCTGCGTCGGCTTGCGGCTGCTGTCCGGAAGAATTCTGGCCTGGAGGTTGCATAATCTCTACTCGCTACACTTGTTACATGAAATACACTAAACCAAATGTTGCCAAACTACTAAATAGCATACAGATTAGCCAGTCACGTCTGCTTGGGCTATGGTAGTAAGCCACTATAATGGCAAGACAGTAATAATTCTGCTACAAAATTGACCGTCATACCGGCGCAGGTCGCAGAAATGATACATGGATGCATCGTTTGTGGAGTCAGGGACGTAATCCAGTCAATACACTGGATGCCGGGTCGAACCCGGCATGGCGAGAGAACCGGGTGCGTTCTGAGTATGCCGCAGAATCCGGAACACAGATTATAATCCGGAACACATAATTTAATTAACGATTTAATCAACGGATATATTTCGGACCCTATGGATTTCAAGAACTACGACAGCCAAAGCACCTATGACGAGTTGATCGCGCCGTCCGGCCGCGCCCGCCCGCATGCCCGGCAATTGTTGAAATATTTGCGCTCACTGTCACAAACCGAATTACAGGAACGCAAGGAAGCCTCGGATCTGGCCATTACCGTCATGGGTATCACTTACACGGTTTATACCGATGAGGGTCAGACCGACAGCATCTGGCCATTCGACATCATTCCGCGAATTATTCCGAAAAAGGAATGGGATCGTATGAATGCCGGCCTGAAGCAACGCGTGCAGGCACTGAACATGTTTATCGGCGACGTCTACGGCGAACAAAGAATCCTCAAGGACAAGGTGGTGCCGAAAGACCTGATCCTGAAATCAAAAAATTTCCGCAAGCAGTCGATGGGGGTCAAGCCGCCGCTGGGTATCTGGGCGCATATCTGCGGTACCGATCTGGTACGTGACAAGGACGGTACGCCGTATGTGCTTGAAGATAATTTGCGCGTGCCTTCCGGTGTTTCCTACATGCTGGAAAACCGGTTGATTACCAAACGCATTTTTCCGGAGCTGTTTGAAGACTATTCCATTCTTCCGATCGACGACTATACGTCACATCTGTTTGATACGCTGGCTTCAGTCGCGCCCGAACCGAAGGAGTATCCGGAAGTCGTTGTCATGACACCGGGTGTCTATAACTCGGCCTATTTTGAACATGCCTACCTGGCACAACAAATGGGCGCCGAGCTTGTTGAAGGCCGGGATCTGGTCGTCGGTGATGATGATTGCGTTTACATGCGCACAATCTCCGGGCTTTCACGTGTCGATGTGATCTATCGCCGGATTGATGATCTGTTTCTGGATCAGGAAGCCTTTAACCCGGACTCGACACTCGGGGTGCCGGGGCTGATGCGCGCCTGGCGCAAGGGCAAGGTTACGCTGGCCAACGCGCCGGGCTCGGGCGTCGCTGATGACAAGGTCGTTTATTACTATGTACCGGATATGATCCGTTATTACCTCAGTGAAGAACCGATCATTCAGAACGTTGAAACCTACTTGTGCGAAAACAAGAGCGAACGTGACTATGTTTTAAAAAATCTGGACAAACTGGTGGTCAAACCGGCCAATGAATCCGGTGGCTATGGCATGCTGATTGGACCGAAATCTACCGAGAAAGAACGCAAGGCCATGGCTGCGCGGATTCGCAAGTCACCGCGTGAATATGTCGCCCAGCCGACGCTTGCGCTGTCGACGGCGCCGACCTTTATCAACAACCGGGTTGAGCCACGTCACCTTGATTTACGTCCATTCATTCTGTCCGGCGAGAACACGCTGGTCACCAACGGTGGTCTTACGCGGGTAGCATTGAAAAAGGGTTCACTGGTTGTGAATTCCTCCCAGGGTGGTGGCAGTAAAGATACCTGGATTGTTGATATGGAGGGCCACTGAGATGCTGTCGCGTGTAGCAGAGCAACTGTACTGGTTTGCACGTTATATAGAGCGTGCCGAGAACACTGCGCGCATGATCAATGTCAATACAAATCTGTTACTGGATTTGCCGCGCACACGTGAATTCGGCTGGGAGCCACTAATCAAGATTAGTGGTGATGAAGAACTGTTCGCGGAATTATATGACACCCCGGATGAACGTGATGTCATCAAGTTCCTTGCCAGCGATATACGCAATCCAAGTTCAATTCTGTCGTGTCTGTTCTATGCGCGGGAAAACCTGCGCACGACCCGTGATATCGTACCACGCGAAGCCTGGGAACTGGTTAACGATCTCAGTCTGTTTATCAAAAAGGATACGACCAATAACCTGTCCCGGCGCCGGCGTTATGGCTTTTTGAAAACCATTATTGGCGGTTCACATCAAATCACCGGCCTGTTGTCCGGCACCATGAACCATGATCAGGGCTATGATTTTGTCCGCATCGGCCGCAATCTGGAACGTGCCGACATGACCACCCGGCTTGTTGATGTGCGCTCGGATGACCTGTTGCTCGATCATGAAGGCCTGACACCGTATACCAATATTCAGTGGGTCAGCGTGTTGAAGTCGTTGACCGCTTATCAGATGTACCGACAATACATGAAATTGCGGGTCCGGGGGCCGCAGGTGTTGCAGTTCCTGTTGCAGACCGAGGACTTCCCGCGTTCGTTTGCGCATTGCCTGCTTCATGTCCAGTTATGTCTGGAAAACCTGCCGGAGTGCGACAGCCTGTTACGCCAGGTGATGAGTCTGCGTCGAAATATCAAGGACGCCGATGTTGTTGTTCTCGCCACCGCCGGCGAAGGATTGCATAATTATATTGACAGTTTGCAGGCGCAGCTTGCCAGCTTGCATGATGCCATTGCGGCGCGTTATTTCTCACTGAACGTGACCACATGAAGCGCTTCAGTTGCAACGACAATGAAGTCTTTTTTGAGAACACAGTGTGTCTGGCGACCGAAGAGAAACTTGGTTTTATACCGGAAGTTCTCGACTTGTGTGCAATCACACCGGCCACTGACAAGCTGTACCGCACGCAACACCGCAAGCTGGGTGACAGGCGCTTTCGAAAATGCGCCAACTATCAACATCAGCAGGTATGCAACTGGATGGTGGCCGAAGCGGATCCCGAACCGTTCTGTCTCGCCTGCCGATTGAATAAAGTCATACCGGATCTTTCCAAACCGGAAAATCGCACTTACTGGCGCGAGATTGAACAAAACAAACGCCGGCTGATTTATACCCTGCTGGCACTGGGCCTGCCGCTGGTTGATCGCAACCAGGATCCGGAATTCGGCCTTGCGTTCGCGTTTCTTGCTGATGCCACACAACCGGCCGAATTTTATGATGAGTCAGCCGGTGGCAATCCAATCATGACCGGCCATAACCGCGGCTTGATCACGATTAATATTGCCGAAGCTGATCCGCGTTATCGTGAACAGATGCGGATGAACATGAACGAATCCTATCGCACACTGATAGGCCATTTCCGCCATGAGGTGGGACACTATTACTGGTACCGGCTGATCTTCAACAACTATTGTCATGCCGAGTTTGTACAATTGTTTGGTGATGAGACCATCGATTACCAGAATACGCTGCAGCAATATTATACCAATGGACCTGCGTTTAACTGGTGGGAGAGTTTCATCAGTGCGTACGCGAGTTCACATCCGTGGGAAGACTGGGCCGAATGCTGGGCCCATTATCTGCATATTATTGATACGCTGGAAACGGCCCAGAATTCCAGGCTGCTCGGAGCCGGCAGCTTGCTTGGCAGCGTAGTACGGCGCGATCGGCCATTACCCGCAAGTATGCTGGAATTACCGATCAAGGCGATACTCGATACCTGGGTAGACCTGAGTATTGCAATGAATAATATCAATCGCAGTATCGGCCTGGGTGATTTCTATCCGTTTGTCATCAGTCCCAGGGTCATGAAGAAACTTGAATTCATTCATCGCATTGTCAGCGAACAACGAAGCGCCAACGCCACAGCTTCAACTGTTCTCCCAATCGAAACCGGGTAACGAATAAAACGCCTGCCGCAGGTTTTCGCTCCAGGCCGTGCGCAAACGGGTGTAATACTCGGAATCCAGATCGTATTTGAAGCGATGGTCAATACGCAGGCTGTCCTTGCGGTAAATCAGCAATTCATAGGGCGGCCCGACCGTCAAATTACTGCGGCTGGTCGAATCCAGTGAAACCAGGGCAGCACGTCCAGCATCTTCGAGTGAGACACCCGGGTTAATTACCCGATCCAGAATTGTTTTGCCGTATTTGAATTCCCCGATCTGAAAATACGGTGTCTCGGCCGTTGCCCACAAGTAGTTACCCTGCGGATAGATCATCGCCAGGTGCGGTTTTTCATCGCCAATCTGGCCACCGAGGATAAACGTCGACTCAACATTAAAGCCGCTTTGCTGATCCTCATCGGCATAGTGTTTCTGGACGCGTTTGTTAATCTCACCGACATAACTGCAGGCTTCATCCATGTCAGCCACGCTGAACAGGCTGCGCTCAGCCTTCGAGTCCTTGATATCTTTCTGCAATTGCTTGATGACTGATTGACTGGTGGCCAGATTGCCCGCCGACAGTAACACCAGCATTGCATGCCCTTCCTTAACGAATGCATGCATCTTGCTGAATGTGCGAATATTATCGAGACCCGCATTGGTGCGGGAATCGGACGCGAACACCAGACCGGTATTGAGCTGAATGGCGACGCAGTAAGTCATGTAGTCAATCCAGAAGTAAATGAAAACGGCCAGCTGCAGCTAAAATCGGCGATTTGGCAAAATCTGCGAATTTCAGTCAGCATTTCCCGCGTAATGTAACATTGAATTCAATCAATTCGGCAAACTGCCGCAACACCCGTATAATAGGAACAACAATTTATCGCGCTTGCAAGCGCAACACGCATGGGGGTTAGAGCATGAATGCGAAACAGAACCTGAGCAATATCAAAACCTGGTTACAGGGCGGCTTTATTATATTATTCGGCATTGTTTTTTACATCGCCTACGGTTGCCTGATCTGGCTATTGGTGCTGTTCCAGTTTGTGACCAAGCTGTTGACAGGCAAACCGAACAGCCAGTTGCTGGAAATCACGCCGAAAATCACGAACTATGCCCACGATATCCTGCGTTATGTCACATTCCAGACGGATTTACGCCCATGGCCGTTGACCCAAGGCAGTAACGAGGGCACTGACGGGGATGGCGACGATGAAGCGGCGCTCGAGGGCGAAGTCGTCAACGACACTCCGGAAGCTGACAGCAGCGACAACGAAAAAAGCTGACCGCCCCGTCCCGGACAAATCCTGCGCCACGGGCCACCAGATGG
>JBBDSJ010000051.1:7257-42340 GCA_040905025.1 Gammaproteobacteria bacterium
TTTGAGAACCGCTGATTGCCAGACACTGCCATGAATCATCCAGCCACGCTTTCCCAGGAACATGCCGCCGGCGCCAGTAATGCGGCTGAATTCAATGCCGGTATTGCCGGTTATGCCTATGCCGATCTGCATCAGCCGGGCAAGCTCGCCGAGCTTTCACAATTGTTTGATGCCGAGATAAAGGCTGATGATCCGGCGCTGTTTGATGAATTTGCCGGTTATCGCGCCTGTCAGGGCGAGGGTATGAAACCAGAGGCAGTGTCCGATTTGCTCGTACGCATGGCGCCCAGAGTCGGCGCATTCGTGGCCAAACTGTTCAATGTCGGGGATGCCCGTGAAGCGCAAAAATCGTTAATTGAACGCGAAATGCAGACGATCTTCGGCTTTCGTGCCGATATCGTCCAGAAAGCAAAATCTGCATTGAAGCCGGAAAACCCGGCCGAGTGGGATGCCGACGTGGTGCAACAGCGACAGGCCTGTCTGGTGCGGCTATTCGGCGAAACCGCCGTCGATCCGGATGACCGCGAATTCATTATGGCCAGCGCCGCCGTCAAGCTCGCGCATGCGATCGGCCATGACGACCCGGCTGAAGCTGACGCGCTGGTCGCACAGATTGTCGGTGACACGGAAGCAGCGCGGCTTTTTGCCAGCGAACTGCAGGCCGAGACTCCCCTGCAGGAATGCCTGAACTGGCTGCGGCGCTGGTGCCTGCTGGCCGCCAGTGATACCGGCATCGCGGCCGATGTGGCTGGCTGGTACAGCTTCAAGACCCCGAAAAAAACCGATTTTGACCATCTGGTCGAACACGATAATGTCGATCTTGGCGGCTTCAGCGGCTGGGTGGGACCCGCGCATGAACGCCGCCGCCGGGATGGCTTTGCGCTGACCGATCCGCGTGCCAGTCAGCGTGAAACGCTGTATGAGGTGGATCACTGTATTTATTGCCATGAACGCGATACCGACTCCTGCGCCAAGGGCATGCGCAACAAGCGCGCCGAGGAAGGCAGCTACAAGACCAATCCGCTGGGGGTGACCATTACCGGCTGCCCGCTGGGTGAGAAAATCTCGGAAATGCACCTGATCAAGCGCCAGGGTGACAATATCGGTGCGCTCGCACTGATCATTATTGACAACCCGATGTGCCCCGGCACCGGCCACCGTATCTGCAACGACTGCATGAAAGGCTGCATTTACCAGAAAACCGAGCCGGTCAATATTCCGCAGATTGAAACCAATGTCCTGACTGACGTGCTGTTCATGCCGTGGGGGTTCGAGATCTACTCGTTCCTGACGCGCTGGAATCCGCTTAACGTCAAGCGGCCGTATGCCCTGCCCTACAACGGCAAGAATGTGCTCACCGTGGGCATGGGGCCGGCCGGCTATACCCTGTCGCATTACCTGCTGAATGAAGGTTTTGGCGTGGTTGGCATTGATGCGCTGAAAATCGAGCCGCTGCCGGCTGAACTGGTCGGTGATCGCGATAATCCGCCGCAACCGATTCATGATTTCCGGGATTTGTACGAAGCGCTCGACAAGCGCTCGATGCTGGGCTTCGGCGGCGTCGCCGAGTACGGCATCACGGTGCGCTGGGACAAGAATTTCCTCAAGGTGATTTATCTCAACCTGCTGCGCCGGCATGCGTTCCGTTGCTACGGCGGCGTGCGCTTCGGCGGCACCCTGTCCATCGAAGAAGCCTGGGAACTGGGTTTTGATCACATTGCCATCGCCAGCGGTGCCGGCCAGCCCACTATCATCGGACTTAAAAACAACCTGATCCGTGGCATCCGCAAGGCCTCCGACTTCCTGATGGGGCTCCAGTTAACCGGTGCCGCGAAAACTGATTCACTCGCCAATCTGCAGGTGCGCTTGCCGGCGGGTGTCATCGGCGGCGGTTTAACCGGTATCGATACCACTACTGAAGTAATGGCTTACTACCCAATTCAGGTTGAAAAAACACTGAATCGGTATGAAAAGCTGGTCGCCGAAGCCGATGAAGCCACAGTCCGCAGCCGCTATGACGCTGAAGAGCTCGGGATTCTGGACGAATTCCTCGACCATGGCCGCGCCATCCGGGCTGAACGCAAGCGTGCGGCAGACGCCGGTGAAACCCCTGATTTCGCCACACTGGTTAACGGCTGGGGCGGCGTGACCATGTTCTATCGCAAAGGCATGCATGACTCGCCGGCCTATCGCCAGAATCATGAAGAAATTGCCAAGGCGCTGGAGGAAGGCATCCGGCTGGCCGAGGGCATGAGCCCGCTGGAGGCCGTCGCCGACAGTTACGGCGCCCTGCAGGCCGTGAAATTTGAAAAACTCGCCCAGGTGGATGGCAAATGGACCCGGCAGAACGAGGTCGAAGTCCCGCTGAAGAGTCTGTTTATAGCGGCCGGTACATCGCCGAACACGATTTATCAGCAGGAACATCCCGATACTTTCCAGATGGATGCAAAGTTCTTCCAGCGGTTTGAGCCCAAATGGAACGGTACTGATGATCTGCCCGAGCTGGTGCCCATGGCCGATGCGGCGATGCCGAAAATCGGCCAGCCGGCACCGCTGACGTCGTACCAGAAAGACGGCAAATTCATCTCGTTTTATGGTGATAATCACCCGGTTTACGCCGGCAATGTCGTCAAGGCCATGGCCAGTGCCAAAGACGGTTATCCCTACGTGACCAGGCTGTTTGAACGCGAACTGGCCAACCTCGATCCGGCTGCACAGGAACAACGTGAGCAAGCACTTACTGATTTACATCAACGTCTGGATGAGGGCTTGCAGGCGACTATTGTCGAGGTCAAACGACTGACGCCGACTATTATTGAAGTCATCGTCAAGGCGCCGATGCAGGCCAGCAAATTCCACCCCGGCCAGTTCTACCGGGTACAGAACCTGGAGCAATTGGCACCGGTCGTTGAGGACACCCGGCTGGTCGCCGAGGGACTGGCGCTGACCGGCGCCTGGGTCGACAAGGAACAGGGCCTGATCTCGCTGATCACACTGGAAATGGGCAGTTCTTCACGCCTGTGCGCATTGTGGCAGCCGGGTGAGCAACTGGTCGTCATGGGTGTCACCGGCGAACCCACTGAAATTCTCAAGAACCAGACCGTGATGCTGGTGGGTGGCGGCCTCGGTAACGCCGTGCAGTTCTCGATTGGCAAGGCATTGCGTGCTGCTGGCAGCCGTGTAATTTATTTTGCCGGTTACAAGCACCCGGAAGATTTGTTCAAGGTCAGCGATATTGAAGCGGCATCCGACATCATCGTCTGGGCCGTTGACCCGGGCCCCGGCGTCAAGGCCATTCCGACCACGCGGCCCCAGGACAAGACCTTCGTCGGCAATATTCTCGAGGCCATGGTCGCCTATGCCAGCGGCGAACTGGGTGAACCACAAATACCACTCAATGAAGTCGATCGCATGATTGTGATCGGTTCCGACCGTATGATGGCCGCCGTGAAAGCTGCACGCCACAGTGTACTTGAGCCCTGGCTGAATCCGGCACATACCGCCATCGGCTCCATCAACTCGCCGATGCAATGCATGATGAAGGGCGTCTGTGCCCAGTGCCTGTGCAAACACATCGACCCGGACAGCGGCAAGGAGTATTTTGTCTACTCCTGCTACAACCAGGATCAGGATCTGGAGCGTGTTGATTTTCCGAACCTCAATGCCCGTCTGCGTCAGAACAGTGTGCAGGAGAAACTCTCGAACCAGTGGCTGGATTACCTGTTCCGCAAATCCGGTTCGGCCGATAGAGTGAACCAGGTCTGATTCTGCCGACAGGATATCTGCAAGACGGCAGATTTCTGCTAGGATAAAGCGTTAACTGTAAGTTCGCGCTGAAGTCAGTTTCCTGACTTCAGCCCTGAATCGGCCCCGGCGCTACAGACAATCAAAACAGGTACTCAAAACTGTCATGATGACCAAGACGGATATTGCCAAACTGCTGCAATCATTGCGCAGTATTGCGCTGTTCAATTCTCTAAGTGATGAGGAACTGACGGCAATTCTTAATGCGCCGGAAAACGGCATAGAAGATCGCAAGCCCAAGGAACTGATCGTGCGTGAATCAGAACTGGGCGAATGCATGTATGTGATTACCGAAGGCACCGTTGAAGTCACCATACGCAGTGAGTCTGGCGGCCGTGAAGTCACCATCAATACCTTGCATGCCGGTGATTTTTTTGGTGAGCAGGCATTACTGCCAGGCAGTAGCGGCCGGCGTAATGCCAGTGTTCGTGCATTATTGCCGAGCCGGGTATTCCGTATCGATAAAAAATATGTGTTATTAAATGTTCAACGTGACATCTCTCAGCAAGTTGACAGTGAGGCCGTCACTGAAGTCAGTGATCGGTTTAAAGCAGGAGATGAAGCTGCCGAGGCGGGGAGTACTGGCGGTGATGCCTCTATTCAGGAGCTACTGGCCGGCATGCGACTGTTTCGCAGCCTTAGTCCGCAGGAACTGTCTGCGTATCACAACTGGACAGACACGATTGAAGTCGGTCCCGGCGAATTTATTATCAAGGAAGACCAGGCCGGTGAGCATTTGTATGTTGTGATTGATGGTACAGTCGAAATATTTCTGCTCGATACTGATGGCAAAATCAATATCGTTGCCGAGCACAAGCGTGGCAACTATTTTGGTGAGCAGGCGCTGTTGCCGGGCAGTGATGGCAAGCGCAATGCCTATGCACGCATGGACAAACGCGGTCAACTGCTAAAAGTTCCGAAAGAATACTTCCGCCTGATACTCAATCGTGACACCAAACTGGCAGAAACACTGAGCAAAGTCGGCCAGTTGCAAAAAGACATCAATACCAAAATCAGCAAGTCCTGACAGGCATGCCGGCTTTAAATGCGTGTCGCTGCCTGATAGCGGCAAACTGATTTTATCCTGCCTTACCCCTGATGAAAGCACTTGAAATCCATGGCCTTGAAAAGACCTATGCCAATGGCATGAGTGCGTTACGCGGAATTGATCTTGAAGTTTCGCAGGGAGATTTTTTCGCATTACTCGGCCCGAATGGCGCCGGCAAATCAACTACCATAGGTATTATCACCTCACTGGTGCGAAAGACCGCTGGCAAGGTCAGTGTCTTCGGCCATGATATTGATACCGATATTTCTGCAGCGAAAGCTACTATCGGTATAGTGCCGCAGGAAATCAATTTCTCACAATTTGAAAGCTGCCTTGAAATTGTCCTGAATCAGGCGGGCTTTTATGGTATCCCGCGACGCCAGGCAGCTGTACGGGCCGAGAAGTATCTGAATCAACTCGGCCTCTGGCATAAACGCCATGATCGTTCACGCACATTGTCTGGCGGCCTGAAACGGCGTCTGATGATTGCCCGGGCACTGATGCATGAGCCGCGGCTGCTGATTCTGGATGAACCCACTGCCGGTGTTGATGTAGAACTGCGTCGATCCATGTGGGATTTTCTTTCCGGTTTGAATCAGACCGGCACAACCATTGTTTTAACGACACATTATCTGGAAGAGGCGGAAAATCTCTGCCGGAATATCGCCATAATCAACAATGGTCTGATTATTGAAAATACCAGTATGAAACAACTACTGGCAAAACTTGATACTGAAACACTGGTGCTGGATCTGGCAGTTCCACTGACACGGGTACCTGAAATCCCCGACTGTTATTGCCGCCTGATTGACAGTATGACGCTGGAAATCGAGGTCAGCAGAAAGCTGGTTTTGAATACCTTGTTCGAATCACTGGATCGGGCCGGCGTGAAAGTCCAGAGCCTGCGCAACAAAACCAACCGGCTGGAAGAACTGTTCATGGCATTGGTAAATAATGTCAGTAGCAGAACAGCCGGGTCCGGACTATCCAGGCCTGGTTCGCTATGACACCGCAACAAAAGCTTGTCGCCTACAACACTCTGGTCGTTAAGGAGGTCAGCCGTTTTACCCGGATATGGATCCAGACATTGCTGCCGCCAGCCATCAGCATGGCTTTATACTTCGTGATTTTCGGCAACCTGATAGGGCCGCGTATTGGCGAGATGGGTGGTTTCAGTTACATGGAGTATATCGCACCGGGTATTATCATGATGTCGATCATCAATAATGCCTATGCAAATGTCGTATCATCATTTTTCGGCGCCAAGTTCCAGAAACATATTGAAGAAATTCTGGTTTCGCCTGTGCCCAACCACCTGATTCTGGCCGGTTACATTACCGGTGGCGTGGTACGCGGTCTGCTGGTAGGTTTTATTGTAACGCTGGTCGCCATGTTTTTCGCAGATTTGCGGATCCATAATCTGTTTGTTGTTATCAGCGTTATCCTGCTGACTTCTGTGTTGTTTTCGCTCGGCGGTTTCATCAACGGCGTATTTGCGAAAAAATTTGATGACATCTCGGTCATCCCGACATTTATTCTGACGCCTCTGACCTATCTTGGTGGCGTATTTTATTCGATAGAATTACTGCCCGCTTTCTGGCAAAACGTATCACTGTTGAATCCCATTTTGTACATGGTCAATGCTTTCCGGTATGGAATGCTTGGTGTATCCGATATCGATATTACCCATGCATTCCTGTTCACTGGTCTGGCAGTACTTGTCCTGACCTTGTTCAGCATGTACTTGCTGAATCGCGGCACCGGCATCACCTCCTGACAGCCTGGTTATTTATCCGGAGTCTGTGACAACCGTTGCACTATGGCGTCGGTAAATTCCCGCGTTCCCAGCTTGCCGCCAATATCAGCTGTGCATTCGCCATTGGCAATCGCACCAAGCAAGGCCATACGCAACTTATGACCTACCTCATAGCAGTCAATATGATCCAGCAACATCCCCAGTGCCAGCAGAGTACCGGTCGGATTGCATTTATTCTGACCTGCGATATCCGGTGCTGTACCGCCTGAAGGATCAAACATGGCAACATCAACCTTGTCATCCTCGGTAAAGCTGAAGTTCCCGCTAGCCCCGGTACCGATACTGCCGGCCATACCGCTGGCCATGTCAGACAGAAAATCGCCATATTCATTCAGCACCAGCACGACATCAAAGTTTTCCGGGTGCATCGCGATTTTTGCCAATAACGCATCAAACAATTCAACATTGTGTGAAACATCGGCAAATTCCTTGTGTACCTCCTCAACCACTGACTGGAACAGGCCATCTGTAACTTTCTGAATGGTGTGTTTTGATGACGATGTCACCCGCAAACCTTTTTTCCGGGCAAAATTGAATGCGAACCGGGCGGCCTGACGACAGGGATCGCGTTCGACTATACGAATGGAAATAGCGGAATCCCGCCCGATAAGACGGCCCGGATCATCATAAGTCCCGCCGGTGGCAATACGTACGATATAGAGAAACAGGCTTTCCTTGAAATTCGAGTCTATTCCCTTGATTGATATCACTGGCCGCAGAATAACACTGAAATTACACATACGCCGGATAACAGCATTCGGACTGATATCCTTTGTGATAGTCGGATATTTCAGTACCAGACGATTCTCACGCAAGGCTTCTTCTACCTGCAGGAATAATTTCCGATCCTCACGCTCACGATTTTCCAGCGACAGATCAATAGATTCAAAATTGATATTTATTGGCAAGGCTTGCGCAATGGTATGCACTGATTGCTGCAACTCGGCTGAAATACCATCGCCCATTAACTCAGTGACTTTAATAGTCTTCATATTCGATTCCCGGCTCAGGTACCTGCTGATTTATGTTACTTGCTCTCAAGGTTCGCTATATATACAGCCACTGGATGGATTTTCCTGTATCCGTATCTGGCTTAGTCCGGGCAAAGCCGGTTTTAACTGCTGCCAGATCCAGCCTGCAATATTCTCTGTTGTCGGGTTATCCAGCCCCGGCAGCTCATTCAAAACAGCATGATCCATCATCTCCTGTACTGGCTGAATGGCCTGATCGATGTTTGCAAAATCAATTAGCCAGCCTGAATCGGCTTCCGGCTCGCCGCTGATTTCTACATGAACCTGAAAAGTATGGCCATGCATTTTTGCACATTTGTGCTGCGGATCCAGCTTTGGCAAAAAGCGCGCTGATTCCACATGAAATATACGAAACAATGAGGTTGTCATTTTATTCCTGCAACTGATGTTTATATTCCTGGTAAAACTCCAGTACCTTGCGCCACAAGGGCCCGGGGACGCCAGTGCCTACCGGCTGACCGTCCAGCTGAATCACGGGAATAATCTCCTGGGTAGAGCTTGTCAACCAGACTTCGTCCGCCTGAAACAATTCAGTTTTCGTAATAGAGGCCTCTATACATGGCATATTCTTCTGTTGCAATAGTTCTATCACCAGATCGCGGGTAATACCCGGCAGAATACTATTACTCTTCGGAGGAGTCTTAATCTCTTCGTTTTTACAAATAAACAGATTACTGGCAGCACCTTCAGTTGCCAGACCATCACGTACCAAAACAGCTTCCCTGGCGCCTGCCTGATTCGCCTCATGACGCAACAGCACCGAAGGCAATAATGTAATAGCCTTGATATCACACCAGTCCCAGCGAATATCCATACGTGTAATCGCGCTGATACCCTGGCTATAGTCGGGTTTATGTAAAGGCTTTGAGGTAATAAATATCGTCGGTAGAATACCATCAGGAATAGCATGATCACGGGTCGATACGCCACGCGTTATCTGCAGATAAATTGACTGGTCATCACCTTCGTTCTGAGCAATTAAATCATGCAGAATACTTTCCCATTCCGGGTAGCGCAGCGGATTATTCATGTAAATCCTGTCAAGGCTGTTACTCAACCGCCTGATATGCCTGTCTAGTAAAAAAGGCTTTCGACTGTATACCGGAATAACTTCGTAGACTCCGTCGCCAAATGTGAACCCGCGATCCAGTGGCGAGATTCGGGCTTCTGCAAGTGGCATAAAATCGCCATTGAGATAGGCAACAGGCATTAATACTTATTCCAGCATCATTTTAATACTGTCCAGCATGCGGCCCATCAACCCTGCCTCCGCAACAGTCTGCAAGGCAATAATATCTGCCGTTGCCAATACTTCGTCGGCAAGCTGAATTTTCAGCTGCCCTAACCTGGAACCGTTTTCCAATGGTGCAACCAGCGGTTTCTCCAGGCTGACCTTGTGCTGAAGCTTGTCTGCATGCCCGCGAGGCACAGTGACATAAACATCATTGGCAACGCCATAATTAATATTCTGTATCTCGCCCTTCCAGACATGTTCATGCCCTATCGGTTTGCCTGCAGATGCAGCTATGTGACTTTCATAGAATCGAAAGCCATATTCGAGCAAGGCACGGGTAAATTCCGTCCTTGCCTCGACACCATCAGTACCCATTACCACAGATATCAAACGCATATTGCCACGCTTAGCTGAACTGACCAGGCAATAACCGGCTGCTTCAGTATGGCCGGTTTTAATTCCGTCTACCGATGCATCACGCCATAACAGTTGATTCCTGTTATTCTGCCTGATGTCGTTGTATGTAAATTCCTTGACTGCATGAAGTTGGTACAACTCCGGATGATCACGCAATAACGCAACCGCCAATATGGCCATATCACGTGCTGTTGTAACATGACCCGGAGCTGGCATGCCGGTGCTGTTTACAAAACTGGTATTGTTCATACCCAGTCGTTTGGCATGCTGATTCATTACCTGGGCAAAGACATCTTCACTGCCGGAAATATGCTCAGCCAGCGCCACACTGGCATCATTGCCTGACTGGATCACAATGCCTTTTAACAAATCATCAACAGATACCTGCGTATTAACCTCAATAAACATGCGTGAACCAGGCATTCGCCAGGCTTTCTCACTCACAAGCACCTGGTCTTCCAGCTTGATATGGCCCGCTTCGAGTTCTTCGCCGGCAACGTAGGCGGTCATCATCTTTGTAAGACTCGCCGGCTCCACCTGTTCATCAATATTTTTTTCAGCCAGGAATTTCCCGGAATGATAGTCCATCAACAAGTAGGCGGTTGCATTACTCTGGGGTGGTGCCGGCACTATGGCATCGGCAGATTGGGCCAGAGCAGCGTTACTGAAAAAACTGACAACAAATACTAACAGGAATGATTTATACATAAGTCTCTTAATGGTTACCGGGTTGATTTTCAGTTATTTTATTCTGAGTCGGGATGATTAAATTTACTCGGTCACAATCTGATGTTCATGAATATTAAAATCAGCAAGTTGTGCGACAACACGATCAGCTGTATTCACATCAGACAACGGCCCGATTCGGACACGGTATATTGTCTGGCCATTACTTATCATCTGGTGAATTCGTGCAAAACGATCGGCAATACTGTCCAGCCGGCTGCGCAAGCGTTCGGCATTCTGTAATTCTGAAAATGCGCCTATCTGGATATAGAATGAATTTCCGGAACTGAAAACCGGTATGGCTTTTGATTTACTGTCCGAACCAGATACTTTATGACTGGCATACTGCTGTGGTGGCTTGCCAGGATCTATCGCGGTCACTTCAACCAGAGCTGTCCCCTTGCCAAGCATATCAAGCCGTGTAGCTGCAGCATAAGACATGTCAATTATCCGGTTATCATGAAACGGCCCACGATCATTGACTTTAACAACAACAGAACGACCATTTTGCAGATTGCGTACATGCACATACGTGGGCAGTGGCAACGTCTTATGTGCCGCGGTCATTTCATACATATTATAGGTTTCCCCGCTGGAAGTACGGCGGCCATGAAATTTTTGTCCGTACCAGGAGGCGATACCCCGCTCCTTGTAATTTGCAGCACTGCTCTTAACATAATAACGCTTGCCAAACACCTCATATGAATCCGGATTGCCATAGCGGCTGCGTGGCTCTGCTCGCGGCACTGCGTCCGGTACCTTGCTGACATCCACCGGACGTGGCGGTGGACCGTCGCGCTCGAACGCCGGTGCCGGACCAGGCCGTGGCGTCGGTTGTACTGCCGTGCCACCACCACAACCGGCCAGCAATGCGGCGAGTATTAATCCGGCAAACGGCGATTTGAAGGAAATCATTTGTATGGGTGTTTTGTTCTAACGTCTCGATTTTATAGCCTGGGCAAGTTTGTAAACAGCCAATGCGTATAATGGGCTGTGATTATACCGGGTAATGACATAAAAATTATCCAGCCCGAGCCAGATTTCTTCAGCATCGCTTTGTTCAAAGCGCAACACGGTTATTGCAGCCGCATCATCAATCCGGGCATCAATTTCAAATCCGGCAGCACACAATTCTGCAAACTGACGATCCGGTTTAAGACCCTCGGACAACCATTTTTTGGCATCGTCAGGTTGCTGTATTGTCTTATAAATCACTGGTTCGCCCGGACGCCAGCCATGCCGGCTAAAGTAGTTTGCGACACTACCAATCGCATCGACATGATCATTCCAGAGGTCTATCTGACCATCATCATTGAAATCAATAGCATAATTCCGGTAACTGCTGGATATAAACTGCGGAATGCCCATTGCACCGGCATATGAACCCTTGATCGATAAAGGATCAACCGACTGCTCGCGAGCCAGAATCAGGTATTGTTCAAGTTCCTGACGAAAGAATTTGGCCCGGGGTGGATAGTTAAAACCCAGTGTTGCCAGCGCATCGACCACACGGTAATTACCGGCATGACGGCCATAGCGGGTTTCAACGCCAATTATGGCCACAATGATCTCGGCAGGCACGCCATATTCCTGTTCAGCCCGGGCCAAGGTATCAGCATGCGTTTTCCAATAATCGACGCCGGCAGCTATGCGGTCTTCCTGCAGGAAAATGTTCTTGTATTTATGCCATGGTAAACGTTCAGCCGGACGACTGATCGCATCAATAATTTTCTGCCTGTATTCTGCCTGCTCAAATAATTTATCCAGATCTGCAGCGCTGTAATCATAAGTATCAACCATTGCACGCTTGAATTGCGTCAATTCCCCGGCATCAAACGCTGCATTAACAGTCATGCTGCAAACTGACACAAGGATAATAATAATGTAATGGGGAAATATTTTTTTCATTTTCAGTCCGGACAAAGTCAGGCAGTTTTTACAGGTTTGTTTACAACAGATTCATATTCAATATTAATCCGAAAGTAATCTTCGATGCGTATGAATACTCATTAAAATTCCAAATCCGGCCATCAAGGTAACTATAGAGGTGCCACCAAGACTGATTAGAGGCAATGGCACACCCACAACAGGCAATTGTCCGGCCACCATACCCATGTTGACAAAAACATAGACAAAGAAAATTGCGACCAGTCCTGATGCCAGTAATTTACCAAATGTATCCTGCGCCTTGCTGGCAATAATCAGACCCCGGATGACCACAAGCAAATACAGACCTATCAGAAGCAATACTCCTGCCAGCCCGAATTCCTCGGCATAAACGGCAAAAATAAAATCTGTAGACCTTTCGGGCAAAAACTCAAGATGTGATTGCGTACCATTAAGCCAACCTTTTCCGTACAGACCACCTGAACCGATTGCAATCGTTGACTGAATAATATGATAGCCACTCCCTAGTGGGTCCGAACCCGGGTCCAGAAACGTCAACACCCGGGCACGTTGATAATCATGCATAAAAAACCAGAGCACCGGCATACAGGCCAGCGCAATACCACTCATACCAAATATCCACCACCAGCGTAGTCCGGCAACAAATAAAACAGTAAATCCGCCACAAAGGACCAGTAACGCAGTCCCCAAATCAGGCTGTTTGCCAATAAGCACTGCCGGTACCAGCACTGCGCTGACAGCAATAAGCACATGCCATAGCCGCGGTGGCAAAGTGACCTTGGCCAGATAACTTGCAAGTAATATCGGCACTGCCAGCTTCAATAGCTCAGAAGGCTGAAAACTGAACGGCCCGAGCACTAACCAGCGTTGTGCGCCTTTGCCAATATGGCCCATGACCAGTACCAGAATCAGTAACAGTAAACTTGCAGCATAAATCCAGCCGGCGAGCCGGGCCAACTGGGCTGGCGGAACCTGGGCCAATACCAGTAACACACCGCAAGCCAGGCCAATACGTATAGCCTGCCGCCATATTGTTTCTATATCCTCGCCACTGGCGCTGTAGAGTATGACCAACCCGAGACCACATAGTGCCAGAATGCCCAGCAACAATAGCGGGTCAAGATGCAAACGATTAGTCATAAAACGATACATCAGCCCTGCTCCGCATCGGCAGCAGCCAGTGCCTGTTGGTTGAACATAAAATCAAAAATTTTCCGTGCCATCGGCGCTGCCGTTGAAGAACCACCACCACCATTCTCCACTATGATTGCCAGGGCGATTTCAGGATCATCATAAGGTGCATAGGCAATAAACAGCGCATGATCACGATGAATCTCGGCAATCTTGTCGGCCTCGTATTTCTCACCCTGGGCAATCGCAATCACCTGCGCGGTACCGGTCTTGCCGGCCATTTCATAACTTGCACCTTCGGCGCTGCGCCGGGCGGTACCACGCGGACCATGCATTACTTCCCACATACTGGCCTGAATAGTGTCCCAGAATGACGGTTGCCGCAATGCAATTGACTGCGGCATATCACTGAAACCATCGACAATCAGCTCACTAATCGGATCGTAGGCTTCCCTCAATAAATGTGGCGTCACAAGCAAGCCACCATTCGCCATGGCGGCGGTGGCCCTGGCAAGCTGCAACGGTGTAGCCAACAATGAACCCTGGCCAATACCAACGATAACGGTTTCGCCCGGGTACCATGGCTGACCATAAACCGAGCGCTTCCACTCGCGTGAAGGCAGATTGCCACTCCGCTCAGGCGCGATCTCGATGCCGGTTTTCTGGCCAAAGCCGAATCGGCTGAGAAAACTCCCGATCCTGTCAATACCCATGTCATCAGCAAGCGAATAAAAATACACATCGCAGGATTGGGCTATGGCGGCAATCATATCCAGATGTCCATGGCCTTCACGCTTCCAGTCGCGATAGCGATGACTATGCCCGGGAAATGAAAACCAGCCTGGACACCAGTTCTCATCTTCGGGTTTACGCAGACCATACTCAAGACCGGCAAGGCCGAAAAACGGCTTTATAGTTGATCCGGGTGGATACTGACCCTGAAGCGCACGATTGAAAAGTGGCTGTGCGGTCGATTCCTGCAAGGCCCGGTAGACATCAGGTCGTATACCATCGACAAACAGATTCGGGTCATAGCCGGGCTTGCTGACCATGGCCAGAACATCACCATTATCCGGATCCAGCGCAACAATTGCGCCACGATAATCACCAAGAACTTCCGTCGCTATTTTCTGTAACCCAACATCTAATGTCAGGTGTACATCGCGTCCGGGAGCAGGAGCCGTGCGATCAAGAACCCGGACTATTCGACCCTGTGCATTTACTTCAACCTGTTCATAGCCCACCCGGCCATGCAGCAAATCTTCATAGGCACGTTCAATACCGATTTTGCCTATATGGCTGGTGCCACGATAGTTGGCCAAATCAATATTCAGTTGATCACGTTCATCTATACGACCAACGTAGCCAATCACATGCGAAGTCAGCTCGCGTAATGGATAATGCCGTTTAAGGCGTGCCGTAACGTCAACGCCGGGAAATTCATGTCGGCGTACTGCAAAGCGAGCCACCTCATCGTCGCTGAGATTGAATCGCAGCGTTATCTGTTCAAAGCGTCGGGTCCGCTTTACAGCAGCATGGAACCGTTCTATATCAAGTAACTCGATATCAATGACTGTTTGCAGCCGGGCTATCAGCTTGTCGAGATCTTCAATCTGTTCAGGTATCAATTCAAGATTGTAGGATGGCCGGTTCTCCGCAAGCAGCACACCGTCATTTGAATAAATCAGACCACGAGTAGGAGGGATTGGCAGTATCTTGACGCGGTTATCCTGTGACAGGGTTGTAAAATGTTCATGTCTGGTAATTTGTAAATGGGCGACCCGAAGTATAATACTGGATAGCGCGAGAATTATAATAACGCCCATCGCCAGTACCCGGCGCCGGATCAGCCGATTTTCACTTTCGGTATTTTTAAAAACAAAAGCAGGAGCCATGCAGTTAACTTGGCCGTCCTATGCGGAAACCCGATACTTGCGCCGTAAATCACGCAAGATGATAAACAGCCACGGCCACAGCAACATGCTGGTCAGTAGTGGCAGCCAGTAATTCCAGTGCTGGGGTGGATAACCGATCATTGCCCTGACCCATAAGGTTAATACCAGATATATAAACAAAATGGCGCTGACAACGACTGCCTGTTTGGACAGTGAGAAAACGCGGACGCGTTGATGTAGTAACAAGGTCACAAAAGCTACTATTGCAAGACCCAGCGCGTGCTGACCCAACAAAGTGCCCTGTTGAACATCAAGCAAAAGACCCACACACCAGGCTGTTGCGATACCAACCCGATCAGGTAACGCCATGCACCAATAGATCAATACCAGCACAACCCATACCGGTCGCCAGGCAACAGCCCATTCAGGCAGAGGCATTGCCGTCAGCATGAACGCGACGACAAAACTCAGAAAAATTATCAGGCCGCCCCGGCGCTCGTCATTAATCATCTGTATTTGCTGCTGTCTCTGGAATAGCCGGCACCGGCGTCGGTTCCAGCTGATTGGGCCAAATCATCAGGACTTCCCGGCTTTGCTCAAGCCGTGCTGTTGGTGTAACACTGATGTTTGCAAATGATTCGCCGGCATCAAGCTTGATCTCCAGCACCATCCCGACCGGATAACCGGCCGGGAAACGACCGTCAAGTCCGGATGACACCAGCAAATCCCCTTCCTGGATATCAGCATTGGTCGGGACATGTTCAAGCCGGAGGGTATTGTTCTCACCGGTACCAATTGCTATTGCGCGCAGGCCGTTACGATTCACTTCTACGGGTAAGGCGTGGCTGGGATCAGTGATCAGCAGTACTGTGCTGGAGAATGGTCCGACATGGGTGATTTGTCCCATGATACCGCGGGCATCAGCTACCGGCTGACCATTGTAGGCACCTTGACGTTTACCCTTGTCGATCACAATCTGACGCCGGTATGGCTGTAGCTCAACAGCCAGCAATTCGGCTACCAGCACACGTTGGTTCAATTTGAGTGATGAATCCAGCAGCTCACGCAGGCGCCGGTTCTCCGATTCAAGTACAGCGAAGCGTTGCAGACGTGATTCCAGCATGAACTGTTGTTCACGCAGGCGGGCATTTTCTTCCAGAAGCGATTTGCGCATGACCAGTGTTTCTGATGACCATGACGCGATGTTAGCCGGCAAATCGACCAGATACTGCACCGGATAAACAATAATAGACAAAGTCGAGCGTATAGAATCCAGGTGACCCTGGCGATGATCCAGCGCCATCATGACGATCGAGAGGCTGGCAAAAATTGCCAGCTTGATTACGATAGACGTCTTTTTCAGAAACAGCGATTTAATCGGTCGCTCCTCGCCATAACCACTGGCGTCACTTTGAATAAAGCCCTGAACAAATCCATCCAGCATACAGGCCAGTCTGGATGTCCGGGTTTTTATCATCCATGACAAACATCAGCCCTGTATAGGGAACCTCTGAATAAACCAGAGGTTCCTTGATTATGTTCAGCCCGGTATCAGCCAAACATCTGTTACTCAACCGACAATATGTCTTTTCCGTATTCCTCGATCATTTCCAGGTATTTACCGCCACCGCGGGCCACACAAGTCAGCGGGTCTTCCGCCACGATCACCGGCAGTCCGGTTTCTTCCATCAACAACCGATCCAGATCCCTCAACAGTGCGCCACCGCCAGTTATGACCATACCGCGTTCGGCCACATCGGAACCCAGTTCCGGCGGTGTTTTTTCCAGTGCCGTTTTGACAGCCCCGATAATGCCAGCCAGTGGCTCCTGCAGGGCTTCAAGAATTTCATTACTATTCAATGTGAAACTGCGTGGTATGCCCTCGGCCAGATTGCGGCCACGGACTTCCATTTCCTTGACTTCATTTCCCGGAAAGGCACAACCGATTTCATGCTTGATTCGCTCGGCAGTCACTTCACCAATCATGCTGCCATAGTTGCGACGCACATAATTGACGATCGCTTCATCGAATCGATCGCCACCAATGCGCACCGATTCTGAATAGACAATGCCATTTAATGAGATGACCGCAACCTCTGTTGTACCGCCACCGATATCAAGCACCATCGAACCACGCGGGTCACTAACCGGCATGCCGGCACCGATGGCAGCAGCCATGGGCTCATCGATCAAATACACTGAACTGGCGCCGGCCCCCGCTGCCGATTCACGAATAGCGCGCCGTTCCACCTGAGTTGACCCGCATGGCACACATACCAGCACGCGCGGACTCGGTTTAAACAGCGTATTCCCGTGGACACGGTGAATGAAGTACTGCAACATTTTCTCAGTCACAGTAAAATCAGCGATAACGCCATCTTTCAGTGGCCGGATCGCGGTAATATGGCCGGGTGTACGACCCAGCATACGTTTGGCTTCGGCACCCACGGCACAGATGGTTTTGGTATTATTGCCATCTACGCCCTGCCGGATCGCGACTACTGACGGTTCATTCAGTACAATACCTTTACCACGTACATAAATCAGGGTATTTGCTGTACCCAGGTCGATAGACAAATCATTGGAAAAAAGGCCACGAATTTTATTAAACATTGTTACTGGATCACCGAATCATTTAAGTAGACCGTTTACACGGCAAGCAGGCATACAGCCGGTTGGATTAATTATGTGTGACCGTTCAGAACCGGACATCAAGTCAGACTTGCCGGAATTCATGGACAAACCACGAATCAAACCGGAACAATGGAACGCTGTTGCAGGCAGCAAGTCGGTACCCGACAATCTTGTCATTGGCAATTTTGCCATTGGTTATATTTCGTTCCTGGAACATCGCGGCCAAAACCGCATCACTTTAACAACGGCCATGCTATCCGGCAAGTTGATTGCCGTGACACAGGTTTTAAATTTCAACAATAAATACAGCGCTTATGGCACTTGATAAAAAAACAGTAAAACAAATCGGTACACTTGCACGACTGCAACTGGCTGATGATGATCTGCCTGCCTATCAGGCAGAACTGGATCAAATTCTGACACTGGTGGATCAACTTGACGCTGCCACCACTGCTGATGTTGTGCCACTCGCGCATCCGCTCGATTTGAAAGCCCGACTGCGACCGGACACTGTCACTGAAAATGATCAGCGTGAAGTCTTTCAGAGCCTTGCCCCGGCAGTTCAGGACGGTCTTTATCTCGTTCCAAAAGTCATTGATTAATAAGGGATTATAACGCAATCGGCAGATTTGTCGATGGCCATCATCATGTATCTGAAAACACTCAAAGCACAAGCACAAGCCCTGCAGCAGGGCGCGATCAGTAGCATCGAACTGACCCGGCTGCACCTGCAACGCGCGGAGCAGTTCAACCCTGAGTTGAACGCCGTGATCACGCTGGTATCGGAACAGGCCCTGCGCCAGGCCGAGGCAGCCGACGCCCGCCGCAGCCGTGGTGAAGCCGGGACATTGACAGGCATCCCATTGTTTCAAAAGGATATTTTCTGCACAGCCGGGATCCGCACAAGCTGCGGTTCGCGTATGCTGGACAACTTTATTGCCCCCTATGACGCCACTGTCGTCAACCATCTGAATGCCGCCGGCATGGTTATGCTCGGGAAAACCAACATGGATGAGTTCGCGATGGGTTCGTCCAACGAGACCAGTTTCTATGGTCCGGTGAAAAATCCCTGGGCGCTCAGCCATGTTCCTGGCGGCTCATCAGGCGGCTCTGCCGCCGCTGTGGCGGCTCGGCTGGCGCCTGCAGCAACCGGCACCGACACCGGTGGCTCAATCCGCCAACCGGCAGCACTGTGCGGTATCACCGGCATCAAACCAACCTACGGCCGGGTTTCGCGCTACGGCATGATTGCTTTCGCCTCGAGCCTTGATCAGGGCGGATCCATGGCCCGTACTGCCGAGGATGCCGCCATGCTGTTAAGTGCCATGTGTGGTTTTGATCCACTGGATTCCACGTCAATAAACAAGCCGGCAGAAGATTTTACTGTGGCGCTTGAACAAGACCTGCGCGGACTCAAAATCGGGCTGCCGGAAGAATTTTTTGGTGCCGGTCTCGACAGCCGCATTGGTGAATGCGTTCACGCAGCAGCGGCCGAACTGGAAAAACTCGGCGCCACACTGCACACGATTTCCCTGCCCAATTCAGGCCTGGCGATCCCGGCCTATTATGTCGTCGCACCGGCAGAAGCCTCATCCAATCTGGCCCGGTTTGACGGTGTCCGTTATGGCTACCGCTGTGCGGAACCAATTGATCTGGCTGACTTGTATTGCCGCTCGCGCAGTGAAGGATTTGGCCGCGAAGTGAAGCGCCGGATTATGATTGGCACGTACGCCCTGTCATCCGGTTACTACGATGCCTACTATCTCAAGGCCCAGCAGGTACGCCGGCTGATTCAGCAGGATTTTCAGCGCGCATTTGAAACCGTCGATGTCATCCTCGGGCCTACTACGCAGGCACCGGCATTCAAGCTCGGTGAGAAGACCACTGACCCGGTCGCGATGTATCTGAATGATATCTATACTGTCTCGGCCAATCTGGCGGGCCTCCCGGCATTGTCAGTACCGGCCGGGTTTACCAATGATCTACCCGTCGGCCTGCATTTAATTGGCAACCATTTTGATGAATCAAGGTTATTGAACATTGGTCATCGCTATCAGCAGGTCACGGACTGGCATACGCGTGTGCCACCCGGATTCGAATAGCCGGATTCTGATAATGAAAACCATGCCATCACCAGGTTACTTTGGCTTTGCGACTTGCTTGTCACTTTTAACTTTTAACTTTTAACTTTTAACTGATCTATGCAATGGGAAACTATCATCGGGCTTGAGATCCATGTTCAGCTCAATACCCGCAGCAAGATTTTTTCCGGTGCGGCGACTGCCTATGGTGCCGCTGCCAATACCCAGGCCTGTGCTGTTGATCTGGGCCTGCCCGGTGTGTTGCCGGTACTTAATGAATCTGCCGTACGCATGGCAATCAGGTTTGGCCTGGCCGTAAACGCAGAAATCCCTGACTATTCAGTATTTGCACGGAAAAACTATTTCTATCCGGACTTGCCGAAAGGCTACCAAATCAGCCAGTACGAACACCCCATTGTCAGTCACGGCAGCATCGAAATCAGCCTTGATGATGGTCAACGCAAGACGATTAATATTACCCGCGCACATCTTGAAGAAGATGCCGGCAAGTCAGTACATGAAGGTCTTGCTGACATGACCGGCGTTGACCTGAACCGTGCCGGCACACCGTTGATTGAAATTGTTTCCGAGCCGGAGATGCGTTCTGCTGCTGAAGCTGTCAGTTACATGAAGTCGATTCACAGCCTGGTGCGCTATCTTGATATTTCGGATGGCAATATGCAGGAAGGCTCGTTCCGCTGTGATGCCAATGTCTCGGTTCGTCCGGAAGGCAGCGACAAACTCGGCACCCGCGCCGAGATTAAAAACCTGAATTCATTTCGCTTTGTCGAGCAGGCCATTGACTACGAAGTTGACCGCCAGATTACCCTGCTGGAATCAGGCGGCAAGGTAGTTCAGGAAACCCGTCTGTATGATCCTGCCAGGGGCGAAACCCGGTCCATGCGTGGCAAGGAAGAAGCCCACGATTACCGCTATTTTCCGGATCCGGATCTGTTGCCTGTTGTCATCGAGCCGGAATTTATCGAGGCGATTCGGGCGGAACTGCCGGAACTGCCGCAAGCCAGACGTCAGCGTTTCATGAGCGACTATGGCCTGTCTGATTATGACAGTGGCGTACTCACAGCCAACCGGGAACTCGCCGACTATTTTGAAGCGACAGTTACAGCAGCCAGCGGCGCAGCCAAGCCGTCCGCAAACTGGGTCATGGGTGAATTGACAGCGGCACTGAATCGCAACGATCTTGGCATCAGTGAGTCACCGGTAAGCAGCACACAACTCGGCCAGTTGATTGCACGTATTCAGGACAAAACGATTTCCGGCAAACAGGCCAAGACAGTCTTTGAGGCTCTGTGGCAGGGCGAAGGTGAAGTCGACGCAATTATTGAATCACGTGGTTTGAAGCAGGTCACCGATAGCGGCGAGCTTGAACGACTGGTAGATGCCGTGATTGCCGAGTCTGCCGATCAGTGCGAGCAATACCGCAATGGCAATACCAAGGTACTCGGTTACCTGACCGGCCAGGCCCTGAAGAAGTCGCAGGGCAAGGCTGACCCGCAACAGGTCAATGCCTTGTTGCGGAAAAAACTTGAATAAGTCAAGAGCCCAGACCTGGAATAAAAAACCCGCCAAGGCGGGTTTTTTATTGAATATTCTGACGTGCTTACTCGGCTGTAGTGTCCGGCCGATCCACCAACTGAACAATCGCCATCGGCGCCGCATCACCAGCACGATAACCGCACCTGAGTATACGCATGTAACCGCCCGGGCGAGCCTTGTAACGCGGACCCAGTTCGTTGAAAAGCTTGGTCACCGTCTCGCGATCACGCAAGCGATCAAATGCCATACGGCGCTTGGACACGCTGTCATTCTTTGCCAGTGTAATCAGCGGCTCAACCACGCCACGCAATTCCTTGGCCTTGGTAACCGTGGTTTTGATCTGTTCGTGCTGCATCAGCGACACTGCCATATTCCGGAACATGGAACGGCGGTGGCTGCCGGTACGGCTGAATTTTCTGCTGCTATTTAAATGGCGCATGATGTCTTACCTATGAATTCGTGCTTCAGGCCAGAGCCTTTTTATCATTGTCGTCATACAAACCGGTCGGCGGCCAGTTTTCCAGGCGCATACCGAGTGACAGACCACGTGACGCCAGCACATCCTTGATCTCAGTCAATGATTTTTTACCCAGATTCGGCGTTTTCAACAATTCAACTTCGGTTCGCTGGATTAAATCACCGATATAATAAATGCTTTCTGCTTTGAGACAATTGGCTGAACGCACAGTCAACTCCAGATCGTCGACCGGCCGCATCAGGATCGGGTCTATCTCCGGCGCCTTGGTTGCTTTTGGCGCTGACTCTTCCTGGGCTTCCATATTCACGAATACGGACAACTGTTCACGCAGGATGCGTGCTGCTTCGCGTACAGCATCTTCCGGATCAATCGTACCGTTGGTTTCGATTTCCAGTACCAGCTTGTCAAGATTGGTACGCTGTTCGACACGGGCATTCTGTACTTCATATGACACGCGATGAATCGGACTATATGAAGCATCAAGTTTCAAACGGCCAATTGTCTGGTCACTTTCTTCACCGGTGTTGGTGATCAATACCGGATGGTAACCCCGGCCACGCTTGACCTTCATCGTGATGTTAAGATCACCATCTTTGGTCAAATTCGCGATGAAGTGATCCGGATTGGCGATTTCGACATCATGATCGAGACTGATATCACTGGCACGGACTTCACCGGCACCACGCTTTTTCAGGGTCAGGGTCGCTTCATCTTTTGAGTGCATCTGAATGGCAACACCCTTGAGGTTCAGCAGGATATCTGTCACATCTTCCTGCACACCTTCAAGCGTGGTGTATTCGTGCAACACACCCTCGATTTCCACCTCGACAATGGCGCAACCCGGCATGGATGACAACAACACCCGGCGTAGTGCGTTACCGAGCGTATGACCGAAACCCCGGTCGAGTGGCTCGATAATAATTTTCGCGCTGTATGAATTTATCGGGTCAACATCAACCCGGCGCGGTTTGAGTAATTCACTGACGGCTGAGTGCATCAAATTAACCTCTGTTGTTACTTGGAGTAGAGTTCCACTACCAGATTTTCATTGATGTCGCTGGACAAATCGCTGCGCTCCGGCACGCTCTTGAAAATACCTTCCATTTTCTTGCCATCGACTTCAATCCACTCCGGGATACCATATTCTTCGGCCACGGTGACCGAATCCTGAATTCGCATCTGCTTCTTTGACTTCTCGCGGACAGTAATCACGTCTTTTGCCTGCACCTGATAAGACGGGATGTTCACCGACTTGCCATTCACCATAATGGCCTTGTGACTGACCAGCTGACGTGCTTCATTGCGGGTCGCGGCAAAGCCCATGCGATACACCACATTATCAAGCCGGCATTCGAGCAGCTTTAACAGATTTTCACCCGTTGAGCCTTTAAGGCGTGCAGCTTCCTGGTAATAGCGACGGAACTGCCGTTCCAGTACACAATAAATTCGCCGCAGTTTCTGTTTTTCACGTAACTGGGTGGCATAGTCTGACAGTCGTCTCTGCCTGGCGCCATGCTGACCCGGCACCTTGTCAATCTGGCACTTGGATTCCAGCGGGCGATTACGGCTTTTCAGCTGAAGATCTACACCTTCACGCCGACTGAGTTTGCATTTTGGTCCGAGATATCTGGCCATTGGCTAAAAGCCCCTCTGCACTGAATTAAACACGACGTTTCTTTGGCGGCCGGCAACCATTGTGCGGTATCGGCGTAACGTCAGTAATGTTGGTAATCTTGAAACCGGCGCTGTTCAGGGCGCGCACTGCAGACTCGCGACCCGGGCCCGGACCCTTGATGAATACTTCGAGATTCTTTACGCCATGCTCCGCCGCCGCTTCACCCGCCTTGCCTGATGCCACCTGCGCAGCAAACGGTGTGCTCTTGCGTGAACCACGGAAACCACTGCCGCCGGCTGTTGCCCATGACAGGGTATTCCCCTGGCGATCAGTAATCGTGATTATCGTATTGTTAAATGACGCATGGATATGCGCGACACCGTCAACGACGGTTTTCTTGACACGCTTGCGTACTCGGGTTGCAGCTTTCGCCATGGTATTTCCCTTATTTCTTCACAGCCCGACGCGGCCCTTTACGGGTGCGGGCATTGGTACGGGTACGCTGACCACGAACGGTCAGTCCACGCCGATGACGTACACCACGATAGGTGCCAAGGTCCATCAAGCGCTTGATGTTCATTGACACTTCACGGCGCAGATCGCCTTCGACTTCGTATTTTTCAATTTCCTGACGGATGCTGTCCAGCTCGCCTTCCGTCAGATCACGAACCTTGGTTACAGTATTCACGCCCGCAGCTGCACAGATATTCTGTGAGCGCTGGTTGCCAATACCATAAATATAGGTCAACGCAATAACGACATGCTTGTCGACAGGAATGTTAACACCGGCTATACGTGCCATATTTGTGACTCCAGTTAAACCTTAACCCTGCCGCTGTTTATGCCGTGGATTCGTGCAAATAACGCGTACCGCGCCACCGCGACGAATAATCCGGCAATTGCGACAGATTTTTTTAATCGATGCCATTACTTTCATAACTGCTCTCCACCCATCATTCGGGGCTTGCTTGCTTAACGCCGGTTCCCGCCGCTACGAAGGTTGGCCTTTTTCAGCAGGCCTTCGTATTGATGCGACATCAAATGGGTCTGCACCTGCGCCATAAAATCCATGGTTACAACCACAATAATCAGCAGTGACGTACCACCAAAATAAAATGGTACCGAAAATTCCAGAATCAGGAATTCCGGCAACAAACAGACTGCTGTGATGTACATTGCGCCGGCCAGTGTCAGCCGGGTTAACACACCGTCCAGATACTGAGCCGTCTGCTCACCGGGCCGCATACCCGGAATAAACGCACCTGATTTTTTCAGGTTATCTGCTGTCTCGCGCGGGTCAAACACGATCGCCGTGTAGAAAAAACAGAAAAATATAATCGCTGCTGCATACAGCGCGACATACAGTGGTTGTCCGGGCTGCATGGTAGCCGCAAAGTTCTGCAACCAGGTCATGCCCTGTCCCTGACCAAACCAGCCGGCTATTGTACCCGGAAACAGGATAATACTGGACGCAAAAATTGGCGGAATCACACCGGCCATATTCAGCTTCAGCGGCAGATGGCTGGTCTGTCCGGCGTACATTTTGCGCCCGACCTGGCGTTTGGCATAGTTCACGGTAATACGCCGTTGGCCACGCTCGACAAATACCACAAATGCCGTCACTGCAATCGCCAGCGCAAACAACGCCAACACCATCAGGATATTCAGCTCACCGGTACGCGCCAGTTCCAGCGTTCCACCAATGGCAGACGGCAGGCCGGCGACAATACCGGCGAAAATAATCAGCGAAATACCGTTGCCAATACCACGTTCAGTAATCTGCTCACCCAGCCAGACCAGAAATATTGTGCCGGTAACCAGGGTACTGACCGCAATAATCTTGAAGCCCACACCGGGACTCATCACTACCGACATACCGGCAGCCTGTTGTGATTCCAGTGCAATAGCAACGCCAAAGGCCTGAAACAATGCCAGTACAACCGTGCCGTAGCGCGTGTACTGGGTAATTTTACGACGGCCGGCTTCGCCTTCCTTTTTCAATGCTTTCAACCGTGGTTCAACGACTGTCAGCAGTTGCATAATAATTGATGCCGAAATATACGGCATAATCCCGAGTGCGCAGACCGAGAACCGCTCCAGCGCGCCGCCCGAGAACATGTTAAACATGTCCAGAATCGTGCCGGACTGCTGGTTAAACATTTCCTGCAATGCCACCGGGTTAATGCCCGGCACCGGCACATGCGTAAATACCCGGTAGACGAACAGCGCGAATATGACAAAAAATATCCGCTGGCGCAGCTCAGTCAAACGACCGAGGCCGGCCAACCCGCCCGGCATGGCTGATGCTGGTCTGGACACTTAGTCTTCGACCTTGCCGCCGGCCGTTTCAATTGCCGCGCGTGCACCCTGGGTAACTTTCAGACCTTTTACGGTTACAGCTTTCTCAATTTTGCCGCTGAGAATAACCTTGGCGCGTTTATAAGCCTTGCTCAAGACACCCGCTTTTTGCAAAGCCGCGATGTCGATAACTTCGGCATCAATGTTGGCCAGTTCATGCAGGCGTATTTCCGCAGTCACCATACCAATACGCGAAGTAAAACCGAATTTCGGCAAACGCCGCTGAATCGGCATCTGGCCGCCTTCAAAGCCAACCTTGTGGTAACCACCGGCACGGGCTTTCTGACCCTTGTGGCCCTTGCCACTGGTCTTGCCAAGACCCGAGCCAATACCACGACCCAGTCGTTTCGGTGCATGCCTGGCACCGGCAGCAGGTTTAATATTATTCAAACGCATGTCAGGCTTCCTCGACCGCAACCATGTACGAGACTTTATTGATCATGCCGCGGTTTTCCGGTGTATCTGCCACCGTCACGGTCTGACCAATCTTGCGCAAACCCAGCCCCATCAGGCAGGCTTTGTGACGCGCCAGCCGGCCGTACTTGCTGCGGGTTTGCGTAACTTTCAATTGGCGTGCTTGCTTACTCATCAGCCGACAATCTCCTCAACCGTCATGCCACGCTTGGCAGCAATGCGATCCGGCTCGGTCATGTTCTTCAGGCCCTTGATGGTAGCCAGCACAACGTTAATCGGATTGGTCGAACCATTCGATTTGGCGAGAATATTGTGCACACCCAGAACCTCGAATACCGCACGCATGGGACCACCGGCGATAATACCGGTACCGTCGGATGCGGGCTGCATGTAGACCTTGGCTGCGCCATGCCGTGCCGTGATTGCATAATGCAATGTAGTGTCTTTCAGCGGTACAGTGACCATATTACGACGTGCACTTTCCATCGCTTTCTGGATTGCCGTTGGTACTTCACGCGCCTTGCCGCGGCCGACGCCAACACGACCCTTGCCGTCACCGACAACCGTCAGTGCCGCAAAACCGAATTGGCGGCCACCTTTGACCACCTTGGCGACGCGGTTAACAGCGACCAGCTTTTCCTGCAGGTCGTCATTACCCGTGATCGAATCAGAAATTGCCATTTCTTGACCGTCCTCTAGAATTCCATGCCGTGTTCGCGCGCAGCATCCGCCAGCGCCTTGACACGGCCGTGATATTTGAAGCCGGAACGGTCAAAGGCAACTCTGGTAATACCTGCCTGTTTGGCCCGTTCGGCCAGAATCTTACCGACCGCTAAGGCCGCTTTTACATTACCGCCATATTTCACCTGATCACGGACTTCTTTATCCAGCGTTGATACGCTGATCAGCGTCTGACTGCCATCAGGGACAATAATCTGTGCATAAACATGTCGCGGTGTACGATGAACACACAAACGATGCACGTTTAAATATTTGATATGCGCCCGACTGCGACCACGCCGACGAATACGCTTGGTTTGTTTATCTACTGACATTAGCTTTTCTTGGCCTCCTTCCGGATGACAATTTCGTCGGAATAACGCACACCTTTACCCTTGTAGGGTTCCGGCGGCCGATAGGCACGAATTTTTGCAGCAACATGACCGACCAGTTGCCGATCCTTGCCCTTGACCAGAATCTCGGTCTGGCTGGGCGTTTCAACCGTAATACCTTGCGGCACATCAAAAACTATCGGATGCGAAAATCCCAGTGTCAGATTCAGTTTGTTTCCCTGTGCCTGGGCACGATAGCCGACACCGATGATGTCAAGCTTGCGCTGAAAGCCTTCACTCAGACCCGTGACAATATTCTGCAACAATGCCCGCGCCGTACCGGCATGCGCCCAGTCTTTCTTGCTGTTCGGATCCGCCGCAGCGATCACTATGGTTTCATCAGCAATACTGACTTTCACCTGCGGCAGAATCGCCTGGGTGAACTCTTCCTTGCCACTTTTGATTGTCACGATACCGTCGTCCACCTTGACTTCAACGCCATTCGGTATCTTGATTGGATTTTTTGCAATACGGGACATGGTTTTATTCCATCAGGCTCGGATTATCAGGCCACCAGACACAGGATTTCACCACCAACGCCCTGCTGACGCGCAGCACGGTCGGACATCAGTCCTTTGTTGGTAGAAATAATCGCAATACCCAGACCGTTCATAACCCTCGGCAATTGATCTTTGGATTTGTAAATACGCAATCCAGGCCGGCTCACACGCTTCAGTGTCTCGATAACCGGACGACCTTCGTAGTACTTCAATTCAATGGTCAACGTCGGTTTTGTTTCATTATCCTGACTGTAGGCAATAATGTAGCCTTCCTGCTTCAGGATTTCGCAAATCGAGTGCTTCAGCTTGGAGCTGGGCATGCTGACTTCACGCATCGCGCGCGCCTGCGCATTGCGTATGCGATTTAACATATCGGATATTGGATCCTGCATGCTCATAAGCTTTTTTTCCGAATCTCTAAACTAGTTACCAGTAAGTAGCGGCTGTTTACCAGCTCGCCTTGACCAAACCAGGCACGTCACCGCGCATGGTAGCTTCACGCAATTTATTGCGGCCCAGACCAAACTTGCGATAGTAACCATGCGGACGACCTGTCAGGGCACAACGATTACGCAGTCGAATCTTGCTGCCATTGCGTGGCAGCTTGTTCAATTTCACAACAGCCTCACGTTTTGCCTCATCGCCGGATTTTGGATCCGCAATGATTGCTTTCAGTTTTTCACGCTTGACCGCCTGACGCTTCACTTCTTTTGCGCGCTTGACTTCACGGTTTACCATCGACACCTTGGCCATGATTAATCCTCTTGCCTGCTCTTAATTGCCACGCAACGGAAAGCTGAAAGCCGCCAACAGGGCTTTGGCTTCAGCATCCGTCTTTGCTGTGGTTGTAATCGTGATATCCATACCCCGAAGCTGATCGATCTTGTCATAATCAACTTCCGGAAAAATAATCTGTTCCTTGATGCCCATGCTGTAGTTGCCACGGCCATCAAACGATTTGGCACTGAATCCGCGGAAATCACGGATACGCGGTATGGCAACGGTGATCAACCGGTCAAGAAACTCATACATACGCTCACGCCGTAATGTCACCTTGCAGCCAATCGGGTAATCTTCACGAATTTTGAAATTCGCGACCGATTTACGGGCCTTGGTCGTTACCGGCTTCTGGCCGCTGATTTTCGTCAGGTCCTCGAGTGCATGTTCAATCACCTTTTTGTCGGCAACTGCTTCACCTACACCCATATTCACTGTGATCTTGGTGATCCGCGGCACTTCCATCACGCTTTTATAACCAAACTGCTCGGTCATCTGGCTCATCACGGTATCACGATAAAATTCTTGCAATCTGGCCATATCAGCTCGCCTTAAACATCCACAACTTCGTTATTCGATTTAAAGAAGCGTACCTTGCGGTTATCTTCCAGCATTTTGAAGCCGATACGATCAGCTTTCTGACTCATCGGATTGAAGATCGCCACGTTGGATATATTCATGGGCGCTTCTTTCTCAATCACACCACCGGCTTCGCCGCGCATCGGGTTGGCCTTGGTATGACGTTTGACCATATTGATGTTTTCCACAATAACCTGGTCGCTATCCGGTAATACGCGCAATACCACACCACGCTGACCACGGTACTTGCCGGTCAGCACGATGACTTCATCGCCTTTTCTGATTTTTGCCATACTCATTGCCTACAGTACCTCGGGTGCAAGCGACACAATGCGCATGAATTTTTCATTTCGCAGTTCACGGGTTACCGGTCCGAAAATACGGGTGCCTATCGGCTGCAACTGGCTGTTTAACAACACCACTGCATTCGTATCGAAACGGATCAACGAACCATCCTGCCGGCGCACACCTTTACGCGTACGCACTACTACAGCGTTATACAATTCACCTTTCTTGACCTTGCCGCGCGGAATTGCTTCTTTCACGCTGACCTTGATCACGTCGCCGATATTGGCGTAACGGCGCTTGGAACCGCCAAGCACCTTGACACACATCAAGCTGCGCGCACCGCTGTTATCTGCCGCGTTCAGCACTGTTTGCATCTGAATCATTCGGGCTCTCCTGTCTTCGCCTGTATCCGCACTATTAAACGACTTCAGCCCGGGTGACGACTTTAACCAGCCGCCAGGACTTGTGCTTTGACAACGGCCGTGAGGCTTCAATCATAACGGTATCGCCTTCCTGGCATTCATTCGCTTCATCATGTGCCATCAGCTTGGTAGAGCGGCGCAGGAATTTGCCATAGAGCGGATGCCGCACATAACGGTCTATGCGCACCGCAATCGTTTTTTCCATCTTGTTACTGACTACCGTGCCGGTCAGGGTTCTGGCCTGCTTGGTGTCGTTTTCGATCGTCTGGGTCATTTGCATTAGTCCGTCATTAATCTGTCGTCACTACATCATTTAAAACTGTTTTAACCCGTGCAATATCGCGACGCACACGCTGCACTTCGCTGGGCTTGGTCAGCTGACCGGTACCCTGCTGCATACGCAGATTGAATTGCTCGCGCTTGAGGTCCAGCAGCATCTTGTTCAGCTCTGTCGGCTTTTTGCCGCGTAACTCGGTAGCCTTCATAGTATTTGCCTGCTTACAAAGGTGGTCTGAACCGGCAGTTTCGCTGCAGCCAGACGGAAAGCCTCACGTGCCTGATCTTCCGGCACACCTTCAATTTCATACAACATACGGCCAGGCTGAATCTGGGCAACCCAGTACTCGACGTTCCCCTTGCCCTTACCCATACGTACTTCGACCGGCTTCTTGGTAATCGGCTTGTCCGGGAAAATCCGGATCCATATACGACCACCACGTTTGACATAACGGGTAACCGCCCGGCGTGCCGCTTCAATCTGGCGCGCCGTGATACGGCCGCGGGCAACAGCCTTCAGGCCATATTCGCCGAAGCTGACCTTGTTGCCACTTTGCGCCAGACCGCGATTGCGGCCTTTCATCTGTTTTCTGAATTTTGTCCGTTTAGGCTGTAACACCGCGCAAACCTCTTAGCTTTAATCCAATAGATTATAATTTGACAATATGTCAGGACTTGGCAGCAGCGGCATCTTTGCCTTTGCTCTTGTCTTCGGATTCACCATACTGCATGCCGAATTTCTCGCCCTTGAATATCCAGACCTTGATACCAACCACACCATAGGTGGTTTTGGCTTCAGCCAGGCCATAGTCAATATCAGCCCGCAGTGTATGCAACGGCACACGGCCTTCGCGATACCACTCGGTACGGGCAATTTCAGCGCCGTTCAACCGACCACTGCAAACAATCTTGATACCCAGAGCGCCAATGCGCATGGTATTGGTCACTGCGCGCTTCATGGCACGACGGAACATGATGCGGCGCTCGATCTGCTGGGCGACACTTTCCGCCACCAGATAGGCATCCAGTTCCGGCTTGCGAATTTCTTCAACGTTAATATTGACCGGCATATTCATCATGGCCGAAACTTCCTTGCGCAGGCGATCAATGTCCTCGCCTTTCTTGCCAATCACGATGCCGGGCCGGGCCGTATGAATGATAATGCGCGCATTATTGGCAGGCCGTTCGATCTGGATCCGGCTTACGGATGCGGTCGCCAGCTTCTTGCGAAGAAAATCACGCACTTTCAAATCAGCATGCAGATAGCCTGCATAATGCTTGGAGTCGGCATACCACTTCGACGTCCAGTCATTAATGACGCCGAGTCGAAATCCAACCGGATGTACTTTTTGTCCCATACTTTCCTCGCTTAACGGGTCGTCACGGCTCAGGCTTCAGTGACACTAATGGTCACGTGACTGCTGCGCTTCAGAATTCTGTCCGCACTGCCACGTGCCCGTGGACGCAAACGTTTCATTACCGGGCCCTGATCTACGCAGACGGCTGAAACTTTCAGTGCATCGATATCGGCGCCATCATTGTGTTCAGCATTGGCGATTGCAGATTCGAGCAGCTTTTTCAGGATCGGCGCTGACTTCTTGTTACTGAAAGCCAGAATATTAATGGCGCGATCAACCGGCAGGCCGCGAATCAGATCGGCCATCAACCGCAACTTCTGCGGTGATATATGTGAATTTTTCAATGTCGCCTGGGTTGTCATGGCGTCTGAATCCTCAATATTCCTTGAATTACTTTTAGCGTCAGTTTACTTGGCTTTCTTGTCGGCAATATGGCCACGGAATGTCCGTGTCGCCGCAAACTCACCAAGTTTATGCCCGACCATATTTTCACTGATATAAACGGGCATATGCTGACGACCGTTATGCACGGCAATAGTCAGGCCCACCATATCCGGCAATACCATTGACCGGCGCGACCAGGTCTTGACCGGGCGTTTGTCGTTACTGGCACGCGCTGCTTCAACTTTCGCGGCCAGATGATGATCAACGAATGGCCCTTTTTTAACTGAACGTGGCACTGTTTGTTACCTCAATCTTTTATTTGCGACGCCGACGCACGATCATCGAATCAGTGCGTTTGTTATGGCGAGTCTTGTAACCCTTGGCCGGCACACCCCACGGTGAAACCGGATGACGGCCGCCGGAAGTACGGCCTTCACCACCACCGTGCGGATGGTCCACCGGATTCATCACTACGCCGCGAACAGTCGGACGGATACCGCGCCAGCGCTTTGCACCGGCCTTGCCCAGCTGTTCCAGGGAATGCTCGGAATTACCGACCTCGCCAATCGTCGCACGGCACTCCACCGGCACCTTGCGCATTTCACCTGAGCGCAACCGCAACGTGGCATGATTTGATTCACGCGCAACCAGCTGTACCGAGGCGCCGGCGCTACGTGCCATCTGGGCACCGCGGCCAGGCTTCATCTCAATACAATGTACTGTCGAACCCACCGGGATATTACGCAGGGGCAAACAGTTACCGGCCGCGATATCGGCTGTAATACCGGACATCACATTGGCACCGGCCTGCAGACCCTTCGGCGCAATAATGTAACGGCGTTCGCCATCAGTGTACTTCAAAAGTGCAATATGCGCGGTACGGTTCGGATCGTATTCAATCCGTTCAACAACCGCCGCAATACCGTCCTTGTCACGCTTGAAATCAATAATGCGATAGCGCTGTTTCGAACCGCCACCGCGATGGCGCACAGTAATACGGCCCTGACTGTTGCGGCCGGAATGCTTGTTCTGATGCTCAACCAGCGGCTCATAAGGCTTACCCTTGTAGAGCTCTGGCGTCACCACCTTGATCATGGAGCGGCGGCCAGCTGAGGTCGGTTTTGGATTAATTAATGCCATCGCAATGTCCTGTTACTTCGCTGCGTATTTCGCGCTTTGTATTAATTGTTGCCAAGAAAATCGATATCAAAGCCGGCTTTGAGCGTAACGTACGCTTTCTTCCAGTTGACACGACGACCGGTTGACAGGCCAAAACGCTTGGTCTTGCCATGCACGTTGCTGACTTGCACTGAATCAACCTGTACTTCAAACATCTTTTCAACGGCTGCCTTGATTTCCGGCTTGCTCGCATCACGTGCCACCTTGAAGATGAACTGGTTATGCGCTTCACCGATACGCGTTGCCTTTTCGGTAACACGCGGTTCCTGCAACACGTCAAACAAACGCTCCTGACTGAATTTCACTTGTTTCATGACAACCGCGCCTCGATCTGCTTGATGGCTGCTTCGGTAATAATCACCCGATCAAAACCGATAAGACTGTATGGATCCAGTTCGCTGTCCAGAATCACGTCGACCCGGTAGAGATTGCGTGAGGCCAGATACAGATTGTCATTAATCTCATGCGTCACAATTAATGCTTCCGGCGCACCCAGTGCTGCCAGTTTCTCTACCAGCGAGCCGGTTTTCGGTACATCCAGCTTGATGTCATCAACAATCAGCAAACGATCCTGGCGAGCCAGTTCAGACAGAATCGAACGCATCGCACCGCGATACATCTTGCGATTGACTTTCTGACTGTAGTCGCGTGGTTTGGCCGCAAAGGTTATACCGCCCCCGCGCCAGATCGGGCTGCGAATCGTACCGGCGCGGGCGCGGCCAGTGCCTTTCTGGCGCCAGGGTTTACGCCCGCCACCATGCACTTCCGCGCGGGTTTTCTGCGCCTTGCTGCCACTGCGTGCGCCGGCCATATACGCCGTCAACACCTGATAAATCAGCGGCTCATTAAAACTGGTTGCAAAGATTTCGTCCTGCAACGTCAGCTTGCCGGTGCTTTTATTGCCTGATTTATGCAGTGTTAATTCCATGATCGTTACCTGATTATCGATTCTGGTTCAGTAACAGGCCTGACTCAGGCGTCTGTCTTCTTGTTGCGAACCTTGACGCCCGGACGGATGACAACCCGGCCACAACGTGCACTCGGCACTGCACCCTTGATCAACAGCAGGTTGCGTTCCGCATCAACACGTACTACTTCCAGACTTTGTGTAGTGCGCCCGGCATTGCCCATATGTCCTGCCATTTTCTTGCCCTTGAACACCTTGCCCGGTGACTGGTTCTGGCCAATCGAACCCGGCGCACGATGTGACAATGAATTACCATGTGTAGCGCGCTGCATACTGAAGTGATGACGCTTGACCGCACCGGCAAAACCTTTACCAATGGTAGTGCCGGAAACATCAACCTTCTGACCGGCACTGAATAACTCGACCTTGAGCTCGGCACCAGGCTGCAAATCATCGCCTTCACCTTCGTCCAGGCGGAATTCGAGCAAGCCTTCGCCTGCATCAACGCCGGCCTTGGCAAACACACCGGCTTCGGCCTTGTTAACGTGATTGCTGCGTTTATTGCCCCAGGTCACCTGTACAGCACGATAGCCATCGGTTTCCGGCGTCAGAATACGCGTCACGCGATTCGGCGTGGCTTCAATCACTGTGACCGGTATCGAATTGCCGTCTTCAGTGAAGATGCGGGTCATACCGCGTTTATGTCCAATAAGTCCCAGGGTCATGATCGTCTAGTCCACTACCAGTTCATTAATTAAGCTTGATCTGCACGTCAACGCCGGCCGCCAAATCAAGCTTCATCAGGGCATCCACCGTCTTGTCAGTCGGATTGATGATGTCCATTAAACGCTTGTGCGTACGCAACTCATACTGATCGCGAGCATCTTTATTCACGTGCGGAGATACCAGCACTGTGAAACGTTCTTTTTTGGTCGGCAACGGGATTGGCCCCTTTACCTGCGCGCCTGTGCGCCGCGCGGTTTCAACAATCTCGCGCGTCGACTGATCAATCAGTCGATAATCAAAAGCTTTCAGGCGTATGCGTATGACTTGTTCAGCAGCCATGTTTATCGTCTCGTCTCTCGTATCAGTATCGTGCAGGAGCCCGCTTTAGCGGGCGAAAGCTGCAGCAGCAGCCGGTTCGCGCAGCAAGC
>JBBDSJ010000052.1:0-1271 GCA_040905025.1 Gammaproteobacteria bacterium
TCCTTCAATGGCACGGAAGGCTTGGTGATTAACGGCTGGCTGGCGGTTTTCAGGGATTTGGTGACGCCAATGGCATCCACAATGACATAGTGCGTTTTGGCACTGCCGGCCGAGGGTGTCACTTTCTTCAGGCTGTCGGCATCCAGTGTCCGCGTGCCCCGGCCTTTCATCTGCTCGAAGTAGTTGCGGCTTTTGACATCGCGCATAAACAGCAAACATTCCAGCGGCCTGACATCCGTGCCGGTTGCAATCATGTCTACCGTGACGGCAATACGCGGATAATAGTCATTACGGAACTGGGCAAGCACGGATTTTGGATCTTCGCTGGCCTGGTAGGTGATTTTCTTGCAGAACTGATTGCTCTCGCTGAACTCCTCACGCACGATTTGAATAATGTCGTCGGCATGGCTGTCGGTTTTGGCGAAGATCAGGGTCTTCGGTGTTTCCTCACGGCCGGGAAATATTTCCGGCAGCTTGTCGCGGAAGGTGCGGATGACGGTGCGGATCTGATCCGGGTTGACAATATTCCGGTCGAGTTGGGTTGCCGCGTAGACTTCATCTTCGTCCTGGACTTCCCAGCGCTTCTTGCGGGTCAGGCGTTCGCGTTTTTCAATCTGCTGTTTTGCCTTGACCGCACCGCCTTGCAGCGTCCGTTCAGTTTCGATGACATAGATTTCATTACCGACATTGACGCCATCGGCCACCGCTTTTTCATGTGGATATTCACTGACAACATTTTTATTAAAGAAGCCATAGGTGCGGGTATCCGGTGTCGCCGTCAGGCCGATCAAATAGGCATCGAAATACTCAATCACCTGCCGCCAGAGGTTATAAATGGAACGATGGCATTCATCGATGATAATGAAATCAAAAAACTCGGGCGGGATTTTTTCATTATAAATCACCGGCAGCGGTTGCCTGGGTTTGGTTAACTGTTCGGCCGGATTGGTCTCTTCGGCGGCTTCATCCAGCTCTTCGCCCTTGAGTAGGGAATACATGCGCTGGATGGTGCTGATACAGACCTGGCTGTCTTTGCTGACAAAGGCCGATTTAAGTCGCTGGACTGTATAGAGCTCGGTAAATTTGCGGTTGTCGTCGTTGGGCAGGAACGACATGAATTCCTGCTCGGCCTGTTCGCCCAGATTTTTGGTATCGACCAGAAACAGGATACGGCTGGCATCGGCATGCTTTAACAGCCGGTAGACGGAAGTAATCGCGGTATAGGTTTTGCCGGAGCCGGTAGCCATCTGCACCAGTGCGCGCGAATAGTC
>JBBDSJ010000053.1:0-7527 GCA_040905025.1 Gammaproteobacteria bacterium
TTCCTTGTCGGTAAGTTTTAATTCGACACCCATGCGTATGCCCTGCCTTTTCGAACTAGAGTAACAGGGCTGTCAGAAAAATAATATGTGCGGATATGTAGAGAGTTTATTCACACACCAGAGGCTGCGTACCCAGCGCACGTGGCCGTAATGCCAGTGGCAAGGCGCTGACATCCTTGCCAAGAATCAGGGCATACTGACCTGCATTCAATTCATATTCACCGGTTTCATTAATAATAATAATGCCGCTATCGCTGCCATCATCATTAACGCCTGCATACAAACCATCTTGCGGCAATGGCTCAACGTCCTGACAGTCGGCGGCACAAAGTCGAAGTTCAAAATCGGTCCCGCGAATTCCTATTGTGGCAACAGCAGTCTCGACCCGGTAGGACCGGCGGCTACGCTGTCCAACCAGACCGGTCACTGCCCGCAAACCACCTTTCAGCATGCTGAAAAAACCACTGTCCTTGCTGGCATCATCCGGATCATGGGCATAATCCTGGATCTGGAAACGCGAATTTGGCCGCAGGGTGATTATACTGCCGTCAGTAAAATTCATTTGAATCATACTATTTGGACCGGTTGCGACTGTTTCTCCCGAAAAAATCTCACTGCCCTGTTCAAGTTCACGAATTTCACCGGCAGCTGTAGCCGCAGAAACCTGGCCCTTGATTCGCTCGGCCAGAGCCGCTTGTGCAACAGCCTGACCTGAAACCAATATGCTGAACAGGCTTACCAGCAAGATGGCTAACAACCTGTTCAGGCGCATTGACCGACCTCATCCTCATACTCAACGATATTCGAATCATTGGCATCACCATCGTCATCATCGGGTAATGCCGTATCATCATCTTCGTCTTCATCGTCGATAGTATTGCTCACAGTGCCTGGCGTATCAGGAGTGATATTGCCCTCCGGGCCTGGCGTATCAGGAGTGATACTGCCCTCCGGCACTGGTGTTACCACTGGAGAACCTTCAAATACAGTATCGATGACGAAGGCTGAGCCGGCACCCATAACCAGGTTGCCGAGGCCGGAAACATTGATCACTTGTGTGGTCTGGCTGGCACCTGGAAATGCCGGACTGTTACTGAACATATTATCAACACCGCCGGCTGTCATGAAGAACATATCAAACGAGCTGCCACTTAAATCAACCAGACCTTCTTCACCTACGTATATCGAACCGGTCTGATCGGAATTTCCAACCACGATTGCGCCGGCACCGCCAAATGGTGTGAAATTATCAGGAAATTGATTATTTAATGACATCCCACAGCCACCCCCTCCGCATGAAGGAATAAAATCGTCAGCATCTTCCAGACTTATAGATAATGAAGGATCCGGAGTTGTATATTGGACAGCTAAACTTGGCGTAACTCCGGACACATTATTGAAATCAAAGGCCTTACCTTGGAAGACCAGATGTTCCGTAGAATTCAGGGTTAAAGTGTCTATATATATATCCCCGTCAGGGTTGGAGTTTGCGGCAAGAAAGACACCATTCGGATTTACAGGAATGTTAATGCCCTGTTCAGCCAGTATCTGCAGCATTAATTCATCGCCGCTAGCAAGCGAATTGCCATTTCCCAAACTGACGTTGAAGCCGTATATAGAGTCTCCGGCTGTAAGCACCATGCTGTCTGCGGCGATCAATGGGAAATCTTGCCCGACTATATCCACACCCGCAAGGGCAACCAACCTGCCTGCATTAATACTCGAATTTTCATCGAAAATAATATTATCAGCGGCTTCAAGCGAAAGATTACCGGCAACATTTAAAGTTGAAAATAAAGTTAATGAACCAGCGTCTGATTTTATCAGAGCCGTTCCTGCATCAAAATCTTCAAAAATCAGTCCAAACTGACCGTCACCACCAAAACGAATATCAACTTCATCAATGCTGCCGCCATCGAAGCCGACATTCTCATTGGTAACTGTTATTTCAGAGCCATCAGTAAAACCGGTATTGTCGATAACCAGCTTTTCTGCAGTTACATCGGCAAACATGTAATCAATCGCTATATCTCCAGCCTCGGTGACCACATCAAGATTAACATCGGAACCAATATTAATTTCAATAAGACCCGCTTCCAGCTTGCCGGTGATGTCAATACTATCGTTTGCGACTATATAAATATTCCCGCCATCACTTGCAGCAACAACATTGCCATTAATTGTTACGTCTGTACCATGTACAAATACGTCGCCACTATTTTGTGATGTATCTATACTTCTGGTATTTATCGTTCCACCAAAAATTTCTATATTAGAGCCTGGCGTTAGTATATTAGAGCCTGATGTTAGATTGTTTATATTGATACTGCCGTTATAGTTACTTGAGCCATCACTACCGGAAAACAGCTCTATATCGCCTGCAATATCGATACTCACATCAGCCAGATTTATAACGCCGTCACTGCCAGGTTCAAACGGGAAAGATCCACCATAAGAGCCAGCGGCGCAATAGCCGGTAGCTGCACAGTTTCCTCCTGTCCCACTAAGAATAATTTCACCAATGCGTATACTTAAACTGCCATTGCCTGTAGAGGCTATGGTGAAAAGACCGCCTGATGAATTGATTTCATCTGCTGCGACCAACGTAACATCAGTATTTCCATCAAGCTGATCTTCAATAAATCCCTTGCCAATAGCAGCGTTACCACTGACACCATCGGATCCACAACCAGTGCAAGTTGGCGAGAAAAAATCACTATCAATAGTTAAAACCGATGGATCAATTAATAAATGTCCGCCAGCACCCAGCGCGACCTCACCACGAATGGCCAGATTTTCCAGGCCGGAGAGTTCAACAAAACCACCTCGATCACCATCATCTCCGGCACGTGCAGAGATGCTGGCGTCTTCACGGAATTGCAGATCACCTTCGGCAATCACTCTTACCACGCCGCCATCGGCCTGGTCACCACCCTCGGCATTGATCTCGCTGCCGGCACGCACCTCGATATCTTCATCACTGCGCACATGGACACGGCCACCATCAGCTGCCGGTTCAGCACCGGCCACACTAATAGTGCCGGACTGCTCGATATCCCCACCCTGTGCCAACAGGTAAATCTCACCGTCTTTCTCGACGAGGCTGTGCGCCTGTACCAGACCTTCATTGTTAACCGCCGTTGACACCAGATCGTTGGCAACTTTTGCCGTCATTACCACCTTGCCACCATTGGCAATGACCTGACCACTGTTACGCACACCGGCCAGTTCGGAAACAGTCGCTTCATCCACAGCAAAGCTGATCAGGCCATCCTGATCAAAATCCATTGTGAACTGCTCCCCGGCAGCCAGCACGACATCGCCGGCATTGGCAGTAATCACTCCCGTGTTTTCGACATAATCACCGGCCAGTACAACAAACCCACCTGGCGCGTTGATCGAGCCATCGTTGACAACACCGGCATTCGCTGGCGCCCCATCGGGCTTGTAAAACGTGTAATTACCGTTCAGGAAATCATCATTGTTAATGTCGTGGACGCTGGCAACGAGGCCCGCCACATCGACCTGGGCCCCGGGACCGAAATACACGCCCTGCGGGTTGACGAGGAATACCCGGCCATTCGCCGATAGCTGGCCGAGAATACTCGAGGGATCACCGCCGACAACGCGATTCAGTGCAACTGCACTGGCACCTGGCTGATTGAACTGCACATTCTCATTGTTGCCGATTGAGAACTGTTGCCAATTGATAATGGCTTTTTGACTGGATTGGTTGATATGTGTGCTGCTGACATTCGGGCGTGAAATGGCGGCGTTGCCCGAGACGACATTCTCGCCCGCCGGGCCGGCCTGGGTTGTCAATGGCATGCTAACCAGCAGACCGGACAATGGCACGCCCAGCGCATAACTACGAATAGCCCGACTGAATTGATTCAATCGATGAGCCGATGCTACGGGTTGTCCTGTTGCTTTCGCTTTCACTGCCCTGCCCCGTTAAAACGCACTTTATTCAATTCTAGAGACTCCGGTACTCAAGCTATAGATAAATGACAATTAACTGTGACACAGATCACATTTCAAAAATAGCCGGAGATCACCAGCCAGGCACGGGTATCATCGCCGTCACTCGCCTGTTGTGCATGTGTCGGCTGCGCGACCAACAGATCCAGAGTTATTCCGGGCTTGATATTGAAGCTGGCACCGGCACCAATGCCGGTTAACGAACTGCTGCGATTCACGCCGGCGCCCGGATTGGTTCGATACACAATACCGCCATCCCAGAACAGACGAAACTTGCCATTGCCAACCTCGGGCCAGACAAATGGATACTGGAACTCGACTGAAGCCTCCACGCCCCGATCACCGGCAACTTCTGCCGCCGGATAGGCACGCACACTGTCTGGCCCTCCTAATCGGACTTTCTGGGTATCCACCAGTGTATGCGGACTGATGACGCCGCGGGCACGTAACTGCAAATCCCAGCCCCAGATCAGGCGCCGCAGATGGGTACCATCAACCTGGAGCTTGAAAAGCTGTGCATTGTCCTCAATGCCACTGGAATTACTCTTGAAATTAGTAGATACCACGCCCAGCACATTGGTCACTGCGTGACCGCCGGCATGTTGATGGTTCCAGTAAGCATTCATATCGAGCAGGGTAATAGCGCTGGATTCATCGCCCGGCAGAACAAACGTTCCCGATTGCCGGGTGCTGGTATGGCTGATGCCTGCACCGAGAAACAGATTTTGCTGACGACTGCGGATCAGCGGATGCGAAATGCCAGCAGAGAAATAATTCCCCTGGCCTTCCAGGGTTGTACCGACAAACAGCGGGCCGAGATCCTTGGTATCCACCTGATAGTCATAGTGTGAGGCGGTCAAGGTCGCGCGCGTACCATTGGTGTTAATCGGGAAACTGTAATTCAACCGGCCATAATCCAGCTGTCCACCCTGGGCATGCAGCAGACTGGCACCCAGGCGATCACCCTGGCCAAGTGGATTATTGAGATTAAAATTGCCGCCTGCACGCCAGGTGCCGAGTTCTTCCCGGCCATGATTGTCAAAGCTGACACTGGCATTTACGCGCTTTTCACTACTGCGAAATAATAAATCCGATTGCCCGTAACGGGCGCCTGGCTGCACAACCACACGCGTACTGATGCCGGGCAAATCATTGAGCAACAAGAGTTCACGCTCCAGCTCAGGATTATTCAGTACCACCTCCGGCTTGAGACGATCCTCAATATGCTTGCCCAGCATGGCATCGTTGTACATCTGATTACCGTCAAGCAAAATCCTGCCAATACGGCCTTCAATGACCTCAAAACGAATGTTACCGGTAGTAACATTCTGCGCCGGCACAGTCACGCTGGCGACGGTGTATCCGGCATCACGGTAAAAACGGGTCAATTCATCAGCCACCGCATAAATTTCCAGCAACGTCAGGGATTGGCCAACATATTCAGCGACTTCCGCCTGCAATATCGATGTGCTGATTACCGAATTACCGGCAAATTCAAATGATTTTATTTTGATTTGAGGCCCGCCTGCAGGCACTGGCGGCGTGGGCTCGGGAGGGCTGATGGTTTCTTCAGTCGTAGGCAGTTCCTGCGCCGGAGCTGACGGCAAGGTTTCATCTACAGCGCCAGGCGTAGGACCAGCTGCTATTGCAAATGCCGGGCACAGACTCAGCAAGAACACACAGCATGCCAGCTCCAGCTGTTGCATCATTCGGGAAAACATCAGCTGCTCCTGAAGTCAGTAAATTCCAAACTTCTGATTATTTTATAAAGAAGCCCTGAACGCAACCGTAAAATAAAAATTAATCCAGCCCGTGGCACACGGTATCGGCCAGACGCTGACTCACCATTTTTCCATACCAGCTATTTATACCGCCTTGATTTACGTAGCCTTGAGAAAAATTTTCTGCGGCATCCTGCCATATCGCGGGCTGTTGAATAAAGCGGCTTAATTGTATCGAGCTGTCCAGCTGCTGTAGTGGCAAATGAATACCACAGTTTAATGCTGCAACCCGCATGCCATTCAGCGCCTGTTCAAAGTGACTACTTAATACAGCAACGGGCTTGCCGAATAATAATGACAATGCTGTCGTCGCATGACTGCCATTGGTCACAACAATGTCACATTCGGTCAAAATCATTTCCATAGTTACAGGCTCTGCGGCCAGGCATATTTTATGCAACGCCTGATCAGGCACCGCATTCAGCGCATCTGATGGCCCATGCAATATGGCTTCTGCATTGGTATGCATGATCACCTCTGCCAGCAATCGGACTGATGTTTCAGTATGTAAATAAGCGAAAACACGGGGTTTGTTTTCATCATTTACTGAACCCGACTTCCATTCAGTTCTTGTTCCATAACTAGCCGGCAATGCAATGCCCTGATACTTGCCATTCCTGCGATTTTGATAATGATCCAGCTCGGGCAATGTTAATAATAATTGCTCGTTCTCATCAAAAAGATCAGACAGTGCGATTAATTGTGGAAAATTACACTGTTTCAATGCCCGGTTGACAATATCAAGCATGTTTTTATCATCGACCAGTAATTGATTGCGGTATTTTTCAGAATCACCATACAGTGGCGGCATTGGAATTTCTGCAGAGGGCACAGTAAAACCGGTGCCCAGCATGAGTTTTTTACAGCGAAACACGCTCGCAGCCAGCATAGCAGTGGGACTATGTTCAAAAACAAGCAAATCCGGCTTGATCTCAATCAGAGTTTCATGCCATGCGCGGATTTGCGTTGCCAGCATGTCAGAATCATTAAAACCAATATTATTTAATACATGTGTATAGCTGACAGGCTTCAGGACGGGATTTTTAGTCTGACGGTGAGAAACTGGTGCTGCGCGAAGGTTTATATTGATATCTTTAAAAACCTGCCTTGCCTTTTCAATATCACGGGCAATAAAAATTACATCATGATTACGTTCCAGTAAAATATTTACAATGTCGACATACGGCAGCAAGTGTCCATGGCCCTGGCCGAGTTCCCATGTAATAACGATTCTGGCCATGGGGCAGCGATTTAAATATTAATGTTCACGGGTTTCATGGAATTTGATATCCGGCCAGCGTTCCATTGTCAGATTCAGGTTCACCATTGAACGCGCCAGATAGGTCAAGGCGCCGCTGCCGTCTATCGCCAGATTTTCCTGTTGGCGATTTTTGAAGTCTTCAAGCTTTGCCGCATTATCCGAACTAATCCAGCGGGCGGTACTGACATCGATACTCTCGTAAGCACAGTCAACACCGTATTCCTCCTTCAAGCGCCAGGCGACAACATCAAATTGCAGTACTCCGACCGCACCCAGGATGACGTCATTGGAAATCATCGGCCGGAACACCTGGGTGGCGCCTTCCTCACAAAGCTCATCGAGGCCCTTGTTCAGGGCTTTTGCCCGCAACGGATCACGCAGACGAACACGGCGGAACATTTCCGGAGCAAAGTGCGGAATACCGGTGAATTTGATTGATTCACCCTGGCTGAAACTGTCACCGACCTGAATAGCGCCGTGGTTATATAAACCGATAATATCACC
>JBBDSJ010000054.1:0-1265 GCA_040905025.1 Gammaproteobacteria bacterium
AAGGGGACATTTTAGCTTTGCAGAAAAAGGGACATTTTAGAATTGCGTTGACACGACCGGCCAAAGTAATTGACGTTAGACAGCCTGTTACCTATACTATACTTTTTGCTTGCAGTCCCTAACCGAAAACAACATCGATAGAGTCCCGTGACTCTAGGAGAGAGACATGCGTTTGACGGTTCATTGGATAGCGGCCACCGCAATGCTGCTGGTGGCAAGCGGTGCCATGGCAGGCGATATCGAGGCCGGCGAGATAAAAGTCGTCCTCTGCGCCGCCTGCCACGGTCACAACGGTATCAGCATCAATAACAATTGGCCGAACCTCGCCGGCCAGAAGGAGGCCTATCTGATCAAGCAGCTCAAGGATTTCCGCGACGGCAAGCGTAGCGGCGAGGTCATGCCGGAGACAGCACAACAGCTGAGTGACGAGGACATCGAGGATCTCGCCGCCTACTATTCGAGTCTGGGCCCCTGTAGCCAATAGGCTGACAACCCCGGGAATCGGCAGGGGCGATGATACCCAAGCATCACCTGCGGCCTGTCGACGTATCCGGACGCACTCATGGAACCCTTAGCAAGGCCGGCCCGATCCGCCTGATCTCGTGAAGCCGGCCAATCACCCTATCATCGAGCTGTGAACATGGAATTCCTGTATCTACTGCTAACGCCTGCATGGATGGACGTGCCGGCCCATACAACATTACGCCAGATACCTGCTGCCCACCATCAACAATTTTCCGTATGAGATCTAGGTAAGCATCGTAATTAGCTGCTGGGCGACCGTCCAGCGCAAACACACAAGTCTGGATCCAAGTGCTACATAGCGAGGCTGAACGCTGCAGATTGGTCAGAATTCTTGTTTCAGAAATCGTGCAGCTATTGATGAACTGCCTTTCATTGGCTATAGCGGTATCGATCTTGAACCAGATCTCGCCGTTCATTTGACTCATGCACTGCAGGCCGGCTTGGACATGCGAGCGCTGTATCAGGCTGCTATTGGTAATCAGGACAGTCTTGACACTATCATCCAGCCCGGCTGCCATTCTTTCCTCGCCGATGATTCTCACCACCTCGGGAAATTCGGCAACCATCGTGGCTTCGCCGTTACCCGAGATGGCGATATCCCGGATACGGCGATATTTAGCCGGAACGGACATTCGCTGAAAGAACGAGCCGTCACTGATACCGGCAAGAAATGCAGCAAGCTCGGAGCGCAAAGCAGTAATGTCCCCTTTCTGCAAAGCTAAAATGTCCCCTTTTATTTC
>JBBDSJ010000055.1:0-1256 GCA_040905025.1 Gammaproteobacteria bacterium
CACTGGAAAAGGGCGACAGCGTGATGCTGATGCTGTTTCATGATGCAGTGACCCTCGCCGTTGATGGCGCAGCCGACAAGATGATTCCGTTCGGCCCGCCGCCGAAGTTCAGGGAAGTACTGGAGCATGCCAATGCGAAAATCATTGTCTGCAAACCCTGCGCCGAAGTGCGCGGCATTACCGAAGACAACCTGATTACCAACTGCAGCATGGGCGGTATGGGCGATTTCTATACTGCTGTTTCCAGAGATGACTGCAAGGCCGTAACTTTCTAGAAGTGGTCTCAAAATGTCACGCACCCAAGGGTGTAATAAAATGCAGCCGAGACCAGGCGCCCTTGATTATTAACCAACGGGGACGAAAAAGCGCAGTGTATAGCGAATCTGCCGTTACACGGCCCCGCATTTTGAGTCCGCTTTCAACGCCCATTCGTATATTTCAGGGCGGCAAGTGCAGTAATTTTGAGACCGCTTCCAGAAGCCATCGGGAAAGGCGGCACATGCCGACAGAAGGGATATACAGACAGCCATGAAATACGGTGATTCAATCTAGCGCTGGTCAGTAGAGCTCGAGGGTAAATCCACAACTTGCACATGGAGCACAACTTCTGTAATGGCAAGAAAAAGTATTACGTTGATGACGAACTGATCAAACACGTGCCCGGCAACCTTGCCGAAGCAAGCCGTTTTACCAGTGATGTGACTTTCAATGTTGCCGGACATCGTGGTAAATTCCGGCATCGCGCGATCGGCCGGCTCACCTTTTATGACCTTTATATTGATGGCAACAAAATTCAGGGTAGCGAACAAAATGCAGCGCGGCTGCCACTTTGGGTAGCTCTTCTAATGATGGCCCTGCTGTTGCTCCTCGTCTGGGGCTCTATGGAATTCGACAAATCACCGGATAACAAACCGGTACAAATCAATCAGGCTGACCGCACCAGTTCGACAAAACTGTATGGATAATCATTCTGTTCATCAGCGGGGAATGATTCCCTGCTGACTTCCTGCCACCGGCTTTCATCAAACGCCGGAAAAAAAGTATCTGCCTCAACTTCAGCATCCAGTTCCGTGAGATAAATTTTTTGTGTGCGTGGCAAAGTCGCGGCAAAAATGTCGGCGCCGCCAATTATCATGATCTCGGCACTGTCGGCAACCAGCAATGCCGTATCCAGATCATGCACTAGTGTGCAACCCTCGGTGGGCTGATAGTCTTCATCACGCGTCAGCACTATGTTATGCCGGCCCGGCAGAACC
>JBBDSJ010000056.1:0-1240 GCA_040905025.1 Gammaproteobacteria bacterium
ATCCGATGAGATGGTCTCCTCCCACTTTTAGCCGGCGTCACAATGCGCCAAGATAGAGTTACGAACAACTATCTGCAAAAAAGCAGGAGGAAACCATGAAAGAGATTACGACAATTGGACTGGATTTGGCAAAAAATGTATTCCATCTCATCGGTACAGATACTAAAGGTCATGAAGTGCTGAAGAAACAGCTGAAACGTACGCAACTTCTACCCTGGTTTGCCCAGTTACCGCCGTGCCTAATCGGCATGGAAGCCTGTACCGGGGCACATGACTGGGCGCGTCGTTTACGGGCACTCGGACATGACGCCAGACTGTTGCCGGCACAGGATGTGAAGGCCTATGTGCGCGGCAACAAGAATGATTACAACGATGCCCGTGCCATTGCCGAAGCGGTGGTTCGCCCCAGAGTACGGTGTGTGGCGGTGAAGACCATCGCACAACAGGATATCCAGGCCCTGCATCGCCTGAGGGCCATGCAGGTCGCGAACCGGACGGCCTTGTGCAATCAATTGCGGGGCTTGCTGGCAGAATACGGGATCGTGCTCCCGCAGGGTGTTGCCACGTTACGTCGCCGCCTGCCTGACTTATTGGAAGAGGGCGAGAATGGTCTGAGTCCGTTGTTCCGTCAACTGCTGGCACAGGGGTATCAGCAATTGCAGCAGAGTGATGCGCACATTGAAGACTTTACCCGACTGATGGTTCAGCAGACGCGAACCGATGAAGCTGAACGACGGTTGCAGACAATACCAGGTTTCGGACCCGTGATCGCCAGTGCCTTTCATGCGGCGGTCGGTGATGGTCAGGCCTATCGTCGGGGTCGGGATGTATCCGCCTCGCTCGGACTGGTACCCCGCCAACATTCCAGTGGTGGACAGGCGCTGTTGCTGGGGATCAGTAAACGTGGGGATAGTTATCTGCGTAGCCTGCTGGTGCAGGGTGCCAGAGCGGCATTGCGTCAGGCCCCTCGCAAACAGGACCGACTCAGTCGCTGGGCAACCCGGCTCAAGGCCGAGCGTGGCGCCAACAAAGCAGCGGTCGCCCTGGCGAACAAGATGGCACGCATTGGTTGGGCAGTATTGCGTCACCATACGGTCTACCAACCCGTAACATCATAAAATGTTTCGATACATCTGAGAAAATAGAGAGGAGATAACCGACCGACGATTGCGAAGGCACTGTGCAAGTGATGACAAACAGGTCAGACCAGCGTATCGAAAACCTGAGTAGCCCGGAGCCC
>JBBDSJ010000057.1:0-1223 GCA_040905025.1 Gammaproteobacteria bacterium
AGTCTCGCCATGAATGCACCGTTATTGCCTGAAATCCCCTCGGCCTACTCATTGTTTCTGGTGGGTATGCTGATGATTTTCACACTGCTGGTTCGCGGCGTCTTTATCCGGCGCTTCATGCCGCTGTTGATCATCTACATTGGTGTCGGCACGGTATTGGGCTGGCTGAATACCCGGATACCGCTGCTCGATCAGGGCAGCCGGCACAGCCTGGGATTATTGGCCGAAGCCGGCCTGGTATTGCTGGTGTTCAAGGTTGGCCTGGAAAGTGACCTGAACGGCCTGTTGAAACAATTGTCGAGTGCCTCCTGGATCTGGCTCTGGAATGTGCTGTTCAGTGGCGCCCTGGGGTTTGCCGCCGCCTATTACCTTGCCGATTTTTCACTGTTGACCAGTATTTTTGTCGGTGTCGCGCTAACGGCAACCAGTCTGGGGGTCACCGTCACCATCTGGCAGGACGCCAAACAGCTGACGACCGAACGTGGCAATCTGTTTGTCGATGTGGCGGAACTCGATGACATCAGCAGCATCGTGCTGATGGCCATACTGGTCGCCCTTGCCCCACTGTTAGCCGATGGACAGGGCATCGCCGCGCTTGATGTGGGTACAACACTGGCCAGGGTGCTCGCTACACTGACGGCGTTTGTAACTGCCTGCTGGGTGTTTTCGGTCTACATTGAAAAACGGCTGACGCAGTTTGTAGAGCGCTATGAAACCCGACATGAACCCATGGTGCTGATGTTATCGATCGGTTTTATCATTGCGGCGCTGGCTGAACTCAGTGGTTTATCGCTCGCCGTGGGTGCCTTTCTAGCCGGTCTCGCCTTCAGCCGGGATACCGCCGCCGCCAAAGAAAGGGTCGTGTTTAACGGCTTGTACGTGGTATTTACCCCCTTCTTTTTTATCGGCTTGGGGCTGCACATTGATCTGTCCGCTTTTTCGACCGCGCTGTGGCCCGGGCTGGTGTTGTTGGTCGCAGCGATCGCCGGCAAAATTCTGGGCAGCAGCCTACCTGCCTACCGGCGTCTCGGTTTCTACGGCGCGCTGCTGATCGGCGTCAGCATGATTCCCAGAGCCGAAATCGCCATGGTTATTATGCAGAAGGCACTGGAAGCTGGCGCAGAGCCCCGGGCTTTTACCGCCATGATGGTGGTAACGGTGGGCACGGTGCTGCTCACCAGCCTCACCCTGCCGTGGCTGATGCGCCACGAGAAATGACCTCT
>JBBDSJ010000058.1:0-7197 GCA_040905025.1 Gammaproteobacteria bacterium
AACGAAATCGACGGCATCTCCCGCGTCGTTTACGACATCTCCAGCAAGCCCCCCGCCACGATTGAGTGGGAGTAGGGAAAATTCGTAAGATATTGAAATATAATAATAAAATAACTCATATTAATAGGATGATCTGCATCATCAATGGTATTTTTCATGGTATTTTTCGACCAGGAATCAGTGCCGGTCATAAATACCATGTCGGGATTTTTGGGGTGGGCATGGTATCGAACTGACCATTGCATTGACATTTTGATGCCATGCGGTGGTTCATGGTCGCTGAGAGGAGGGTATCCTGATATCCCGTCTTGCATTTGAAAGAAAAAAGTATACTATTTTCTTTCAATAATATGGGTAAACACGCAGACAGCACCGACAGCAAGATCCTCCGGCGGATTCAGTCCCGCAAGCGGGGCTGGGTCTTTACGCCCGACAGTTTCACCGATCTCGGTACCCGCCGGGCGGTCGATCTGGCACTGATGCGGCACCGGGACAGCGGCCTCATCCGCCAATTGGCCCGGGGGTTGTACGACTACCCGAAAACCGACCCTCAGCTTGGCCCGTTGCAGCCATCGACGGATGACATCGCCAAGGCCTTGGCAGGTCGTGATGCCACTCGTTTGCAACCCTCCGGGGCCTACGCGGCCAATCTTCTTGGACTCTCCACGCAAGTCCCCATGAAGGTCGTTTATTTAACGGATGGCCGCACGCGGACCGTGCAGATTGGCAAGCGCCAGATCATCCTCAAACATACCACCCCCCGCAATATGGCCACTGCAGGAAAAAGCAGTGGCTTGGTGATCCAGGCCCTGCGCCACCTGGGCCGGAAAAATGTCGATCAGCAAATCATTGCGCGGCTCGACCGGCGTCTCGATGACGATGCCCGCAAGCAACTGATGAAGGATATTCGATACGCCCCGGCCTGGATCGCCGATATCATTCGTACGCTGGCAGGACAGGAAGGTAAAGGATGAAAGAATTTCTCGCGATGTCGGAAGAGCGTCGCCGGCTGGTCTGTACGGAGGCCGGCGCGCAACTGAACCTGTTTGAGATTGCCGTCGAAAAGGACTTCTGGGTGTGCTGGACCTTGTGCAAATTGTTCGAGTTACCCGAATGGGGCGAACACCTGACGTTCAAGGGTGGCACTTCACTCTCCAAGTGCTGGAATCTCATCGAACGCTTTTCCGAAGATATCGATATCGTCATCGACCGGGGTGCCCTGGGTTTTGGTGGAGACAATGCCCCGGAAAGTGCGCCCAGCAAGAAACAGACAAGCAAGCGTCTCAAGGCGCTGAGGGAAGCCTGCCAGCAATATATCAGCGAGAGGATTCAACCGGCACTCATTGACGTGATCTCATCGGACCTGCCGGGGTCGCTCGAATGGACGCTTGAGTCGGATCCCGACGACCCCGATGGACAGACCTTGCTGTTGTTCTATCCGACGGCCTTCCCGGAGCAGGCCGCCTATCTTCGGCGTGCCGTAAAGATCGAAATGGGCGCTCGCTCGGACACAGACCCTGCCGAACCCGTCGAGATAAGACCTTATGTCAGCGACGCCTTCCCCGATCTGCTGTCAGGATCGGGCACAAACGTCCGGGCGGTTATGCCAAGACGCACCTTCTGGGAGAAGGCGATGCTCTTGCACGAGGAGACCTTTCGGCCGGAAGCCAATAGTAGACGCCGGGATGCCATGGCGCGGCACTATTATGACCTCTATCGATTGATCCAGGCAGGCATCGGCGATGAGTCTGTCCGGGATATGGATCTGTTCCATCGGGTTGCCGTCCACCGTCAGGTCTTTTTCCGTTATACGTGGATCGATTACTCGACGCTGAATCCGGGCCAGTTGCGGTTGGTGCCATCGGAGGCCGACCGGCCAGCCTGGCAGGCTGATTACGAAAACATGCGGCAGGAGATGTTCTACGGTGAGGTGCCGACGTTCGAAGAGATCCTGACGGTGGTGGGCGAGTTTCAGGCGAGATTGAACGCTGGGTAGGCTCCGTCCCGACAAAGCGGGCTGTCCACGGAGTCCACAACTATTTTGACTATGGTATTTTTCATGGCGTTACTGCGTGTAGCAAGGCAGAAAACATCAATACCATGAGAAGCGAATTGGTCCTGTCATGGTATGGACGGCGTTCAGATCCCCGTTCTTGAACGGGTGTGACGTGATTCTGCGGGTGGGCACGGTTGATAACGTTGCCTACCCCCGAAAAGCGTGTCCTTGTGTTATTTCAGTGCCTGCCAATCAGGTACGGCCTTGGTGAACTCTTCTTGAAATGCCGGACGTTTGATGTTGTCCTTTTTGACTTTGAGTGCGAAGTCGCGCCAGCGAGACGGATCACGCAGCACATCAACCAACACGCGGTGGATCTTGCTCATCACCTGTGCCTTGCGGACGTATTCCTTGCGCGGGGCATTGGCCTTCAGATTGCCCAGTCCGGAAAGATAGTATTTGAGAATCGCCTCGGGATACCGGCCTTCGAGGCGCCTGGCGGTCTGTAGCTCATAGGCGCTGTCCCAGGCATAGAGCGGATAACGGCTTTGGCTCACAACGGCCACCGCCTCCTCGTATTCCTTGCGGTGCATGCGGATCCGGATCTGCTCCGTGTCCCAGGCCTTCTCCAGCCGCGCAAGGATTTTCGCCTCGTAAGACTTCCATTCGGCGGCCGTGCACAGTCTTCGGAACGCCTTGTACTTATCACAGGTCAGGTGATCGACGGCCTGTTCAAATTGCAATGCCAGGTAGCGTTCACGATTGCCGGCGGATTTGGCCCGCTTGGCGACGAACTGGCGCAGTTCGTCCATGCGGCCTTTTCCCTGACGCAGCCCTTCTTCCGCAACCTCCATGGCCGTCTGCTTTTCACCGGCTTTCCAGTGGAAATCGGCCAGGTCGTGGTAATCGGTGCCGGTGACCAGTTTGCGTCGGCGCAGCTCAAGATAGTTGTCCCGGTCGCCGAGCCGGCGGTAGATGCGGCGGGCATGGTAGAGCCTCCAATCCCCGCCCATGGTCTCGAAGGTTTCCGCCAGCGCTCGCCAATCATCTTCTGTGTAACAGGTGGCATAGGCCAGGTCATAGAGATCGTCGTCGAGACCGGCATTGCCGCTCTCGATGTAGGGCAGGACGCTGTCGAGAAGTTCGTGGCGGTAATCCGCTTCGGTCTTTTTCCGCGAAAGCGCCTGTGCGATCTCCTGCAGCAGGCTTGAAACATGGATGTCGACGTCATAATCGCCGCCGCCGTAGGCGTCCAGCTCGTCCAGATCCGGAGCGAGTTCGGCCCACAGGGCCAACAGTTTTTCACCCTCGGACTGGCTCTTACGGCTGGGCGACAAGGTGGCATGTTTGTTCAGATAGTCGAGGCATTCACGGCGAACGTCGGGGCGTGTTTTGGCCACCCGGACGAGCAGATCGACCAGCTTGGGTTTCGATGCGGTCTCCAGCAGGACGGCCAGGGGATCATCCGGTTTGCGCTTTCTCGCCATGAAGAATTACCTCGAAATCTGGAATTGCACGGCTTCGCTCAACAGGGGCAGGGCCTTCACCCGATACTTGCGGTTCAGGATATCATCGGAGACCTTTTCCACCTCGGCCAGTCCGAGAAAACTCACGAAACCCACCAGTGTGCGCCAGGTGTAGCAGCGGCGCAGTTCCTCCTCGGCAGTAAACAGCGGGCTTGGTGGCACGTCATCCAACGCTATGGGGAATGCTCGCAAAAAAGCATCCTCATAGAAAGCCTGCGCCTTCCAGGTATCGCCGTAGCAAATAAGCAGATACAGGGTGAACAGAAACGCCTGCTGGATAAAGCGCAATTCCGCATGGCCATCCCGGTAGGCCCAATTGAACTGCTCGACATAGGCCTTGAACAGTTTGGGATAGATTGCTGCCAGGCCACCCTCGGCTAACAGGTGGCGGCAGTTGCGGCTGAGAATGAACTTCCCTTTGTATTTGCGGACCAGCCCCGCCAGCTCGGCCACCAGGCGAGTGACATGCAGATCGAAAAAATCCTCCTCCCGGTTGATGCCGCCGTAGCGTGTGCGCTCCTGTTGGGTTTTCTCGTCCCAGTAGACCAGGGCGGCCTCGCGGCAGAAGTTGCGTGGCAGATTGCCCCTGGCGGTGGGTTTCAGGCCCTGCTCGCCGATGGCGTCCGCCAACAGGCTGAAAAGCCGCAGTATCGGCGCGGTCGGTTGCGTATCGAGTGCTTCCGGGAAGCGGACCCACTGCGGTGAGGTGAACGGGAGGTTCAGCATCCAGTGCATCTGCTCGGGCGATAGACCGTGAAACTCATCCCGCGGTCGCCGGTTTTGTTGCCGGGCATGTTCGGCCGCAAACGCCTGCGCCTCTTCCAACGAGTTGAACCGCTGGCCTTCGAGCGCCTTGCGCAATGCCTCGGACGCGCCTGCCGCACTCTGGTTAGATGCTGTGCTGTCTTCCTTGCCCAGGCAGCAGTGCTTGAACTTTTTTCCGCTGCCACAGGGACAGGGATCATTGCGACCGATGCCCGGTGTTTTCATATCACGATCTCCTCAGCGTTGATTTCATACCAGGGTAGTACAGTGACATCGGAGCGACTCTGTCGGCTGTCACCGCCATAAACCAGCCATGCCTTTCCGGCGGTTTCACCTGCCAGCTTTTTCCAGAACTCCAGCCCCTTGAAGTAATCCTGGTTGATGGTTTGCCCGGATTTGATTTCCAGCGGTGACAGATGGGTTCCATGGTCCATCAGCAGGTCCACCTCGTGTCCCGAACGATCACGCCAGAAGTAAAGGTTAGAGGTTTCGCCCGCGTTATAACGGGCCTTAAGCAATTCACTGATGACCCAGGTTTCGAATAAGGCGCCCCGTTGAACATGGGTCGCCAGTTGCTCGCGGTTTTGGATGCCGAGCAGCCAGGTGGCAAGACCCGTATCCAGAAAATAGAGTTTGGGCGTTTTGACCAGACGCTTGTTGAAATTCCGGTGATGCGGTGGCAACAGATGCACGATATAACTGGCTTCCAGCACGGATACCCAGGACTTGACGGTGTTATGCGTAATACCACAGTCATTGGCCAGCGAGGAAAGATTGAGGAGTTGTCCGGTCCTGCCTGCGCACAATTTCAGGAAGCGTTGCAAAGTGCCCAGATCCTGTACCTTGATTAATTGCCGGATATCGCGTTCGAGATATGTGCGCACATAGTTGCCATGCCAGGGGTGCGGATCGAGACCACGGTCGAAGATCGGGGGATAGGCCCCATCAAAGAGTATCTTGTCGAGGCTTTTGCCAATTTTTCCTGAGTGTTGTAATTCGCCGTAGGCCATGGGTAACAGCGTCAGCAATGCGGCCCTGCCTGCCAGACTCTGTGTGATGCCGGATAACAGGCCAAACTGCTGGGATCCCGTCAGGATAAATTCGCCGGGTTGTTGCCGTTCATCGACGCGTGTCTGGAGATAGGAAAACAGGGTAGGGCAGCGTTGCGCCTCGTCCAGGATGGCACTCCCACTAAACTGGTTCAAAAAACCACGCGGATCCGTTTCTGCAAATTCCCTATGGTCGAGATCTTCAAGCGATACATAGCGGTGTTCGGGAAAGGCATGCCGCACCAGAGTGGACTTACCGGACTGGCGTGGCCCGGTGACGACAACCACGGGATAGCCGCTGGCGAAGTGTTGAAGCCTGGATTCTGCGTTCCGGGGGATGTAGGTCACGGTGGTTTCTGGTTGCTTTACGCCTGCATTATGCGTGAAAATGGCTAATTGTCAATGTTATTACCAATTAGCCTATATATGGCGCCTGTTACGGTGATCCATTATCTGCAGGAGCAGGAGGGTATACACCTGAAAGTCAAAGCCCGGAAGGTGGCCCGGGGTGCTGTGTGGCAGCGTTCAATCGTCAAATTTTTCGAACATTTTGAAGGATTTTCTGAACAGGGTATTTTCCATGATATTGCCACCTACACAAACTATTAAGCAATTGATATTAAATAGAAAAAATGGCCCGTTTACAATCGAGTGGGAGTAGGGCGCCTGAATTATGCCGGCCCGCAGGAAGCGCAAGGCATTATTGGAGCAGCCAGATAGCTTGGGGCAACATCAGCCAGGTGCATACGATCATTTCAAGCAGCCCCGCCCTTTGCAGACGCATTCGTCCGCTGAGCTCAAGCATTCTGCGGCTTTTAGTCCGAGTCGATGCCAACCACTTGACATACCATAAATGGTATATATACTAATTTTGGTATGTGGGAGATTCTTGAGCACAGGCGTATTGACAAAGCCTTGGCGGCAGCGCCAATTGAGGTTCAACAACGTTATGAAAAGTGGAAAGACATTGTAAGAATTTCCGGCCCTCAAGGGTTGAAACTTATCAAGGGTTTTAAAGATGAGGCTTTATCAGGCAACTGGAAAGGCTTTCGGTCCTCCCGCCTGAATATTCAATATCGTGTGATTTATAAGGTACAAAAAGACCAGGTGCTGGTGGAAGTTGAGCGTGTGACTCCTCATGACTACTGGAGGTGATAAATGAGCGATTATCGAAAAGCTGTTAAAAGAATCGATGTGTCCGCAGGCGAATCAGTCCGTATTTTGCGTGAGCTGCAGGATATGAGCCAGAACGATCTGGCTGCTGCGACGGGTATTCCGCAATCAACAATTTCTGCCATCGAAAACGATCGTGTTCGCCTCGGCGTTGAGCGTGCAAAGGTGCTGGCCAAAGCGTTGCGGTGCCATCCTGCCGTACTCGTCTTCCCAGGTTGGGATGTTGAGCATGAGTCCGCCGCATAACCCAAAATATTCACCTAAGCGGCATTCAGGAGATTATTATTGGCAATGCCAAAGTGAGTCTGGTACATATTGAATCTGCACTGCCGAGCACATGCTGAAAATGCTGATTTTCAGGGAGAAAACGCCATGCCTGCAAAAGCCCTCGATATAATGTTATTGGCTAATATGTCGCATAACACTTAGTTATGCGACATAGAACAACCAAAAGGACATATGGAAATGAAGGTCAAGGAACTGATCAAATGGATGGAGGCGGACGGATGGATGAAAACCCGACAGCGGGGAAGCCACAGGCAGTTTAAACATCCCATCAAGCCAGGAACTGTTACGGTCTCGGGCAAGCCCAATGTTGATGTTCCGCCAGGTACCTTGAATAATGTACTGAAACAGGCAGGGCTCAAGAAGTAGGAGGATCTCATGCGTTATACCGTCATTGTAGAGG
>JBBDSJ010000059.1:0-39702 GCA_040905025.1 Gammaproteobacteria bacterium
ATGAAGCCGTCTTTGATCGATTCATGCAGCGGGTACTTTATGATCGCAATAAAAAATTGCTGGCAAAAATCAGGCCGGCGCTGGATGAAGGCGGATATTTTATTGCGGTTGGGGCGTTGCATCTGCCTGATGAGCGCGGTCTTTTACAAGCACTCGCAGATGCAGGCTACCAGATTTCCCGCGTTTATTGATTCAGGAAAGCCCTGGGTGGCGGTGCACAAAGGCACAGTCTAAGGTGCCGGACAAGTCAAGTAATCAGAGGTAGCCTGATACAATTACTCACTGACAGGTTGTTTGGCATCGGTCTGGTAACGTGCCTTCCACTGTGCATACGGCATACCATAGACTATTTCGCGCGCGGTCTCATAATCCATCTCGATGCCACGTTCTTCAGCCGCTGCCATATACCATTTCGACAGGCAGTTGCGACAAAAACCCGCAAGATTCATCAAATCAATATTTTGCACATCAGTATGTTCACGCAAATGCGCGACCAGTTGTCGAAACGCAGCGGCTTCAAGCTCTGTTCGGGTAGAATCATTCATGGGACTGTCCGTTCATGTTTTGTTTAGCTGACTATATCCGTTATTATGCCCGGATTAAACCGCTATTGTGACACCTCTGCCAGGGTGCCCAGCTGCAACCTACTAATTGGAACTGTATGACTGACACTGACCAGAAAAAGCACCAGATTGTAATCGTTGGCGGCGGCGCCGGCGGACTTGAGCTGGCCACCCACCTGGGTAAGAAGCTGGGCCGGAAAAAACTTGCCGATATCACCCTGATAGATGCCAGTTTGACGCATATCTGGAAGCCGTTGTTGCATGAAGTCGCGGCGGGCACACTGAACTCGTATGAAGATGAGTTGAGTTACCTGGCACATGCTCACTGGAATCATTTCTTCTTCCGTCTGGGCAAGGTCGACAAGCTCGACCGCAGTAATCGCATTGTCAGCACGGCACCGACCCGGGACGCGGACGGCGAAGAATTTATTCCGCGGCGCGATTTTCATTATGACACCCTGATATTCGCGGTCGGCAGTGAGACGAATGATTTTGGCATTGAAGGTATTCGCGAGCATTGTCATTTCATTGACCGCCGCCAGCAGGCAGATGAATTTCATCAGCATCTACTGCGCAGCTTCTATGCCGCACACACACAGGCAGATGATATCCGCACAGGTCAGCTTGGCATCGGCATTGCCGGCGCCGGGGCGACCGGTGTTGAACTGGCGGCCGAATTGCATGACGCTACCCGGCAATTGGCCCTGTTCGGGCTGGATCGGGTTGTCCCGGATCGGGACATCAAGATATCCATACTGGAAGCAGCTGACAGGATATTGCCGGCACTGCCCGAGCGCCTGACGACACATATCACCAAGCAACTAAAGGATCTGGGCATTGATGTGCTCACCAATGAGCGCATCGTCAAGGCCACCGCAGAAGGCTTCTATACCGAAAGCGAGAAATTCATTCCGGCCGCTATCAAGGTCTGGGCTGCGGGAATTAAAGCACCGGATTTCCTGAAAGAACTGGACGGCCTCGAAACCAACCGCGCCAATCAACTGGTCGTGAAAACAACCCTGCAAACCACACGTGATGAAAACATTTTTGCGCTAGGCGACTGCGCCGCCTGCCCGATGGATGCCGAACAGCTGGTGCCACCACGTGCGCAGGCTGCGCATCAAATGGCCAGTACCTTGTTCAAAACACTGCAAAGACGCCTGCAAGGCAAGCCGGCACTGGAATATCGCTATGTTGATTATGGCTCATTAATCAATATGAGCCGTTATTCTACGGTGGGCAGCCTGATGGGCAGCGTGGCGCGCAAATGGTCCGGCAGTGTGCTGGTTGAAGGTCTGCTGGCGCGGTTTATGTACTATTCACTCTACAAGATGCATCAGGTGGCATTGCTGGGATTGCCGCGTGTGATGATGAACACGCTCGGGGATTTGATTGGTCGGCGCAACAAACCACGGATGAAGCTGCATTAGGCCTGGCCCGGCAGATACTAGGAATTGAATATCCTCTGCAAATTATCAAATCCCGCCTGGTAAATTGACTGTATTGCTTGCACGGCATCATGTTCGCTGGCACCGTGCGGATTGAAATCACCAGACCATTCAACAACTGTTTTATTGGCATCCTCTGGATGCTGGCGCAAATGGATTGTAGCTGAATAGTTTGTTACGGGCAGCGGGCTGTCGACGATGGAATAACTATAGCTATGTTCCAGATCGCTGATGTGCTCAAGTTTCTCAACAATACAGCCGCCGCCAATCAGCTGCAGCCGGCGCATACTGCCACCATGTTCCAGTTCACTGTGTTCAACCGCTGGATGCCATTCAGGCAAGGCATTGAAACTACCAACCAGATCCCAGACCTGTTGCAAGGGTACGTTCAACTCCGTCTGCATATTCAGTTTAGCCATGATTCATCCTGTTCCTGTAACTGTTGTAATTACAAGTCATGCTTCTTCATTCTGTAGCGCAATGCCATTCGGGTAATGCCGAGCTCACGTGCAGCCTGTGAAACATTACCATGAGTGCGTGCAAGCGCCTGTTCTATAAGTTTACGTTCAGCTGCATCAAGTGTGACATCCGTCGGGGTATCGGCCCCACTGTCAGCATCGGCAGCAGCATCTGTTCTACCAGGCCGGGTTGTCAGTCCAAAATCAGCTGCAGTCAATTGTCCGCCGCCTGACAATAGTACTGCGCGCTCAACTATATGGCGCAATTCACGGATATTACCGGGCCAATCATAATCCAGTAATGCCTGCTCGGCATTACCCGCCAATTCCGGTTCTGCCAGACTATAACGCCGGGCTGTCCGATCGGCAAAGTGACGTGCCAGAATCAATACGTCCCGATCGCGGTCGCGTAGCGCCGGCAGGTCAACATTAAGAACATTCAGGCGGTAATAAAGGTCAGAACGAAATTCGCCTTGCGCTGCCAGTTTTTCCAGATCGCGGTTGGTTGCTGCAATGAACCAGGCCCGTACCGGGCGTTCCTGGGTGGTGCCTACCCGCCGAACCATGCGCCGTTCCAGCACGGCCAGCAATTTGGCCTGCAAATCCAGCGGGATCTCGCCAATTTCGTCCAGAAACAGGACCCCGTCTTCAGCTGCTTCAATCAAACCGGTACGGGCATTCTGGGCACTGGTAAATGCACCTTTTTCATGGCCGAACAATTCAGCCTCGATCAAATCCTTGGGTAACGAAGCACAATCAACATGTACAAACGGCTTGTCATGCAAACGGCTTTCCGCATGCAGGCGTCTGGCAAGAACATCCTTGCCGGTACCGGTTTCGCCCAGGATCAATACCGTCGGCGGTACAGTATCTGCGGCTTCAGTCAAGCGGGCAATCCGTTCTACCTGGGCACGAACAGTTTGCAGCGCCTGACATTCACCAAGAAAATCAACAGACTCCACTGCATGACTTTCACGTTTGCTGGAATAGCTCAGTTTGCGATTCAGCTCTTCCTTGGCCAGCACTTTTTCAACATTAATCAGCAATTCGTCCAGATCCACCGGCTTTTTCAGATAATCCGATGCGGCCAGTTTCATAGCCGCTACAGCATCTTCAAGTTCGCCATACGCTGACATGACCAGAACAGCAACATTTGACTGCTGCTTGTTGCGCAGATCGGCCAGAAAATCAAGGCCGGAACCGTCCGGCAAGCGCATGTCGAGCAGGATCAAGTCCGGACTGAAATCTTGCTGCCGTTTGACAGCTGTCTTGAGATCTCCGGCGATCATGGTTTTGTAACCACTACGTTCCAGCCGTTTACTCACAGCACGGGCGAATACCGCCTCATCTTCAACGACCAGAATACGTGTTTCAAGCAGCGGGATTTCAGCACTGTTCGGACTGCCTGAACTTGCCGTGTTCGTCGTTGCGGATTGATTTGATTCAGGCTTGCTCATCTTCGGATATCTCTTCTGAGGCGATTGGCGCGTGGATCAATACTTCGGTACCACGGCCGGGTAATACATTGAATTCGAGACGCCAGCCATGTGCCTGGCAGATTTTAAAGGCAATCGGAATTCCCAGGCCGGTGCCGAAACGCTTGGTGCTGGGGCCGGGACTCAGATTGCCCGGCTTCGGATCAAACGGCATTCCAGGACCGCTATCCAGCAACCGCAGGCGCAATTGATTATCCTGGCCGGTTTGCTCCAGCCCGATAGTCAGCGTAGTGCCCGCGGGCGATGCTTCCACGGCATTCGACAACAACCCGTACAGGGCTTGTTCCATCAGATCGGGATCGGCCAGTACATAAGCATCCTGGTCCCATTGCTGTTGCTCAACCTGCAGTTGTTTTTCTTCCAGCTTCGGTTTCAACGGCGCCAGTGCCCCGTTGATCAGAGCCGTCGCCAGTATTGGTCGCTTGCGTGGCTGTAGCGGGTGCAGATAACTCACGAGGGCACTGACCCAGCGACCCAGCCGGTCTATTGTGTCGAGAATAGCCTGTTTACTTTCCTCAAGCTCGGCCGGCGTCTCGGAGCCATCAAGTACCTGGGCCGTGGCACGAATACTTGCCAGCGGATTACGTATATTGTGTGCCACCACCGGCACCAGTGCACCCAGCGCGGCCTGCCGCTCGTTCTCGATTAATGCCTCGCGACTGCTGATCAGATCGGCGGCCATATGATTGATGGCCGCAGCAAGACTGGCAATTTCCTCGGCGCCCCTGATTTCAATATGATGCTCAAGATCGCCGGTACTGATCTGGCGTGCGCCCGACATTACATGCGTCATGGGCTGCAGGAAACCATGCTTGAGAATATAGCGCGAATACAGCACCAACAGCACCGCGAGTAGTAACAATACCGGGATAACAACAGGCGCAATCCGGCTCCAGCCATCGATAATCTGATCCAGCTCGTGCTGCTCGGTCTCCAGCAGACTGCGAAACCGCTGATAGTGGCGTTCATAGTTACCGACCATCTGCTCGGCAAAACGCGGGTCAAGAATATTGATACGGACGGCCTGGGTGACGTAAGGATCACGAAAAATATTATTCATGTCCTTTTGCAGAACCCGGTAGGATGCCTGCAGATCCTCGGTCAGGCTGACTTCCTCAGCCGTTTCAGCAGCGTTACGCATTTCATCAAACAAGCTATCTATACGCCGGGAATAATCAGCGTAATCCTGCACGGCATCCGCCTCTTCAAGTACACGGGCACGAATCATTACCTGTATCTGGCGAAACAGTTCACCGCGCATCTGTTCATTCAGAAAGGCGAGATTATTGATCCGTACCGATTCGGATGATGTTTCCTGCCAGAAATAAGCTGACAGGCCACCGACCAGCCCCGACACTGTTACCAGAAACAGAAAGGCGATTTCATGTGCGAATAACAGATTTTTCAGCGACTTGGGGCGACGAATAACCATGGCCGGAGTATAGCGAATCTACCAATTGGTTGATATAGACCAGCCAGGCGGGCTTTGCTCAGGGGATGGCAAACCGGAACAAACTGCTACAATGCCTGCTTTTCGTGCACTACATGCCGTCACCGGAAGCTCAGGACTTGGAGAAATGACAGCACTGGCAGTTGAATGCAGTGGCCTCAGCAAGCATTACGCCGATTTGATCGCTGTCCAGGATCTCGATCTGGCGCTTCCGGCAGGCTGTTTTTTCGGCTTACTGGGTCCGAATGGTTCCGGCAAAACCACCACCATTCATATGCTCAGCACCCTGGTAAAACCCACTACCGGCAGCATCCGGATTGCCGGTCATGCCCTGCCCGCTGAAGCTATCCGTGCCCGCGGCGCACTTGGGCTGGTGTTCCAGGAGTCCGCGCTCGATCGAAGTCTGACGGTTGCCGAAAATCTGCGCTTTGCCGGCCATCTATACGGGCTGGAAGCTGGCGTGATTGAATCACGCATGAATGAACTGCTCAGCCTGTTTGATTTAACCGATCATGGCAACAAGCTTGTCGGTGCGCTTTCCGGTGGCATGCGCCGGGCAGTGGATATTGCCCGTGGTGTATTACATCGTCCGCAGGTACTGTTTCTTGATGAACCCACTATCGGGCTCGACATCATTAACAGACGCGGGATTTGGCGATTTATAAAGCGTTTGCGCGAACAGCATGGTATGACCGTATTGCTGACAACACATTATCTCGAAGAGGCTGAACCCTGCGATCAGGTTGCGTTTCTGCAGCAAGGTCGGCTCATTGGCCAGGGCAAACCGCAGGAACTGACACGCTCACTGGCGCACACCATTCTTGAGATTGAAACCGACACCCCGGCTGAGTTGGCCAGCCGCCTGACTTCAGAGCTTGGTGCGCCGGTGCGTGAGGATGAACGTTTACTGTTTGCCATCCGACAGCCTGATTTCCCTGTCAGTGACTGGCAACAACGCCTGCAAAATGATATCCGCTCATTACGGCTGCGCAAACCCGATTTGAACGATGTTTATGTATGGCAGAACGCCGGCAATCCTGCTGGCCCGGACAACCCACCGACAGCGGCCGGTGGCCGGCGATGATACTGCCCGCCATCAAGGCAATTCTCGGGCGTGAACTCATGCGCATGCTGCGGCAGCGAGGTCGTTTACTCAGTTCAATGGTTCGGCCATTAATCTGGCTATTGATTATCGGTGGCGGGTTTGGTGCGATGCTGAAACAAACCGGTACGGAAAATTACCAGCAGTTTCTCGTCCCCGGCTTGCTCTGCATGGTACTACTGTTCGGTGGCATGCTCGCCTCCCTGTCCATGGTCTATGACAAGGAATCAGGTGTTATGCGAATGCTGGTCATTGCGCCCTTCGCCCATTACTGGATAGTTCTGGCGCGTTCCCTGAGCGCGACACTGGCCGGCCTGGTACAGGCCTTGATACTGGTCGTCATTTTGCTCCTGCTTGGCTATCTGGGCACGCCAATGAATATCGGACTGTTCATGCTTGGCCTGCTGCTGACAGCAGCATTGTCTGCAAGTTTTGGCATGCTGATTGCTGTTTACAGCAAAAATCTGGACAATTTCGCCGTCATCATGAACTTCGTCATTTTCCCGGTGTTTTTTCTCAGCGGCGCACTCTATCCGCTTGAACATTTACCGTACTGGCTGAAGCTCATCACCCTGCTGAACCCTTTCAGTTATGGTGTGGATTTACTCAAACACTCGCTGTTACCCGAGAGCGGCCAGGGTCTTGGCGCCGAGTTCAATTTGTGGCTGGACATTGGGGTGCAATTCGGCTGTATTATGCTGGCGCTGTTAATCGCCTGCCTGCGGTTTTCGCGTGCGCCGGTGATTGAAAGTCTGGCCAGCCAACTAAGTGGCACCCGACGTGGCTAGGACATGTTCGTGATAGTCCTGTTTGCCGCACTGCGACATTAAAAACTAATTATAATAACGCCGGTTTCCGGGATCGCGATTGTATGCAGCCCTGGTTTCAGGCTAAATCACATTTATGAATTTCGTATGCTATTGGTATCAAAACCGGCTAGAACAACAAGTCCATGAATTTGATTAATTCAATGTCATACAGACAAGTACCATGAAGAATAAACTGCTACAGCTATGCCACATATTAATTGCGGCTTCTTGTCTTGGACCAATGCCGGTCACCAGTCTGGCTGCTTCATCTACGCAATATGCCAATCTGTCGACAACCAATCAGTATTCAATTGAAATTATCAAAAGCCAGAAGAAACTGCTCGTCAAGCAAGGCGGCCGGACTATCCGTCAGTATGAGGCTGCCGTAGGTCGCGGTGGCGCCGGCAGTAAACGCCAGCAAGGTGACCGCATTACACCGGTGGGCGTTTATACTGTGGTTGATTTTCGCAAAAGTGACCAGTTCCATTATTTCGTGCAAATAAATTATCCCAATATGGTCGATGCCTGGTACGGCTACAAAAACAATATTATTGATGCGCATGAATTCAGTGCCATATCCAGTGCTATACGCAATCAGCAAGAACCACCACAGAATACAGCGCTGGGAGGTTACATCGGCATTCATGGCATAGGCCAGACGACTGATGAAAAACTGCTTATCCATAGTGGGCTCGACTGGACACAGGGCTGTATAGCACTAACCAACGAGGAAATCATGGAGCTCAGGCAGTATGTTGATGTAGGCACCCTGATTTATATCCGCGATTAATCCAACTGTTTTAATCTGCAAGTAATTCAATTTTTACCCTCCGGAGTCCCTGAAAATGAGTTCCATGGTTATGCATACCAGACCGACTGTTGAACGAGGCGAACATCACAGTCTTTTGCTATGGCTGATTTTTACCGGACTGGTGTTTTTTGGCCTGTTTTTGGCTATTGACTATGGCTTGATAGCAACATTGATTGAAACTGATCGCAGCAAGATTTCCATTGTTATTATGCTGATTTATTTTCTTGTTACATGTCATTGCGCAGTACGTGTAACACAGGTATCCAGAGAACTTAATGAAACCCGGCGTCTTGCATCTGAGTTGAAAAGCAATCCGGATTACTTGACAGAAACAAACAGCGAGGGCATGTCGGTATTTCTGCAAAAACAGCCAAGATCAGTTATTCGTGATTATATTTGCGATCTGTTTCGCAAGTATCGTACAGACCGTGGCACGGATGAAATTCCAGGCCATGATTTACTGGAAGTGTATGCCGCTGAATTGAAAAACCCGCAGGAAATCGGCTGGTTCATCTCGGATATCATGCTGAAACTGGGACTGGTAGGAACAATTGTCGGTTTTATTGTAATGCTTAGCTCTGTTGCCAACATCACCGATTTTGACGTCAGCACCATGCAAAAAATCCTGCAATTAATGAGTAGTGGAATGGGCACGGCACTCTATACGACCCTGACCGGTCTTGCGGGCAGCGTACTCGCTGCAACACAATATTATATTATTGACAGAACTGCGGATGAAAATCTGGCAGTGCTACAACACCTGACTGAAATAGACATGCATATTCCATTGTCCAGAGTTGCAAACTCATGAAGCTGACTGCAGGAAAAAATCGGCGCGGGTCATTTGATCCATTTACTGATCTGCTATTCAATGCCTTGCTTGGTTTTACTTTTCTGTTTCTGGTCGCCATCATGTTTATGAACCCGGTAGCCAAGACAGGAATTATTGATCCAAAAGCTGAATACATACTGACCATAACCTGGAAAGACATGAGCCCTGATGATATTGATGTCTGGGTTGAAGATCCTGATGGCCGCCTGCTCTGGTTTCGCAATACTGAAGTCGGTCTGATGCATCTTGATCGTGATGACCGCGGAACAAATACTGATACCATTACGGTCAATGGTGAGGAAATAGTCAATCCGCTTAATCAGGAAGTAGTCACTGTGCGAGGCGTGGTACCCGGCGAATATGTTGTTAATCTGCACTACTATGCTTCAGAAACCAGGGAAAATGTGGATGTAACTGTTAACCTCGTAAAGGTTAATCCGGCGCTTAAAGTGGTTTACTACGGCACTGTTCAGCTGGAAGGCGAAGGTGACGAGAAAACAGCAGTACGTTTTCGCATAAACAAGGATGGTGAAGTTACAAATATCAATTTTCTACCGAAAAAACTTGTCCAGCTCAGTTGATAATTCAATGGCTGGGTATTTAATCTTATACTGAAGGAGAAATACTGGTGATACTCGGTGTCTCTGGTCTTATTGCTGCGTATGTGCTCATTGCACTGTTGTTATTGAGCATTAATTTATATTCAAACTGGTCATGGCGTGTAAAAGCAGCGAGTATCGTTCTGACTACTGCGTTTTATGTAATTTCATATATATCCTTTCCACCATTATTTGGCTGGCCAACTTCCGAACAATTACCGGAACGGTTCCGGCTGCTGGCCGCGCAAGTTGAACAACCCAATAAAACTACTGATGATGATGGCGGTATATACCTCTGGATTACTCAGGTGGAGAATCTGAACTCTGCCGGCCAGCCAAGAGCATACAAATTGCCCTATACAGATGTATTACATGAAGCTGTACTGAGAGCGGATGCAAAGCTTAAAAAAGGCATGCCCCAATTGGGTGAATTTGACGAGACACTGGGCTCGATGAAAGCGGAAGTCGAGGACAACAGCAAGGCTGGTGTCAATACAGTGCCTATCGTATTTTATGATCTGCCGGATCCGCTATTTCCGGAAAAATAAACCGGCTAGAGAATCTGATTAATGGGTGAACGTGCAAGATCAAGGCTGCGATCTATAAGATCATGCAATGCCGGACGTGTCAGCGGCGGTTCAGACTGTCCAAACAAATGTTCGGCACTACTGTAAAGTCTGTCAATAACGCGATCACGCCATTGATCTTCTTCAGCCGTTGTTTTGCACAGATCGTTAAGCACAACCGCGAGTGCTGCGCTTAATACCTGTTCACGTGCCAATCCCTGACTGTCCGGAGCGCCGGATGCCGGAGTGTCCGGACTGGTTAACACCGCATCAGCTTTGACCATGCTGCTGATAAATCCAAGCAGTGCTTCAAGATCATCGGGTATTGGCACCCGTGCTGCCAGTGCCCAGCGGTAAAGCTCAACCGGGGTTGCACGCCAGTGTTCAGGCTTGTCTTCAAGATTGAGTATAGTCGGTGGTATTTTCTGCTTAACACAGCGCTGCAGATGCGTCCAGAATATATCACGCTGTTCAATAAATGCTGAATCGTTCAGTTGGTCCCTGTCATCCGGATCCAGCCCGAGCAACAAGGGCAACCCTTCAGATAATACACACCATGACTCCTGTGCTGACCAACGTTCAAACAATTGTTGTCGGGCCAGTCTGGTATCACCAAGGACTTCACGTACGCGCTGATCACTCATACCGGTCGCAGCAACTGATTCCCCGGCATTGACCGGTAATTCAACCGCTTGTGAACGCCTGAGAATACTTTTTAGTGATTCTAATAGCTTCATTTATTAACCTGTTAATATTGGAATGACCAATCCCAGTTGAAAGACACGCCGGGTTCATCAGCCCGGGCCTGATAACCTTCAACAGTCCCGATACCCGGAATCATCACCAGTATGTTGTCATAGTAAATCAGCGGCAAAAAGTCCCGTAACCAGGGTGGCAGCTTATGTTCCTGCAGGATATTTTTTAGTGTCTTGTGTTCTGCGTGACCTGCCAACTGAATTTTTTCACCCCCATGGCGAAATCTGATCCGGAGATTATTATCTTGCAGATAATGATATGCCAGGCCTGTGCCAACGGCATGCTCAAGCTTCAACTGCCCATATGGCAGTTCTGGCAATGCTTTAATATTGCATTGTAATGTATCAGTAGATAAGCGGTTCGGCAGGGCTTTCAGCAAGTACAGCGTATGCTGATAACAACAAAGCTCTACATCGTCCCAGACAAGTCGTGGCGTTCTGTCGACATTGGCCTGCTGTAATTGCCTGACAAATTCCTGCAAACGCTTCCGTCCCGGCGGTCGGACATCTGCAGAATGTAGCCAGTAACGCAATGCATTACTGCTACGTAATGCCGACAAATCCGAAAGAATTCGCAAATCCAGCTGGTCAGTTGAATGTTGTCCGCGTTGCAAGTCCCCCGCTGCGAGTTCGTCCAGCAACTCGCTCGCTTCGGCAGCGTGTCTGCTGCTCTGGCTGAAGCTCCTGTTTGCTGCCGGCCAGCGTGCCTGCAACACTGGCATGACTTGCTGGCGCAGATAATTGCGATCGAACTGTACATCCTGATTGCTGTTATCTTCCACCCAGTTGAGCTGTTCTGACCGGGCATAGACAAGCAACTCTTCACGGTTTATCTCCAGCAATGGCCGCACCATCTCACCTTTGGCAAATGTCTGTCGCGCCGGCATGGCAGCCAGCCCACGCACACCACTGCCACGTAATAACTGCAGCAAGCATGTTTCAGCCTGGTCATCAAGATGATGCGCGGTCAATAAAACCTGTCCTGGTGCCAGATGTGCGCTCAATGCTGTATAACGGGCAATGCGTGCACAAGCCTCGGGGCTCTCACCCGCACGCGGACTGGCATCAATATCAATAACAGTAATGGGGACTTGTAGCCGTTCGCACGTCTGCCGGCAGTGTTGTGCCCAATCTCCGGCCGCAGGATGTAAACCATGATTGATATGCACAGCGGCAACAGACCAGCCTGGCGCAGTGATACACGACAGCGCATGCAGCAGTACATGTGAATCCATTCCGCCACTGTAAGCCAGCAGAAAATTCTGCGGCAATGACAGTTGGCACAGATATCCGGCCAGATAGGCAACTGAGAATTTTTCGGATTTCATGCCGTTGCTAGGCCTGACAACAGCACTGACTCAATCAGTCCTGCTGAAAGAAACCGGTCTCACGTAAACGCCGTCTGCGTTGCTCGAGCATGCTGTCTACGCCAAACGTTTCAATATCCAGCAGATGTTTCTCAATGGCTGATTTAACGCGTTTGCCGCTGGTATCATAATCACGGTGCGCCCCACCCAGCGGTTCGCTGATGATCTCATCCACCAGTCCAAGTTCATGCAGACGTGCAGCAGTAATTCCCAACACCTCGGCGGCTTCGGCAGCCTTGTCTGCGCTTTTCCAGAGAATTGAGGCACAGCCTTCCGGGGAAATAACCGAATAGGTACTGTATTCAAGCATGAGCAATCGATCACACACACCAATCGCCAGTGCACCACCGGAACCTCCCTCGCCTATTACGGTAGCAATAACCGGCACACGCAAACCGGACATCACCATCAAATTTCGGGCAATTGCTTCGCTTTGTCCACGTTCTTCGGCATCAATACCCGGGTAGGCACCTGGAGTATCGATAAATGTCAGTATTGGCAAACGAAAGCGTTCCGCCATCTGCATGATACGTAATGCTTTACGATAACCTTCCGGACGCGGCATACCAAAGTTGCGTAACAATTTCTCTTTGGTATCACGACCTTTCTGCTGGCCAATAACCGCGACCGAACGATCACCCAGTCGGCCGACACCGGCCACGATGGCAGCATCATCGGCAAATGCCCGATCACCATGGAGCTCTTCAAAATCAGAGATGATCTGGCGAACATAATCCAGCGTATAAGGCCGCTGGGAATGCCGGGCAACCTGAGCCGTTTGCCAGGGCGTAAGATTTGAGAAAATCGACTGCGTCAATTCGCGGCTGCGTTTGCGCAAGCGGTTAATCTCTTCATTGATATTGACCTCACGGTCATCGCCGACGTAGCGCAATTCTTCGATTTTTGCTTCGAGTTCGGCAATCGGGCGTTCAAAATCAAGAAAATTCATGAGTACTTTGCCTGAAAAGAAATTTTTTTAATCGGTTTTAACCAAGGCCCCCTGACCCGGCAGAGCCAAATCAAAACGCCAAAAGATCCATTAAAATTTTACTTTAAAAACAATAAGTTAAATTTTTATTCTAGTCTTTGGAATAAACAAGTTTAACATTATCCGGCCCCAGCAGCGCGGCCAGATTTTCCAGCAGTTCATCACTGGCCCGCACCCGCCAGTCATTGCCAAGCGGCATGGGTGCTGTAGCTGCCTGGATATCCAGTATCAGTTCAACCTGGCACTGGCCACCACGGTGTTCCATCAACAATGCTTTTAGCCGCGGCAATAATGCGCCGGTATTATCCATCGTTGTTACCGTCAGTTGCAGACAGGCACGCCGACCCCTGATTTCGGCCAGATCGAGTACTTCACTGACATTAACCGTGTATCCGTTTTCATAGAAATCATCCTGTTCAACCTTGCCACGCAGAACAATCAGCACATCCTTGACCAGCTCGGCGCGGTATTTTTGATAAACATCAGAATACACAGTCACCGGCACACGTGCCGTGCGATCATCCAGCCGTAACTCCGCCATGCGCCCCCGTCGGCCCGAGCGGACACGGAGGCTGGCAATATAACCGGCAATAATCACATTGCCTGCGCCGGGCTGCAGTGCCTGCAGGCGTGCCGTAACAAACTGGCTCAATTCATTTTCATAACGCTCAATCGGGTGGCCACTCAGATAAAATCCGAGTGTGTCTTTTTCGCCGCGCAGACGCTCGTCATCACTCCAGTCAGGCAATGGTGTCAAGCCTGCGCCGTCACTGGTTTGCGCCGGTGCCAGACCAAACAGATCCGTCATGCCAATGACATCATTGTTTGCACTTTGTTCTGCCAGCTGAATAGCGCGATCCAGATTTCCGAGTAATGTATTACGGCCATGGCCAAAATCATCCATGGCACCACAGCGGATCAGTGCTTCCAACACACGCCGATTGACACGCTTGAGATCACAGCGACGGCAAAAATCAAATAAATCGGTAAACGGCTGCTGTTCACGTGCTTCAATGATGGCATCTATTGCACTATGGCCGACTCCCTTGACAGCACCCAGACCAAAACGGATGGTGTCCAGATCAGCGACACTGAATTCATACCGGCTGGTGTTAATGGAAGGTGGCTCAAGCGTCAACTGCATACGCCGCACTTCCTCACAAAGCAGTACAATCTTGTCCGTGTTATCCATATCAGAAGACAACACTGCCGCCATGAATGCCGCCGGATAATGCGCTTTAAGCCAGGCTGTTTGATAGGCGATCAGGGCATATGCCGCCGAGTGTGATTTGTTAAAACCATAACCGGCGAATTTTTCCATCAAATCGAAGATATATACCGCAGTCTTTTCATCAACATGATTAGCCACTGCGCCACTGACAAAAATATCACGTTGTTTGGCCATTTCTTCCGGCTTTTTCTTGCCCATGGCCCGGCGTAACAAATCGGCGCCGCCCAGTGTATAACCAGCCAGCACCTGGGCAATTTGCATTACCTGTTCCTGATAGAGAATCACACCATACGTGGGTTTAAGCACAGGCTCGAGCGCGGGCAAGGCATAGTCAATCCTCGCCCGGCCATGTTTTCGATCAACGAAATCATCCACCATGCCGGATTGCAGGGGACCTGGCCGAAATAATGCGACAAGGGCCACCAGATCCTCGAACCGATCCGGCTGCAGACGTTTAATAAGCTTGCGCATACCATCAGATTCAAGCTGGAATACCGCCATGGTATCGGTGCGCTGGATCAATTCAAAGCTTGCCTTGTCGTCCAGTGGCAAGGTTGAAATATCAAGTTCTGGCTCGCCTGTCGTCTGTCGCAGCCGGTTGATATCACGTACCGCCCACTCGATAATCGTTAATGTACGCAGACCGAGAAAATCAAACTTCACCAGACCCACGGCTTCCACATCGCCCATATCAAACTGGGTAACCATTGTTTGGCTGCCCTGTTCTGCATACAGCGGCATGAATTCTGTCAGTGGTCTGGGGGCAATCACCACGCCACCGGCATGCCGACCAGCATTCCGGCATAAGCCTTCAAGTTTTAATGCAAGATCAATCAGTATTCCGACTTCTTCCTCATCCTTGTCTTCGTAGCGCGCACGTAGCGTTTCTTCCTCTGCCAGGGCCCTGGTAAGTGTCATCTCGAGTGCAAACGGGATCAATTTGGCAATCTGATCAACAAATCCATACGGATGCCCCAGAGCACGGCCGACATCACGAACCACTGCCTTGGCTGCCATACTGCCGTAAGTAATAATCTGTGATACTTGCTCGCGGCCATAACGTTCGGCGACATAGGCAATCACCTCGTCGCGTCGTTCCATACAAAAATCAATATCAAAATCCGGTAGTGAGACCCGCTCCGGATTCAGAAAACGCTCAAACAACAGATCATAATCAAGTGGATCCAGCGCCGTAATGCCAATTGCATAGGCGACCAGCGAGCCGGCACCGGAACCGCGACCGGGCCCGACCGGGATCCCCTGCTCGCGTGCCCAACGAATAAAATCAGCGACGATTAAAAAGTAACCGGCAAATCCCATGGAGGTAACAACTTCGAGTTCACGCTCCAGCCGGTTTCGATAAACCGTCTCATCAATGTCGCCATGCCGCTGGCGAGCCCGTGGCAAAACTCTCGCTTCAAGGCCTGACTGCGTCTGTTCAATCAACAATCTGCTTTGATCATAACCTTCAGGCACCGGGTAATCCGGCATATGTGCATGTCCGAGTTCCAGCTCCAGATTGCAGCGTTCAGCAATTGCCAGGGTATTTGTCAGTACTTCAGGCATATCTGCAAACAAAGCCTGCATTTCATCTGCAGAACGCAGATATTGCTGCGGTGTATATTCGCGCAAACGGCGTGGATCATTCAGGGTTCGGCCTTGCTGTATGCAGACCCGCACTTCATGTGCTTCAAAATCATCCGCATGCAGAAAACGCACATCATTACTGGCAATCAACGGTATCCCCGATGTTGCTGCCAGTTGTGCAACATTAAGAATATAGTCTTCTTCCTCCGGACGGCCACAACGTACAATTTCAATACTGTAACGATCTGCAAAGATATCCTGCCAGAAGGCTGCGCTGCGCGCTGCGGCTTCATGCTGGCCGGCAGCAATACTACGGTTAATATCACTGCGATGCGCACAACTGATAGCCAGCAGGCCGGCATGATATTCACGTATATTATCGCGTGCCACGCGTGGCTGATTCTGGAACTGCCCCTTGATATAACTGTCGGTAATCAAACGACACAGGTTGTGGTAACCGGTTACATCCTGGCACAACAGCAAAGCATGATCCGGTTCTGTCTGACCGCTCATGTCTGAAACCGCCACTTCTGCACCAACAATGGGTTTGAGACCTGCGGCCTCGGCAGCACGATAAAATTTCACCAGTGAAAACAGATTACCGGCTTCAGTCACCGCTACAGCCGGCATATTCAGAGCGGCTGTCTGTTTAACCAGTTCCGGAATACGCAGCAAACCGTCAACAATCGAATATTCGGTATGCGTATGCAGATGCACAAACCCGGCACTCATAACACTGCCTCAAGTAGCGCGGTGACAGGCCGGAATGAACGCCGGTGCTGGGGTAATACACCATGTTCACGCAATGCCTCCAGATGAGCGAGCGTAGGATAACCCTTGTGTTGGGCAAACCCGTATTGAGGATAGAGTTTATCCAGCTCATACATCTCGGCATCCCGGCTGACCTTGGCCAGAATGGAGGCCGCACTGATAGCGGGTATGAGCGTATCGCCCTTGACGACTGCTGTGACCGGGCATACCAGCTTTGGCACTTGATTACCATCCACCAATACATGGCATGGCAGCTGATGCAATGCCACGACAGCGCGTTGCATGGCCAGTAAACTGGCCTGAAGAATATTAATTTCGTCAATCTCGGCAGCATCTGCCCGGCCAATCGCCCAGGCAATTGCCTGCTGCCGGATCTGTTCAGCCAGCAGTTCACGCCGGCGCTCCGGCAGTTTTTTTGAATCCATCAGACCATGAATCGGCCGATCCGGATCCAGGATCACAGCCGCCGCTACCACTGCCCCGACCAATGGACCGCGACCGGCTTCATCGACACCGGCCACAGACGGTCCTGCCAGTATGGAGCTAATTTCAGCACTGATCACAGCGATCACTGACATAATCCCAGTACCGCGCTGGCGGCACGTGAATTGGTATCGCACCGCAAAAGTTGATGCAACGCCATAAAATTTTTCTGTAGTTCAGACCGTCTGGCCGGCGACTGCCACCAGTCCAGCAAAGCCCTGCCAAGATTTTCCGGTGTTACATCATCTTGAAGAAATTCCGGCACCACTTGTTCGCGCTGCAAAATATTTGGCAATGCAATCCAGGGAATATTCACCAGCCGGCGTAAAATATAAAAACTGACAGGCGCCAGCTTATACGCCACTACCATCGGCTTTTTCAGCAGCATGGCTTCGAGTGCGACGGTACCCGAAGCCAGCAACACAACATCTGCCGCCTGCATCACAGTCAGGGAATCGGCTGTTACGATTCTGATGTTCAGGTTCGCTGCCAATTCACCAAATTGCTGCTGAAAAAATTCGCTGGCATCAGCGTCTGTCAGGCCAATCACACCCTGCACATCCGGTATTTGCTGCTGACACCATTGGAATGCCTGCAGAAATATCATGCCATGGCGCTGCAACTCGGCCCGGCGGCTTCCAGGCATGATGGCAAACACCGGTTTGCTTGTCGCTATCCCGAGCACTGCTCTTGCTGCATGCGTAGTTGTTTGCAAAGGGATAGTATCCGCGAGAGGATGGCCGACAAATTCAACCTGCAGATTTGTATCCCGATAACAAGCAGCTTCAAACGGGAACAGTGTCAACAGCCTGTCTGCAGCTCTGGCAACAGTATGCACCCGGCTTTTGCGCCAGGCCCAGACTGATGGACTGACGTAGTGCACGGTTTTAATACCGGCACGTTTCAAACCGGTTTCCAGCCCGAGATTAAAATCCGGGGCATCTATACCAATAAAGACATCCGGTGGGTTCTGCAGAAAATGCAACTTGACCTGGTGGCGGATGTAGGTCAGATCAAGATAACGCCCAACGACTTCAACCAACCCCATGACAGCGAGCGCATCCATGGGGAACAGGGTATGACCGCCCTCAGCCAGCATGCGCGGTCCGAGAATGCCTTCAAAGCGAATATCCGGGCATTGCTGCTTCAGTGCCTGCATGAGACCGGCACCTAACTGATCGCCGGAATGCTCACCTGCAACAATGCCGACACGAAGCATCAGAAATCAATTACTCAGCTGCAGGGTAATAGCCGGATAACCATGCATCAGCGTACTATGCCACGCTCTGATTGGCGAATAAAATCCACCAGCATCTGAACTTTACTTTCTTCAACAGCAAGTGCGTCAAGCTGCACAATTGCGTCCTGTAACAACATGCCTTCACGATAAAGCAATCGATAAGCGCGTCGCAATTGCTTGAGCTCCTCACTACTGAAACCATGTCTTTTCAGACCTTCATTATTCAAACCATGTGGTTTGGCTGTATTACCAGCCACCATCATATAGGGGGGCACATCTTTAACAACGACTGTTGATATAGCGGCGAAACTATAGCTGCCTATATGACAAAATTGATGCACACCGGTAAACCCGCCCAACGTAATATGATCATCCATTCTGACATGGCCGGCGAGGGTGGCATTATTGGCAAATGTATTGCTGTTACCAATAATACAATCATGGGCAATATGTACATATGCCATGATCCAGTTCTGATTACCCAGCCGGGTGATGCCACCACCATGTGCAGTGCCGCGATTGATGCTGCAGAATTCCCGGATGGTATTGCCATCGCCAATTTCCAGAAACGAGTCTTCGTCGGCACTGTATTTTTTATCCTGCGGATCTGCGCCAATTGAACTGAATTGAAAAATGCGATTGTCGCGGCCGATACGAGTTGGACCTTGCAGCACCACATGTGACCCGATCTCGGTACCAGCTGCAATTTCGATTCCGGCACCGATAACACTGTAAGCGCCCACGCTTACATTAGCCGCAATTCTGGCCGAATCATCAATCACTGCGGTCGGATGAATCAAACTTGTCAGTCCTTTTTTGTTGTCATCAGCTGTGCGGTGGCCACAATTTCATCGCTGACTTTTGCACTGACATCGAAGCACCATATCCCGCGACGCATTTTCTCAAACCGGACTTCTATGAATAACTGATCGCCGGGCTCTACCGGCCGGCGAAACCGGGCTTTATCAACACCAACCAGATAATAGAGTGAGTCACTTGCTTCCGTGGCATCCAGGCTTAAACAGCCAAACAGGCCGGTTGCCTGAGCCATCGCCTCAATAATCAGAACGCCGGGCATCACCGGCTTGTTGGGAAAGTGACCCTGAAAAAAAGGTTCATTGAATGTCACGTTCTTCAACGCGACAAGCGACTTGCCAGCTTCATAAGACACCACTTTATCAATCAGTAAAAACGGGTAGCGATGTGGCAGACAGTCCTTGATTCTATTTATATTAAGCTCTTGCATGGATAGTCCTGATGTCGATACAACAAACTCAGTCAGATCAGAAATGATACTTCTGACAGGATTTTTTATTTTTTTTCATCTAATGCGCGAATATCATCGCGTAAACTGCGCAACGTCTCATCCAGCCGATGAAAGCGGGCGACATTACGCCGCCAGGTACGGTTATCTGTTACTGATAAGGGTGAGGAATAAACACCTGCTGTTTTAATCGAATTATTGACGCCAGACATCGCTGTCAGCATAACATCATCAACAATTTCCAGATGGCCGCTGATACCACAACCACCACCAATACGACAACGCTTGCCGATATGTACACTGCCGGCGATACCAGTGCAGCCGGCGACCGCCGTATATTCATCAATAAACACGTTGTGCCCTATCTGCACCTGATTATCAATTTTCACACCACGGCAAATAACTGTATCGTCCAGGGCACCACGATCAATCGTGGTATTTGCCCCGATTTCAACATCATCACCGATAATCACACTGCCTACTTGCGGTATCTTGAGCCAGCTTCCATCGGACCGTTCAGCCAGTCCAAAACCATCGGCACCAATAACAGCACCTGGATGAATAATCACTCTGGCACCAACATTGACATCACTCATTAATGTCACATTGGCCAGCAATCGACTGCCTGTGCCTACCTTGACCCCGGCTCCAATAATGCATCCAGGACCAATGTAACAATCAGCCCCAATACTGGCACCTGAACCAATAGAGACATGGGCAGCGATCAGAGCATCAGAATGTACGCTGGCATCCGTAGCTACGCTGGCACTGGCATGGATCCCTGCCTCGAACGCGGGCTGCGGATATAATAATTGTGCCGTCAATGCATACCCCAGATAGGGATTTTCCATGATCAGTGCATTGACCGGACATTCAGTGGCGTGTTCAGCGGCCAGAATAACTGCAGCGGCACGGGTCTGTCTGAGCTGACCAAGATAACGTCGGTTGGCGAGAAAACTTATCTGACCTGCATCGGCCGTTTCCAGTGTTGCCAGTGCTGAAATCTCACAATCAGGCTCGCCGCGTAATTCGGCGTCAATTTGCCCGGCAATAGTAGCCAACGTATATGTCATGGCGATAATCCTGGGCCCTTCAACCAGCAACTATCTCTTCAGATGTTCGATCACCCTGTCGCTGATATCAACCTTGTCACTGGCATAAATAACGCCTTCACCTATGACCAGATCGTAGCCCATTTCCTTGGCCACATTCTGAATTGCCTCGAGAATGGATTTTTGAATCTGGGTGAATTCTTCGTTGCGACGAAAATTCAGATCTTCACGATATTCTTCCTGCTTACGCCGCAAATCCCGGCGCATGGACAGGATTTCACGTTCCAGATTGGCACGTTCGGATTCGCTCATGATCGCGCCATCTTTCAACATGCGGTCCTCAAGACTCTTGAGACGCTTTTGTTCTTCCACGAGCTGGCGTTCACGCGGGGCAAATTCCTTTTCAATCTTGCCGTGCGCAATCTCAGCCTGGGGTGAACTTTCCAGTATCCGGATGGCATTTACGGATGCAATCTTGATGTCCTGTGCCGAGGCGACAGAAACAAATGAACCCAGCAGGAAAACTGCAATTAGTCTGACTGACAGTAATTTATTCAAGGTTTAAAACTCCAACTTTAGAAAGATGTACCAAATGTAAACTGGAACGGCTGGGTGTCATCAGTAGGCTCATCACCGAACGGCACGGCAAAACTGACGCTGACCACGCCAAAAGGTGAAATCCAGATACCACTAAGACCCGTCGAATAACGAAATTCATCAATAGATATAGACTCATCCGGCCCAAAAACGTTACCGGCATCAATAAACCCGGATACGCGGACTGAGTCCAGATCGCGTAAAAACGGTATTGGCAGAATCACCTCGGCGCTGGTGACGATTTTTTTGTCACCCCCTAACGGCCGGGGGATCCGGCCACTACCTGGCTGCGGAGTGTCTTTCGGTCCGAGCGTATTTTCCTCAAAGCCGCGCACCGTGCGCGGGCCACCGGCAAAAAAGTTCTCGAAAAATGGCAGCTCATCGGCATCACCGAAACCGTCGCCGAAACCGAACTGTCCGCCCAAAGACAAAATATAGTCCTGCACCAGCGGAAAAAACCACTGTGTACGCAGATCCACCTTGTAGAATTCCAGCGTTTCACCCAGCAACGGCAGCCCCACTTCGGTACTGATACGGTTCAAGCCACCTGAATCCGGCAAAATTGCCTTGTTGCGGCTGTCGAAGGTAAAGCTGCTGCCGAAACGAAACACATCAAACCGGCCACCATTGCGATCGAGAAAGTCAGTAACTTCCTGCGATGAAAACGTACCTGGATCAATTTCAGTGTTCTCATAATTCAGTGAAAAATTAATGAAATTAAATTCAGTGATGGGTATACCAAAGCTTGTACCAAAACCCCAGATGGTGGAATCAAACTGGGTAATATTGGCTTCAAACGCATCGGTTTCCTGAAAAAACGCATCAAACCCGCGGCTGACACCATCAATAGTATAGTACGGGTTCAGATAGCCGAGATTGAAGCGGCGATTAACCGAGCTGTTATTAAATGCAAACGACATACGTTTGCCACTACCCAGAAAATTGTCCTGACTGACACTGGTCTGCAGAATCAGGCCCTGGTTTTGCGAAAACCCGAGGCCCGCAATAAGATTGCCGGACGGCATCTCCTCAACAGCGTAGTTCACATCAACCTGATCCGTGGTTCCGGGCACCGCCGGTGTCTCGACGTTGACCGTCCGAAAATACCCGAGACGCTGCAGCCGGGTCTTGCCACGCTCGACCTTCTTGGTTGAAATCCAGCCGCCTTCCTGTTGGCGCATTTCCCGGCGCAGGACTTCATCCCGGGTTTTATCGTTGCCGGCAAAATTTATCCGGCGCACATACACCCGCTTGCCAGGGTCGACAAAAAAAGTCAGATCGACTGTTTTGTTGTCTTCGTTAATATCAGGAATCGAGTTCACGTTTGCAAACGCATAGCCTACATCACCCAGTGCATCAGCCAGATTGGTACTGGTTGCGGTTACTTCCCGGCGTGAAAATACTTCACCCTGATAAATAACAATCTGCTCGATCAATTCTTCTTCGGGCACGATCAGCTCACCCGACAGTTTAATATCACCAATACGATATTGATCACCCTCGGTAATGTTCACTGTAATATAGATATCTTTCTTGTCAGGTGTAATGGAAACCTGGGTAGAATCAACATTAAAATTCACATAACCGCGATCCTGATAATAGGATTGCAGTGATTCAAGATCGCCGCCGAGTTTTTCCCGTGAATATTGGTCAGCCTTGGTAATGAATGAAAACCAGGTCGGCGTTGTCAGTTCAAATTGCTTGAGAAGGGTTTTAGTCTTGAAGGAATCATTGCCGACAATATTAATATCCTTGATGCGGGCAGTGAGTCCTTCGGAAACATCAATCGCGATACCCACACGATTATTGTCCAGATTGGTGACCGTTGTATCAATTTTTACTGCATATTTACCCAATGAAAAATACTGCCGCTGCAATTCCTGCTCAACCTTTTCCAGCAGTGACTGATCAAATACCCGGCCTTCGGCAAAACCGACCTGCCGCAGACCTGTCATCAAATCATCAGTTTTGATGTTCTTGTTACCACTGAAGGCTATACTGCCGGTAGCCGGCCGTTCCTCAACGATAACCACGAGAATATCGCCATCGCGCTCGAGCCGAACATCATCAAAAAATCCGGTTTCAAATAACGACCGCACTGCCTGTCCGGAAACCGTATTATCAAACTCATCACCTACACCCACCGGCAAATAGTTGAACACTGTGCCGGGGGTAATACGTTCAAGCCCTTCAACACGAATATCTGAAATGGTGAACTGCTCTACCGCCTGTAATGGTGCACTCAGACACCAGCAACAGACAACAAGCAATAATGACTTGATACGAGTCTGCATATTTTTATTTCTGAAATTGATGTATTTAATTCTTGAATGAGGCGCTAGCCGAGCAGACGGACAACGTCATTGTAAATTACCAGCGTCATCAGGCTGAGCAATAATACCAGACCGACATGCTGACCCAGCATCTGTGTCGATTCAGATACCGGACTCCCTTTGATAATTTCGATAAGGTAATACATTAAGTGCCCGCCATCCAGTAGCGGCACGGGTAATAAATTGATAACACCCAGACTAACACTCACGATAGCCAGAAATCCGAGGAAAGCCGCCAGCCCAACAGCCGCCGAGAAACCGGCAAACTGGGCAATGCTGATAGGCCCACTCAGATTTTTGACCGAGGCCTGGCCGGTCAGAATTTTGCCCATCATACGCAGGGTTAAAACCGACATTTCAGCAGTGCGTTTCACCCCCAGCCAGGCCGCCTGCCATGGCGCATAGCGTTCGACGCCACGCAATTCCGCCGGCAATGCCGGCAACGTATCCACACTGGCACCAATCTGACCTACCTGTTCGCCACTGTCTGTTGTTACCAACGCAGGTGTCAGGCCTATCTGCAAGCTGCGATCGTCGCGTTCTATCTCCAACACGACGGGCTGTTCCGGTAATGCGCGGATCCGGTCGACCACAGCAAACCAGTCAGCAACCCGTTGTCCGTCAACTGCGACAATTTTGTCTCCCGGCTGGATCCCGGCCTGTGCCGCCGGGCTGTCAGCAACCACCTGGCCGATGACTGCCGGCAAGGGTGGCCGCACCGGGGTCAGGCCAATTTCTTCCAGTAAAGCGCCTGCAGCAATATCGTCAATGGAAACGGCAGATAAATCCAGTCGGCGGATTTGCCTGTCCCCGGCCGCTGTCTGGACGTTAATTTCAACCTGACCACTGGCAACAACACTGCCAATCAGGGTTTCTGCAACAGCCGCCCAGGTCGGCGTATTGCGGTCATCCACGGCGAGAATTTCGTCACCCGACTGGAAACCTGCGCTGGCTGCCACCGAGGCCGGGGCAACTTCATCCACCAGGGGTTTCAGGCCGGTCATGCCGATCGTGTACATCACACAGTAGGCAAATACCGCAAAAATAAAATTGAATAATGGCCCCGCTGCCACGATGGCAAAACGCTGGGCAACCGGCTTGTTATTGAACGCCCGCGGCCGATCGGCCAGTAGCACTTCACCTTCGCGCTCATCCAGCATTTTCACGTAACCGCCGAGCGGCAATGCGGCAATCACGAACTCGGTCTGATCCGGACCAAATTTGCGGCGCCAGAGTGTCCGGCCGAAACCGACCGAAAAGCGCAGAATTTTCACATCAAAACGGCGTGCGACCCAATAGTGACCGAATTCATGAAAAGTAATCAAAATGCCAATAGCGACAATGAAAGCAAGTATGTGTTGCAGTATTTCCATCATGCCGCCCGGCGTCTGGCCCAGTCGAGTGCTTCATTGCGGGCCGCCGTATCGGCAGCCCGCACCGTGTCAAGTGAATCTGCCACCTGGTGTGGCACGTTGGCCAGCGTGGCCTCCACCAGAACAGCTATATCCGTAAAACACAGGCGTCCGGCAAGAAATTCGGCAACACCAATTTCATTGGCGGCGTTCAGGATGGCCGTAGCGGTACCCCCTGCCTGCATGGCTTCGGCGGCCAATCGCAGACACGGGAAACGCTGGCTATCCGGTGCTTCAAAGTCAAGCCGGGCAATGCTGAACAAATCCAGTGACTCGACGCCGGCCTCAATCCGTTCCGGCCAGGCCAGTGCATGGGCGATTGGCGTGCGCATATCGGGGTTGCCGAGCTGTGCCAGCACCGAGCCATCCGTGTACTGAACCATTGAATGAATAACGCTTTGCGGATGCAGGACAACCCGAATTTGTGCCGGTGTGGTGCGGAACAGCCAGCAAGCCTCAATCACTTCGAGCCCCTTGTTCATCATTGTCGCCGAATCAACAGAAATCTTGCGGCCCATCACCCAGTTTGGATGTGCGCAGGCCTGTGCTGGCGTGACTTCGCGCAACTGCTCCAGCGGCGTCTGTCGAAACGGGCCGCCGGACGCTGTCAGCAGGATATGGCGGACACCGCTGGCGGCCAGACCGCGCTCCCGATGATCCACCGGCAAACACTGAAAAATGGCGTTATGCTCGCTGTCGATAGGCAACAGCTCGACCTGATGCCGGGCAACGGTATCCATAAACAACTGCCCCGACATCACCAGTGCTTCCTTGTTGGCCAGTAGTATCCGTTTGCCGGCCTGTGCGGCAGCCAGCGTCGGCAATAAGCCGGCGGCACCGACAATGGCCGCCATGACATAATCAACAGCAGGCAACGCCGCAACCTTGACCAGCGCCTCGGACCCGGCAAGTATTTCAATCTCGTCCACCAGTGCTGAATCGATACGCTTGAGACGTTCCCGCAGCTGATCGGCACTGTCAGGGTCGGCCATCACTGCATATTGCGGCCGCCACTGGCTGCACATCTCGGCCATGGCCTTCGCATTGGTATTTGCCGTCAATGCTATCACGCGGTATTGATCCGGATAACGGCTGAGCACGTCCAGGGTGTTAACGCCAATCGTGCCAGTCGCACCGAGAATAGTCATGCCAATCATACAACGACCCCCGGCCAAAAACCGGCCACAAACAGGCCCGCCAGTGCCACCGGCGCCGCCGCCGTCAGACTGTCTATGCGATCCAGAAAGCCGCCATGACCCGGCAACAAATGGCCGCTGTCCTTGATTCCGGCGTTACGCTTGAAAAGACTTTCCACCAAATCTCCCACAACTGAAAACAGCGTTATCAGCAACGCCAGCACGACCAGATACAGGGCTGGCCAAAAGTCATAGCCGACACTGAACGCAATAATGATGGTGAATAGCAGTGTTGCACAGACCGCACCATACAGACCTGCCCAGCTTTTGCCCGGACTGACCCGGGCAGCGAGACGTGCCCGGCCCCAGCGCCGACCGGCAAAAAAAGCTGCGCTATCAGCGCTCCAGATTAACACGAATAGTATTAACACCCAGAACTGACCCTCAGGCATACCGGCGCGAATGGCGACCAGACTGATCCAGGCCGGCACCAGCACCAGTTGCCCAAACAGCCACATTTGCCAGCGCTGTGATGACCAGCCTGGCCAGCCACGTTCATAGGCAATGATTACCACACCTCCTGCCAGCCAGCCGGCAACAGTCATTAGCGCCAGCCATGGCGACAGCTGCGGCCAGTATCTGAATATCACCAGGCCCAGTAACATGACCACCACGACAAACAGGCTGCATTCAAATACATGGACGCGGTACATCGCCGCCCATTCCCAGGCGGCCAGTGCAACAAATATTCCTGTCAAAACGACAAAGCCGATCACCGGCAAGAAAATCACCAGCAAGACCAGCGGCGGAACAAGCAATGCTGCCGTCAACAAACGTTGTTGCAGGGACGTCGCCATCAAGCCTCAATCCCTTTATCACTGATACTGCCGAAACGCCGCTGGCGCTGTGCAAACCACGCCAGCGCAGTATCAAAATCTGCCGCACTGAAATCCGGCCATAAAGTGTCGGTAAAATAGAGCTCGGTGTAAGCTGACTGCCAGAGCAAAAAGTTGCTGATGCGTTGTTCACCACCGGTGCGAATCAACAAGTCCGGTTCCGGCAAACCGGCGAGTGACAGTTGCGCTGTGATAGCAGCTTCATCAACATTTTCAATAGCAAGTGAACCTGCCTGCACCTGCACCATGAGTTCCTGAAAAGCCCGGATAATATCCTGGCGACCACCATAATTCGCAGCAATATTCAATTGCAGTCCGGTATTATCAACGGTGTGCTGCTCTGCTGCAGCAATGGCCTGCTGCAAATCGTCGCTAAACTTTTCACGATCACCGATAAAACGCAGTCGAACATTATTGGCATGCAAGCGTTCGACTTCCTGCTGCAATGCTTTCATGAACAACTCCATCAACAAACGTACTTCAGTGCCGGGCCGGCGCCAGTTTTCACTGCTGAAGGCAAATACCGTTAATGCGGTGATGCCACACTGCGCAACATACTCGACTGTCTGCCGTAGCACACCGACACCTGCACGATGTCCACTGACCCGGGGCCTGTTTTGCTGACGCGCCCAGCGGCCATTGCCATCCATAATAATCGCAACATGGTTTGGCCGTGAGCCGCTGGCAGTATCGTCAGTTGGCATTACCAATCAATGCCACTGAGTTGGATATGTTGAAGAATCGCCTGCTGTTTACACACTGACAAACAACGGTAAAAAATGACAACAACATTAAACTTCGAGTAAATCCTGCTCTTTGCCTGCGAGCAGTTTTTCGATGCCGGCAACATACTCATCGGTAAGTTTCTGAATTCGCTCTTCGCCCCGGTGTTCGTCATCTTCAGTGATTTCCTTTTCCCTGGTCAGTTCCTTGAGTGTCTGGTTGGCATCACGGCGAATATTACGGACGGCGACGCGAGCCTGTTCTGCTTCGCTGCGCACCACCTTGATCAGATCCTTGCGGCGCTCTTCCGTCAAGGCAGGCAACGGCACCCGAATGACCTCACCCATTGAAGACGGGTTCAAACCCAGATCCGAATTGCGTATGGCTTTCTCAATCAGACCTACCGTACTTTTATCAAACGGGGTGACAGTCAGGGTGCGCGAATCGGCGACGCTGATATTTGCTGTGTGGTTCAACGCCGTATCTGTACCATAATATTCAACCATGACGTGTTCGAGCAGGCTCGGGTGCGCACGCCCGGTTCGAATTTTGGACAACTCGTGCTTCAGCGCTTCCAGTGATTTTTGCATGCGGGTTTCCGCATCAAGAACGACGTCATTAATCATGTTCAAGTCTCACTAATTGGTAATCAGGGTGCCTTCATGCGAACCCATGGCAATACGCATCAGCGTACCGGGCCGATTCATGTCCAGCACCCGCAGGGGCATATTGTTATCCCGGCACATGACGACTGCGGTCGCATCCATCACCGCGAGTTTGCGTTCGATGACTTCATCATAGGTCAGGGTTTCATAACGCTCGGCGGAATTGTCCTGCATGGGATCGGCGCTGTAGACGCCATCGACCTTGGTGGCCTTGATCATCAAATCGGCACTGATCTCGACAGCGCGAAGACTGGCAGCAGAATCTGTAGTAAAGAAGGGATTGCCGGTACCGGCAGCAAATATGACGACCCGGCCTTTTTCAAGATGCCGTATGGCGCGCCGGCGAATGTAATCTTCGCAGATCTCGTTGACTTTAATGGCCGACATCACGCGGGCAAACTTGCCGCGCCGTTCCAGGGCGTCCTGCATGGCGAGAGAATTCATGACAGTAGCGAGCATGCCCATATGGTCAGCAGTCACACGATCCATCCCGGCGGCCGCCAGTCCAACGCCACGAAAGATATTGCCGCCACCCAGTACCAGCGCGACTTCAATACCCGCCTTGGTCAAATCGGAAATTTCGTCTGCAATACGTCCAATCACGGCCGGGTCAATGCCGTACTGGGCATTTCCCATCAGGGCTTCACCGCTGAGTTTCAGCAACACCCGCCGGAATTTGAGCGTTTGCGACATAGCGTTCACACCTTGTAGTAAAAAATAACCGCGCCACATCCGTGTAGTTAGGGAACCTCTGATTTATTATCCCTGGCTGCGTAAACAGCGCATCCTTGCACCACTGCCCGGAGGCTCCTTGAAAATACTCTGCAGCTAATCCGGATGGGCTGGTTCAGAGCCTTACTTAAAATAACCCTGAAGTCATCCGGGTTCGCTTATCCGTTAACTTGTGCCATGACCTCGGAAGCAAAGTCATCGGATTTTTTCTCGATGCCCTCGCCTACTTCATAACGGACAAACGCCAGTACTTTGGCACCGGTCGCCTTGAGCAGTTTTTCAACACTTTGCTCCGGATCCTTGACGTAGGGCTGACCCAGCAACGTAATTTCCTTTTTATATTTCGCAATCCGGCCGGCCACCATTTTCTCGATAATATCATCCGGTTTGCCGCTTTCTTTTGCCTGGGCAATGAAAATTTCCTTTTCCTTGTCGAGAAGGGCCGGGTCAATGCCGGTTTCATCAACACATATCGGCCGGCTTGCGGCAATATGCATGGCCACATCACGGACCAGATCATCATCGCCGCCTTGCATGTCCACCAGCACACCGATACGGCTACCATGCAGATAGCTGCCGAGCCTGTCGCCCTGGCGTGTGTGTAATACAAACCGGCGCACGGAAATGTTTTCACCGATTTTCACGACCAGTTGCTGCCGCGCTTCTTCTACGCTGCCACTGCCACCGGCCATAGCGCAGGCATTCAGTGCGTCAACATCCGCAGGTGCATTGGCCACAACGGTCGCGGCAGCACCTTCGGCAAATGCCCGGAAGTTGTCGTCATTGGCGACAAAATCGGTTTCGGAATTTACCTCGATAATGGCGGCAGTATTACCGTCAGCACCGGCATTAATCACAATAGCGCCTTCAGCGGCAATGCGGCCGGCTTTCTTGGCCGCCTTGGCAATGCCGGATTTGCGCATGTCTTCAATGGCCTGCTCGATATCGCCGTTGGCATCCACCAGCGCCTTCTTGCAATCCATCATGCCGGCGCCGGTACGCTCGCGCAGCTCTTTGACCAAACCTGCTGTTATTTGCATCCGAATCTAGCTCCTCAAAAACGTTTTGCTGCATCTCAAATCGCAGCGTCAATCGTACTGTCAAACTGCCCCGATCCGGGTCAGACCGGGGTGATAGCAAAAGCCACTGTTGGACTCAGGCCTGGTCGGCGTCTTTTTTCGCCGCCGTCTTCTTTTTGGCAACCTTCTTTTTGGTCACTTTCTTTTTCGTGGCCGCTTTTTTGGCAGCCGGTTTGGCCTTGTCATCAGTAGCCGGCGCAGCCGTTGTCGCTGCGGCTGCCGCGGTAGCCGGCTCAGCCGTTGTCGCGGTAGCTGACTCGGCAGCCGGCTCAGACGCTGTCGCGCTAGCTGACTCGGCAGCCGGCTCAGACACTGTCGCGGTAGCTGACTCGGTACCGGGTTCAGCCGTTTCAGCGTCGGCAACTTCAGCTGTTTCAGCAGCTGCGGTCGGCGCAGCCGGTTTGGCCTTGCGTGTGGTTTTTTTGCGGGTAGCGGGCTTGCTGTCGGTCTTGGCCAGCGGGTTACCGCTTTCGTCGAGCTCAACAAAATCATCGCCCTCGCCGTCCAGATTCACAGACGGACGCGCATCCAGAATGGCGTCAGCGACTGTTTTGGCATACAGGCGGATCGAGCGAATCGCATCATCGTTACCCGGAATAACGTAATCGACACCGTCCGGGCTGTTGTTGCTGTCGACCACGCCCACTACCGGGATCCCCAGCTTGTTGGCCTCGTTGATCGCAATATATTCATAACCGACATCAATGACAAACAAGGCATCCGGCAGACCGTTCATGTTCTTGATACCACCAAGACTGCGATTGAGTTTTTCCAGTTCGCGGCTGAGATCGAGCACTTCTTTCTTGCCGAGCCGTTCAAAACTGCCGTCGCTGTGCATGGCCTCAATGGCCTTGAGCCGGGCAATCGACTGACGCACGGTCTTGAAATTGGTCAGCAGCCCGCCCAGCCAGCGTCGATCAACGTATGGCATTTTGCAGCGTGCAGCTTCTTCGCGGACGATGGCCTGCGAGGAACGCTTGGTGCCGACAAACAGGATAGTGCCGCCACGGGCGGCCATGCTGCCGAGAAAATTCATTGCATCATTGAACAGCGGCAGAGTCTGCTCAAGATTGATAATATGGATCTTGTTGCGGTGACCGAACAGGTACTGACCCATTTTCGGATTCCAGAAACGGGTCTGATGGCCGAAATGGACACCGGCCTCCAGCATTTCACGCATGCTTACGTTTGCCATTAGAGTATTCTCCAGTCGGGTTTGGCCTCCGTCAGACACCAGCAACGAATCCGGCCGCTTGCAGCTTACCGGACACCCCGCTGCTGGTAGGAGCTGGACAGCCCCGCGCCTGACGTGTGTATTTGCAAATTTGGCAACGCTCAAGTATTAACGTTGCGATTAGTGCGGGCGCTTTATACCATAGTGCGCTGATTAAAAACAGCAGGCGGCACGGAATTTGCCGGTTTTATTGCCTAGACAGGCAATTCCAGGCCAACTGCCAGCGCCCGCTATCCTGTAAACTGTCCAATTTCCAAACAAACCCTGAATTTTGCTGACACATGGCGATATCCATCAAAACTGCCGCTGAAATTGAAAAAATGCGCGTTGCCGGACGTCTGGCCGCCGATGTACTCGAAATGATCGGCCCGCATGTCCAGGCCGGCATCACGACTGAAGAACTCGATCGTCTCTGCCATGACTACATCGTCAATGAACAGCAGGCCGTGCCGGCACCGCTGAATTACCGCGGTTTCCCGAAATCTGTCTGCACTTCCGTCAACCATGTGGTCTGCCACGGCATCCCGGGCAACAAAAAGCTCAAAAACGGTGACATTATTAATATCGACGTCACCGTCATCAAGGACGGCTACCACGGTGATACCAGCAAGATGTTTTTTGTCGGTGAAACGCCAGTGCGTGCCCGCCGGCTGGTCGATGTCACCTACGAATGCATGAAAACCGGCATTGAAATGGCCAGGCCGGGGGTATTTCTCGGTGAAATCGGCGCGGCGATCCAGAAACACGCCGAAGAACAGCATTTTTCCGTCGTGCGCGAATATTGCGGTCACGGTATTGGCCGGGAATTTCATGAAGATCCGCAAGTACTGCATTACGCGACCCGCGACCCGGGTATTGCCCTGCAGGCTGGCATGACGTTTACCATTGAACCGATGATCAATGCCGGCAAGCGCCATGTGAAGCTGCTGCCGGATGAATGGACTGTTGTCACCAAGGACCGGCAGCTCTCCGCCCAATGGGAGCATACCCTGCTGGTCACTGAAACCGGCTATGACGTTCTCACCCGGCGCAGTGATGAGCACTGGGCTTGATGCTGCCGGATCCGGCATTATGAGTACTGTCTGGGACAGCCAGGTCGTGGATACCGGCCTGTTCGATGCGAATGCCTTTGGTCAGCCGGGCAAAACCGATAGCGCCAGTGTTCTGCTACGTTTCAAGCAGGCGCTGGCCTCCGGTCAGCAGCAGTTGCAGGAAGCCTTCGAGATGGGCGCGCCGATCAAGATACTGGTATACAAACGTGCCTGGCTCACTGATCAACTATTGCAACAGGCCTGGCAACACTTTGGATTGGATAACTCCGATGCCGCGCTGGTTGCTGTTGGCGGCTATGGCCGTGGCGAATTGCATCCGTGCTCGGATATCGATCTGATGATCCTGTTGCCGGCAAAACCGGGCCCCGATACACGCGGGCAAATCGAACAATTTCTGACGTTTCTCTGGGACATCGGTCTTGAGGTCGGCCAGAGTGTCCGGACAATCAAGGACTGTGTCCGCGAAGCAAAAAACGATATCACCGTGACCACCAACCTGATGGAATCCCGGCTGTTGTGTGGCAATCAGCGTTTGTATTACGACATGCGCGCGGCCACCGGTCCGGCCAAAATCTGGCCCACCCGCAAATTCTTTCAGGCCAAGTGGCAAGAACAGATTGCCCGCCACCGGAAATTCAATGAAACCGCACATAATCTGGAGCCGAATGTGAAGGAAGGTCCCGGTGGGCTGCGTGATATCCAGATGATCGGCTGGGTGGCAAAACGCCATTTTGGTGCAGAACAATTGCGGCAGCTGGTTGACCATGAATTCCTGACACGTCAGGAATACCAGATCCTGAATACCGGGCTGGCATTTCTCTGGCGCGTACGGTTTGCATTACATGTTCATACCGGCCGGCGTGAAGATCGGCTGTTGTTCGATCATCAGAAACCGGTTGCACAGATGTTCGGTTATCAGGTGCACGATAACAGTGGTGTCGAGCAGTTCATGAAAATGTACTACCGGACGATCAAGGAGCTCGGCCGTCTCAATGAAATGCTGTTGCAACATTTTGAAGAAGCCATCATCTACGCCAAACGCCGCGAAAAAATCCGGCCACTGAACAAACGTTTTCAAATCCGCAATGACTTTATTGAAGTCTGCTATGACAAGGTCTTTAAACACTATCCATTTGCGCTGCTGGAACTGTTTTTGCTGATTCAGCAGAACCCGAAAATCAAGGGTGTACGTGCCAGCACGATCCGGCTGGTACGTGAAAGTCTGGATTTGATCGATGACGAATTCCGCGCGGATATTCGCAACCGATCATTATTTCTGGATATCATTCGGCAACCGCACAGGGTAGGCCATGAACTTCGCCGCATGCACCGGTACGGTGTACTGGGTGCATACTGGCCGGCCTTCAGTGCCGTTGAAGGCTTGATGCAGTTCGATCTGTTTCATGTCTATACAGTTGACGAACACACACTGACTTTAGTGCGTAACCTGCGCAACTTTGGCGTACCGGAAAAAGCGGCTGATTTTCCACTGTGTGCCGAAGTGCTGAAAAAAATTCCCAAACTGGAGCTTCTTTATCTGGCCGGCCTGTTCCATGACATTGCCAAGGGTCGTGGTGGCGATCATTCGAAACTGGGCGCAGTGGATGCACTCGACTTTTGCCGCCAGCATGGCTTGAGCGAGTACGATTCCAAACTTGTAGCCTGGCTGGTCGAGAGTCATTTACTCATGGCCAAAACCGCGCAGCGTGAAGACATTGATGATCCCGAAGTGGTCAACCGGTTTGCCACCCAGGTCACCAATCGTGACCGCCTGAACTATCTTTATCTACTGACGGTCGCTGATCTGTGCGCGACCAATCCAGCCATGTGGAACAGCTGGAAAGACAGCCTGATTGCCGATCTGTACCAGAAAACCCTGCTGGCATTACGGCGCGGTATCGAAAACCCGATCACCAATGCCGAACGTGTACAGGAAATACGTCAGGCCGCGCTTGAACTGATCAGCGACCGCCTGAAGAAACGCATCGACGTCGATGCTCTGTGGGATTCACTGGGCGAAGATTATTTTTTGCGTCATTCGCCTGATGAAATTGACTGGCAGACCCGTGCGATTGCCGATTGCGACAATGAAGATCTGCCGCGTGTCGTTGTCCGGCCAGAAACAGACCGTGGTGGCACCGAGGTGTTTGTCTACATGCGCGACCGGGATTATATTTTTGCGACTACCACGCGCATTATGGAACAGCTTGGCCTGGATATCGTCGATGCCCGCATCATCACCAGCAACAGCGGCTATACACTTGATACCTATATCGTGCTGGAACAGTCGGGCGTTGTTATTGATGGCCGGAAACGCAGTGACGAGATTAGTGAAGCACTGCGCCGGGCCCTGTTGAATATTGATAAACTGCCCGCAACAAAAATCAATCGCATACCTGAACGCAAACTCAGGCATTTCAAGATCCCGACGCGGATCGAGTTCAGTGACGATCCAAATAATGACCGGACGATATTGCAAGTCTCATGTGCCGATCGTCCGGGCTTGCTGTCGCGCATTGGTATCGCCCTGAAATTTTGCGGCGTCAAGTTACAGGGAGCAAAAATTGCCACCTATGGTGAACGCGCTGAAGATATTTTCTTTATCACCGATACATACGGCAACATGATCCAGACGCCGCTTAAATTTGAATGTTTGCGTAATTCCATCCAGGAAGCTCTCGCGCCTGCCGATACTGCGGCATGACAACAACCGGTGAAGATCCGCGTACAACCGCCACCCGTTGACACAGATGAACTGCTGACCCGTGCCCGCGCTGTCGCCGGGCAAACATTGCAATGGCTGGCGCGTGAACTCGGCACACCCGTACCCGCAGATTTCCAGCACGACAAGGGCTGGGCAGGGCAGTTGCTGGAAGCCTGTCTGGGTGCCAGTGCCGGATCGAATCCGGAACCGGATTTCCCGGCGCTGGCGATAGAACTGAAAACCCTGCCGATTGATGACCACGGCAAACCGCTTGAATCGACCTATGTCTGCCAGGTGCCATTGCTGGGCTATAACGAATACTGGCAGGATAGTCTGGTCTATCGCAAACTTGCTTGCGTGTTATGGGTGCCACTGATTCAATCACCGGGCGCTGCACCGGGGGAACGCCGGATCGGCAGCCCGTTATTATGGCAACCCGATGCTGATGAATTTGCCGTACTCCAACAGGACTGGGAAGAATTGATGGCGTTTGTCTCTGCCGGCGAAATAGCCGAGCTTTCAGCACACCATGGCCAGTATCTGCAAATCCGTCCAAAGGCTGCCAATGCCCGGGCTCTCACCTCCGGCCGTGATGCCGATGGCCGCATCAGCCCGACATTACCGCGCGGCTGGTATTTGCGCAGCCGTTTTACTGCGCAACTGTTGCAAAAGCATTATTATCCGCACAGCTATGACAACTGAACCTGCAACCACTGTGATTGACCGGCGCCTGAGTATCGCGCCGATGATGGCGTATACGGATCGCCATTGCCGTTACTTGCTGCGCCTGTTGTCGCGGCGCGCACTGTTGTATACAGAAATGGTGACAACCGGCGCGCTGATACATGGTGATCGTAACCGGCATCTGGATTTTGATCCGTTTGAACAACCGCTGGCGCTGCAGATTGGCGGTAGCGATCCGGCCGAACTCGCCACAAGCGCCAGACTGGCGGCTGACCGGGGCTACAGCGAAATCAATCTGAATGTCGGTTGCCCGAGTGATCGGGTGCAATCCGGCCGCTTTGGTGCCTGCCTGATGCACGAGCCGGCGGTTGTTGCTGCCGGGATCGCTGCCATGCGTGCTGTCACATCAATACCTGTCACTGTCAAAACCCGCATTGGCGTTGATGAGCGTGATAGCTATGAACATCTGCATGATTTTGTCAGCCAGGTACATGCGGCCGGTTGTGACACGTTTATTATTCATGCCCGCAAAGCCTGGCTTAAAGGTTTAAGCCCGAAAGAGAACCGCAGCATTCCGCCACTGGATTATCCGCGTGTTTATCAACTCAAGCGTGACTTTCCGCAACTGACGATCGTGATCAATGGCGGCATCGAGACACTGGCAGCCAGCAAAACCCATTTAAAACATGTTGATGGTGTCATGATCGGCCGGGCGGCCTGTAACAATCCTTATATGCTGGCGAGTGCAGATCGCACTATCTTTGGCATGGCGGTGACTGACGTCAGCCGCGCCGACGTCCTGCGCCAATACCGTGCCTACATGGAGAAGCAGCTGGCTGCCGGCGAACGTCTGAGCAACATGGCACGTCATCTGCTCGGTCTGTATATGGGTCAGTCCGGTGCCCGGCATTATCGGCGCATTTTGTGTGAACACAGCAGCCGCGGCGATGCCGGTCTGGAAGTCATTGACACTGCCGTGAATGCATTGCGGCTGGACAGCGTCGTTCAGCCCGTGGCTGGTGGCCGCTAGGCCTGCCGCACACGGCTTGCTGCCCGCTCATGATGTGCCGTCATCAGCGCAACATTACGCAGGTTTGCTTTGAAGTGAATATCAAACACGTCCCCCAGTAGCGGTATGCTGCCAACCAGAACGTCAAGCAAGACATTGGCAAACATGTGCAATTGCAACCTCAATGGCATACCCGGCTTGCGGCCAAGATAAATAATATAAATTGATGTACCGGCAGTAATAACGTCACCGATACCGGGTAGCAAGCCAATCAAACCATCAAGTCCGATCCGCCAGCGTGTCCCGGGAATTCTGCAAGCAGCATCGAACAAATATGCCAGCTGTTGCGCTCGACGCAACTTATTGGCTTGATCAGCAGCTGTCATTTGTCAGCCTCTCTGTGTCATATACCCGCTTGCCGCTAGTGTTGCATACCGCTCGCACTTTATCAGTGCATATCATGCCCATGGACAAACTCTACGCCTTGGTAAGGTGCAACGGTTTTCAGCTATTGGTTTTTTGACCTGCTCTTCTGTCCGGCCTGAAACATCATTCCCAATTAAAACAATTAGTTATAACACGCTGTTTATTGTGGCAGTATTTTTGCAATGCAGTAATGCAGTGACTTGCCCGGATCGACAACGGCATGCAACGCATAACAATAGTTTTATTATTCACAGGAAGCCGCCTTATGAAAAACTGGCCCACCATGTTCTGACCGTTAGCCGCTGGATTACGAATTTTCATTGCCCTGATTCTGCTCAGTCCTGCTGTCGCCATAGCTGAAACAGCCATGACCAGCCAGATCGCAACAGACACTGTCTGGATTGTCACCGCCGGAGCACTTGTATTTTTCATGCAAGCGGGTTTTGCGCTACTCGAAAGCGGCATGTCGCGTGCCAAAAATGCCGTCAATGTGGTGATGAAAAATTTTATGGATGCCTGCGTCGGCTCAATCATGTTCTGGTTGATTGGTTTTGGCCTGATGTTCGGCGCCAATGCGACCGGCTGGTTCGGCACCAGCCACTTTGCCCTGAATGAAGGCGACCCGCTGGACTTCAGCTACTTGTTTTTCCAGACCATGTTCGCAGCAACAGCAGTGACCATCGCCAGTGGCGCAATGGCCGAGCGCACCCGCTATTCGGCCTACCTGTATGGCGCCATCATTGTCTGCGCACTCATATACCCGGTATATGGCAGCTGGGTCTGGGGCAGTTTGTATGAAGGCAGTGGCTGGCTCAGCGAAATGGGCTTTATTGATTTTGCCGGCTCCACTGTAGTGCACTCCGTTGGAGGCTGGATCGCACTGGCGGGAATTATTGTCCTCGGCCCACGGCTTGGCCGGTTCGGTGAAGACGGTGAAGCACGCCTGATCCCTGGCCACAATCTGAATCATGTCGCACTCGGCGGTCTTATTCTCTGGCTGGGCTGGTTTGGTTTTAACGCCGGCAGTACGGTGGCGGCCGATGCCAGTATCGGTCTGATTGCCTTGAACACCCATCTTTCTGCCGCCGCCGGCGCCGTGGGCGCGATGTTTGCAATGCGTGTGCTGGGCATGAAGCAATTAATGGCCATGACCGTCAACGGCGCCATTGGCGGACTGGTCGGCATCACGGCCGGCTGCGCCAGTATGGCGCCCATGTTTGCACTATTCACCGGTCTGGTGGCCGGCATAGCTGTCATTCTGGGCACGCAGATGCTGGTACGCATGGGACTTGACGATGTTGTCGGCGCCGTCCCGGTGCACGGTTTTGCCGGTATCTGGGGCACCCTGGCGGCAGGTATATTTTATATCGACGATCCCTTTAACACCGGCATCATCATGGTGCAGTTGATTGGTATTGCGGCAGCCTTTATCTGGGTTTTCCCGCTGGCATTACTTATGTATGGGCTGATTGATAAAACGGTCGGCCTGCGCATCGATACGGTAGGCGAACAGCGTGGCCTCGATTATTCCGAACATTATGAAATCGGCTATCCGGAATTCCAGCGCGAAGCCCTGCACAAGGGGAAAGCATAAATGGCGACCAGACAACAAAAACAGGGTGTAGACAGCGTCAGCCAGCGGCGACGTGCCATTCACATGGGCCTGAAGCAGTATCTGCAGGGAGATGATCTGATGAACGCCATGTGCATCTGGCAACAGGATTATGCCCAGCTGCCAAAATTTGCCATTACCAACTTTGTCAGGCGTATAACTGATGAAACCAAACAAAGCGGTATGCGTGCTGCGATTCACCTGAGCGTCACCAGCTCGCTGATGCTTGATGAGGATAATCTCGGGCCGGATCCGTTTCCGGACATGCGCCGGTACCTGACCGGACGCGTCGGTGCGGCCGAAGCTGAAGAAATGCTCGGCGGCAGCGGCAGCCTGCTGGATGACGGTGCCGAACAGACTGACAGCGTCAAGGTGTTTGAACTGCTCATGCAAACGTTTCTGGAAAAAATCAACCGGGTTAACCCGAATGCCGGACGTGAACTGCGTTCTACCCTGCTGCGCAGCCTCGCCGACATGTCACTGAATGACGCCACACTCGAGGCCGCCACCAGCTGGTTGCAACTGAAGACAAAACA
>JBBDSJ010000060.1:0-7188 GCA_040905025.1 Gammaproteobacteria bacterium
AGCCGTTCATAACCGACGCCGTCGGCCCGTTTGGTCGGCAGATAGGTTTTGGTAAAGCTGATGCTCGGTACCGTGAAGCCTGGAATGGCGCCACCGTAGTAGGAAATGATGTGACCTATCAGCGATACGATGCCCATTTCCGACAGCCGCGCACCGTCAGCAAGCTTGGTACTGCCGTCGGCGTTGTATCGGGGCGGCGAATTGGTTTCGATGGTATCGAGCAGTGTGTTGACCATGAACCAGACGCTGGTCAGATGGAAACCGTACTGGGCAATACCGTAGATCTTGTTCATGACATGCAGGATCTTGGTCGCGGTCGCGCCCAGTGTACGCATGACTGAACCCAGCACACTCATGACAACATCCCAGCCGGCGGCGATCGGTTCTACGACACCGGTGGAAATGCCGAGCGTCGGGCCGGCGAGAAAGGTTTTTTCGTAAAACCGCATCCAGCCGCTCATTGACTGCAGGAACTGCGCCCAGGATACCAGCCCGACCATTTGCGCGATGGCAACTTCATTCGCGACCATCGCCCGGTTGGTGTAGGACATGAAATTCAGATCACGGGCCTCAACCACCGACACGCTGTAGGCAGCCGCGTCAGCCGCGTTCTGCAGCTGCATTTTTTCGCTGGTGAGTTTGCCGGATTTGTAAAGTGAAATGAGTGCCAGCAACAGCACGCCGAGAAAGATCACGACGAACACCGAGGATTGCCCCCGCTGCCTGCCTAGCAGGTTCAGTTGCCCGAAGACCATCTCGTTACCCCAACCATCCCGTTACCCCGGAAGAGACGTCATTATTCAGAATCACAAGGAAACGGGGCAATCCGCCCCGTTCCGTGATCCACTTTGTATTTTATGTTGCCGGTTTGTCGCTGCAAACATCGCAGTGCTGCGACAATCGGGCAGCAAACCGACTGGCCGACGAGCCGCGCGCCCGGTCAGCCAATCGAGTCAGGTATATTTACTGCTGGCCGCCGGTGTAACTGTCAAGTGTGCCGCGTTCATCGGATTCGGCATCCGCTTCGCCCGCCGAGCCAACGGCCTTGTCTTTCGCGGCGGTACCGTCCTGGCCGGCCAGTTCCTGTGACATGGCGCCGACCTGGCCGCGCAAGGTGTCGCCAAAGAAACCGTAGGCGGCAATCGCGGCAATCGCGATCAGTGCGACAATGATGATGTACTCTGTCATTCCCTGACCAAGTTGTTTCAGGAATGATTTCATGGTGCTACCTCCGAGAGTGAGTGTCTGTCGATAAATGTGGCTTGCACATTTGTGCCCGGGACATTATCCGTTCGCCGACAGCAATCAATTGATCCCAAGTCTGACATCGCCCCCGATGCTGACAACAGTCTGATAGCTGTTTGTTCGAATATCTGCCCCGCCTTGAAACTAATTATTGACCTTGCCCGCAGTCATTGCAATACAAATAAACCTATTATTTTCACCAGTTAAGGTTATTGTTTGAACATTGCCGGTATTTTGACCGGATATCCGGAATGGCTGTCGTTGGCGTCCGGAATAACCTAAAATTCAACACCGGCAATCCATCGGCACGAGTAAACCATGAATCCCAGCCAACAGGACTTTTCTCTTTTGCTCAGCCAGTTGAGCGAGATCGGCATCGCCCTGTCGGCGGAAAAAAATCATGGCCGCCTGCTGGAAATGATTCTGACCCGGGCCAAGGCCATGACTGGCGCCGACGGCGGCACGCTGTATCTGCGTGGTGACGGCAACACGCTGAATTTCGAAATCATGCATACCGAGTCCCTCGGCGTACATCAGGGGGGTACCAGCGGCCGGCCGATTGATTTGCCGCCGCTGGCACTCTATGACGCTGATGGTCAGCCAAACCGGCATGCCGTCGCTGCCTGGGCCGCGCTCAGCGGTGAGCCCATCAATATTGAGGATGCCTATACCAGCGACGATTTTGATTTCTCCGGTACGCGCCAGTTTGACGAAATGACCGGCTATCGCTCAAAAGCATTTTTGACGGTGCCGATGACCAATCATGAAGCCGAAAACATCGGCGTGTTGCAGCTGATTAACCCGATTGACCCGGCCAGCGGTGAAATTCGGGCTTTTTCTCCGCTCGATCAGAAACTGGTCGAGGCGCTGGCCGCGCAGGCGGCCGTGACATTGACCAATCGTTCACTGATTGCAGCCCAACGGCAACTGTTTGACTCACTGGTGCAGTTGATCGCCAACGCCATCGATGAAAAATCTCCGTATACCGCCGGCCATTGCCGCCGCGTACCGGTGTTGACCACGTTACTCGCCGAAGCCGCCAGCCGGATTCAATACGGGCCATTGAAAGAATTTTCACTGAATGACGATGATCGCTATGAACTTGAAGTCGCCGCCTGGCTGCATGACTGCGGCAAGATCACGACACCGGAATACGTCGTCGACAAGGCGACCAAGCTTGAAACGATTTTTGATCGCGTGAATATGGTCGATACCCGCTTTGAAGTCTTGCGTCGCGATGCCGAGATTGCTGCATTGCGTTCGCAACTTGAAGCCGCCGGGGTCGATCCCGATGAAGCATTAAGCAGTGAGCGCGTTTACCGCGCACGCGTGAATGAACTGAAGGCGGCACGTGAGTTTGTCCGCCACGTCAATATTGGCGGTGAATCAATGAGTGAAGAAGATCAGGCGCGAGTGCGCGCACTGGCAACAGAATACTGGCTGGACATGGATGGTAAAAAACAGCCATTATTGAATGAAGACGAAACCATGAATCTGCAAATCAGCCGCGGCACGTTGACGCCGGCCGAGCGCGAAGTTATCAACAATCATATTGTCGTGACGATCAAGATGCTGGAATCATTGCCGTATCCGAAGCATCTGAAAAAAGTACCGGAATATGCCGGTGGGCATCATGAAAAAATGGACGGCACCGGCTACCCGCGCCAGCTTACGCGCGAGCAAATGTCGGTGCCGGCGCGCGTGATGGTTATTGCCGATATTTTCGAGGCATTGACCGCCGCCGACCGGCCGTATAAAAAGGCCATGCCGTTGTCGCAGGCGCTGACGATTCTGGGCCGCATGAAAGAAAATCATCATGTCGATCCGGACTTGTTTGATATTTTTATGTGGGAGAAGGTTTACCTGCAATATGCCGAACAGCATTTGCAGGCAGAGCAGGTTGATGCATTTGATCTGGATGCCATTCCGGGTTACTCGCCACCACAATGATCGGCACTGCCATGCCGTCCACACCCGCCGAGCGTAGTGTCCGGATATTCGTTGAACAGGCGGCCGGGCAGTTTGCTGCCGCCGATCTTTACTACGGTCATGGTACTGACAATCCTGATGATGAAGCGGTCTATCTGGTCTTTGCCGCCCTGGGGCTGGATTTTGACTGTGATGAAGCCGAACTGGATGCGCCGCTTGATGAAGCTGACTGCCGGCGTCTGGATGAACTGATCCACAAGCGTATCCATGCGCGTATTCCGACCGCTTACCTGGTCAGGCAGGCCTGGTTTTGCGGTTTGCCGTTTTATGTCGACGAACGTGTGTTGATTCCGCGTTCGCCGATTGCCGAACTGATTCATGAACGTTTCACGCCGTGGCTGGAGCCGGAGCGCATTCACCGCGTACTCGATATCGGTACCGGCAGTGGTTGTATTGCCATTGCCTGCGCCTATGCCTTGCCTGAAGCATTCGTCGATGGCATTGATATCGATGCGGATGCACTGGCTGTCGCGCGCCAGAATATTCTTGATCATGGCCTGACCGGTCGCGTCGAGGCGATTGAGTCAAATCTGTTTACCGGTCTGGCGACAAGATATGATCTGATCATCGCCAATCCGCCCTATGTTGATGCCGAGGATATGGCCGACTTGCCGGCCGAATATGAACATGAACCGCGCGCGGCGCTGGCCGCCGGTGATGACGGTCTGGATCTGGTGCGGCGATTATTGAATGAAGTGCACGACTATATACACGCTGACGGCATACTGATTCTGGAGGTCGGTAATTCCCGCGCCGCGCTTGAAGCCGAGTATCCGGACTTGCCGTTTGTCTGGCTGGAATTCCAGAGTGGTGGTGATGGCGTCGCGTTGCTGCATGCCAGCGACTTGCCCGGCATCTGAGTGCTATACTCCTACCCGTATATAGGCGATATACGGGAGAACCCATGGCGGCAGTAAAAAGAAAAAGCAAGCTCTCAACACCGGATGAATTGGATGTCGAGTGGCAAAAAAACAAGGATGCATTACTGGCACGGCTGAAGCGCGCAGAAGGTCAGATTCGCGGTATCCAGGCGATGATCGAAGCCGATGCCGAATGTGAAAAGGTCGCGCAACAAATGGCTGCGGCACGCAAGGCTCTCGACAAGGCGTTTTACAACATGCTCGCGTGCGTGATGGAACGTGAACTGGCTTGCCAGCATCTTGATAGTGCCACTGCGCGCGAACGGCTTAATTATGCCACGCAGCTATTGTCCAAATATGGTTGAGCATGCAGTCAGCCATCCTGTCATTTTAGCGGGCGTCAGGATTTCGATTCAGTTACCAGAAAAATAATCAGCAACCCAACCACCTACAGCAGCGGCCAATAATAACGGTAAAGCTTCGTGCCAGACGATGGTCAACGCTGCCAGTGCCGGTCCCGGACAGTAACCGGCAATACCCCAGCCCACACCAAACAGTGCCGCACCGCTCAACAGGCGGGCATCCAGATCGGTTTTTTGCGGCAGATAAAACTTCACATCAAAAAGTGGCCGTTGCCGGCGGCTGACCAGCACAAAGCCGGGTAATGTCACTGCAATCGCACCCAGCATGACCAGCGCCAGGCTCGGATCCCAGTGACCGGTAATATCAAGAAATCCGAGCACCTTGAGCGGGTAGACCATGCCCGATATCGCCAGCCCGGTGCCAAAGACAAGGCCGGTGAACAGGGCCGTCAGTTCACGGCGCATTAAAAAATCTCCAGCAAGTGATAACAAACGTATGTCGTCAATATGGCCGTACTCATAAACATAATGGTGGCGATGATGGAACGCCACGCGCGCCGGCCAATGCCACAGACACCATGGCCACTGGTACAGCCGGCGCCCAGCCGTGTACCAAAACCGACCAGAAACCCGGCGACCAGCAATGCGGCGAGTGGAAAATTGTCTCGCACCGGTGTCGCTGGCAGGCCGAGATCAGTGCGCAGGATATGTACGGTGCCGGCTGCCACAATCAGTCCCGTTAGAAACAGCCCTTGCCAGAGTTGTCGTTCCCGCCGTAACAGACCATGAAACATGCCGCTGATGCCGGCAATGCGGCCGTTGCCAAACATTAACAATACCGCCGCAATTCCGATCAACAATCCGCCTGCCAGCGCACTCAGCGGTGTGAAATTTGTGATTTCCCAATTCATTTCTTGGTGTCCTTGAATCCGGAGAATTATAACTATACTATACCCCATAGGGTATATAAACAAACTGCAGTATTCATATAGTTCAGCATAGAGAAAATTTCAGGTATGGCGATAATTTTCGGCGTTCTGGTGGGTTTGGCACTGGGCCTGACGGGTGGTGGTGGCTCGATCCTCGCCGTGCCGTTGCTGGTTTATGGCCTCGGTATTGAGCCAAAGAATGCTGTGGTTCTGTCACTGGCAGTGGTCGGTTCGACTGCGTTGTTGGGTACCGTCGGTGCCTGGCGTCAGCATCTGCTTGAGAAGCGGGCCGCATTGATTTTTGCCGCCGGCGGAGTATTGGCGGCACCGTTCGGTGTCATGCTCGGCGATCAGTTTGCCGACAGTGTATTGATTCTGGCCTTTGCGGTATTGATGCTTGCTGTCGCAACCAGGATGTTGATCAATGCACTTAAACATCCGGATGAGGCAAAGGTCGTGCGCGGCGATTTTGCTACGGGCAGTGAGCTGGATATGGGCACGGTATGCCAGTACAGTCATGATGGCCGCTTGCGCATGACGGCGCCGTGCGGATTTGTACTGGTTCTTCTGGGTTTGCTGACGGGCGTGCTATCCGGTCTGTTCGGTGTCGGCGGCGGATTTCTGATCGTGCCAGCATTAATGCTGGTCACGCAAATGGGTATTCATCGCGCGGTAGCAACGTCACTACTGGTGATTACGCTGATTGGCTTGACCGCTATGGCTTCAACGTTATTCAGTGCGCGCTCGATTGACTGGTTGCTGGCAAGTCTGTTTCTGGCTGGCGGGCTTGGCGGCATGTTGCTTGGGCGGCGGCTGGCGCAGCGTCTGGCGGGTCCGGCATTGCAAACGGTATTTGCAATCATCATTGTCGCTGTTGCCGGTTACATGCTGGTTAATGAAATAGTCGCGTAATCCGGAGGAATCAAATCATGTTGTTAAGACAGCTATTCGATCATACTTCAAGCACATACACCTATATTCTGGCGTCAGCACCGGGTCGTGAAGGCTTGATCATTGATCCGGTCCGCGAACAGTTACAGACTTATTTGACAGTAATTGAACAGCTCAATCTAAAACTGGTACGCGCCATTGACACCCATACGCATGCCGACCATGTCACGGCACTGGGCGGTCTGCGCGATGCTACCGGTTGTATCACGCTGATGGGCAAATACAGCAGGGCAGAATGTGTATCCGAATTCGTTGACGAGGATGATATTGTCAATGTCGACGGTATCAGACTGAAAAGCCTGTACACGCCCGGTCATACGAATGAATCATTCAGTTTCTTGCTGGAGCAGGGCGGTCCTGCCATGGTGTTTACCGGTGATGTGTTATTAATCCGTGGCAGCGGCCGTACCGATTTTCAGGGCGGTGACCCGCATCGTTCCTATGATTCAATCGTCAACAAGCTGTTTAAGCTGGGCGACGACACACTTGTTTATCCGGCGCATGACTACAAGGGCTGGACAGTCTCCAGCATCGGTGAAGAAAAAAACCATAATCCACGTCTGGCGGGCAAGTCCGAACAGGAGTATGTCGAGGTCATGAATAACCTGAACTTGCCGGATCCGAAAATGATGGATGAGGCGGTACCTGCCAATCTGGCTTGTGGCAAAGGCTGAGTGTTTTATTGATTCATCGGCTCATTGGCCCAGGCATCAACAAAACCGTCGCGGTTCGGCATCTGTATTTCCAGCAGGCTGGCTTTATTGACCAGCGCATCTTCAGTGATCAGATCATTCAGAAACAATACATAACCGGTCAGCGCATAAACTTCATCAGCGCTTAACGAACCCGGTG
>JBBDSJ010000061.1:0-7028 GCA_040905025.1 Gammaproteobacteria bacterium
AGGTCTTCTTCCAGCAAGGCACGGCCCTGGGCATCGAGCTTGGCGCCCTTGGTTTTCAGGACCTGCTGGCGGTAGCGTTCGGTCTCGGCGTAGGGATCGATGCGGCTCACGCTCAGGTGATCGAGCGTTTCGCTGAGGGTTTCGGCCAGATGCGCGGCCGGATCGGAGGTGGTTAGATGCACTGGCAGGCCGCGGTGCGCGAGCTCAACGGCAACCGCAGCGGCCAGCGTGGTTTTGCCCACACCGCCCTTACCCATTACCATCACCAGGCCATGATCGTCGGCGGCGATTTCGTCCACCAGTGTCGCCAAGGTCGGTGCCGCCAGCGGCTCGGCGGTTTCTGTGGCCGGAGCATCAACCAACGCTTCGGTACCGTCCAGTAGATGCCGCAAGGCATCGAGACCCACCAGATTGAAGGATTTGAGTGCGATCTGATCATGGGGCAGCGCGTTCAAAACGGCAGGAATCGCCGCGATCGCCGCTTGTTCGCGCGCGAACACGGCGGCGGCGAGTTCATCCTCGACAGCTGCACTGGCGGGTAACACGCCATTGATCACCAGGTATTGCTGGCGCAAGCCAATGTCCGCGAGTTCCTCGTGAGTGCGGGCCACTTCATGCAGCGTGGACGCTTGCGCACGAGCGACCAAAACCAGCCGTGTGCGAGCGGCGTCGGCCAGCGCATCGACGGCTGCCTTGTACTGTTCCCGCTGTTTTTCCAGACCTGCCAACGGGCCAAGACAGGAAGCATCACCCTTGCCTTCTTCCAGAAAACCACTCCAGGCACCCGGCAGCTGCAACAAACGAATCGTGTGGCCGGTGGGGGCAGTGTCGAACAGAATATGGTCATAGGCTGCCGTCAGTGCAGAATCAATCAACAGCGCGGTGAACTCGTCGAATGCAGCGATCTCGGTCGTGCAGGCTCCGGAGAGCTGTTCCTCGATGCCCTTGACCACGGTATCGGGCAATACGCCGCGCACCGGGCCCACGATGCGGTCGCGATAGGCTTGGGCGGCGGCCTGCGGGTCGATTTCCAGTGCAGACAGATTCGCTACGGCGGGGATGGCGGTAATCGTATTGCCAATGGTCGCGCCGAATACCTGCCCCACGTTGGAGGCCGGGTCGGTGCTGACCAGCAGCACGCGCTTGCCTTCATCCGCCAGCTTGACGGCGGTGGCGCAGGCGATAGAGGTCTTGCCCACGCCACCTTTGCCGGTGAAGAAAAAGAAACGCGGCGGGTGATCAAGAAAGTTCATACGGGTGTCTCCGGCGATCAGCAGCAACGGGTGCCGGTACAGCAGCTCGCTTTTTGGGGTTGGTTATCGGTCGTCTCGTCAATGCCCGCCCAGCGCACGAGTTCGTTGCGTGTCGGGTAGCGGCCCGCCAGAGCCATTTCACCGTCGATCAGTACCAGCGGCAGGGCATCCTGCCCGGAGCGTTCGAGAAAGGACTTGACCACCGCGTTTTCGGCAAACGCCATCGGTTGTTGCGCCAGATTGAAGCGTTCGATCTGCGCACCCTTCTGCTTGGCCCAATCGGCATCGGCGGAAAAGTCCACCAGTGCCTGGTCAACGTCAATGCCGCATACGCCAGTGCTACAGCACAGGGCCGGGTCATAGATTTGAATGGTTGTCATTGGATATCTCCATCAATGTTCAGGTTTCACGGGAGTTGATGAAAGCGGCGGAAGTTACGTTTCGGAGCACCGAGAGGCCGCACGCAAGTCAGCGCATTGCTCAGGGTGACCTGCGCAGCACTCTTCCGTCAGGTAGGCGATCAAATCCAGCATCAGCGGGATGTTGGCCCGATAGCGCTGGAAACGTCCTTCTTGCGTGACGGTGAGCATCCCGGCCTGCGTCAGCGCCTTGAGATGGAAGGACAAGTTGGTCGGGGGTATGTCGAGCGCCGACGCGATTTCGCCAGCGACCATGCCGTCCGCCCCTTTCTTGACGAGCAAGCGGTACGTCTCCAGCCGCACACCCGACGAGAGTGATTCGAAAATTGTGGTTGCTATGCTCTTTTCCATATTATGATTATACAACAAAGATTGAAATATTGAAGCGATAGAGTCGTTCATTCCCCTCTCGGTAGCCAATGATGCAATCCAACCGCTTGCTTCATGCTCGCGGCGGGCGACCTGGCAGAAATACGGCAAACGCCTAGCCAGATTCAGCGTGATGATTACCGAGCATAGGGATAATCTCGAGGTCCAAATCAGCCGGTCAACAACTTTAGTACTTGTTGTGGACGATTCTCTTACGATTGAAAGTTAAAGTGAGTTCTAAAGTTAATTTAGTACTTGTTGTGGGCAGAATTTATAACTCATTGATTTTATTTCATGCCAAATCCTGAAAATTTAGCACTTGTTGTGGGTATACACCCGGCATCCAGCGCCCTGCCAGTCTCGCCGGAAAAGCAAGTCGTAACGGCGAACGTGGTCCCTCAGATGCCAACACTTTTTTATCAAACAGTGACTTGGTAATCCGCCGCGCCTGCCGTTCTTGAGTGCCAGTAAGGTTTGCGACTTCGCCGCGCGGCAATTGACCACGGTAAAGCAGGGCTTCCAGCACCAGCTCTGCTTTCGGCAACAGATTGCTTGCACGAATCTCCTCTTCAGCCCAGATAACGATCCGGTTCCGTAGTCTGTCCGGCTGTATTAGATCGCGCATAAACCTGATCTGGTCAATACAGGACTCCAGGAAAAACCGGGTAAAACCGGCGAGTGCTTCTTCGCTTAAATGTCCCCGGCCATCGAGATCATTCCGCCGCTCCTGATCACAGGCAGCCAGATGACGCTTATAGTCACTGACATTATGGGCAAGCCCACGCGCAACTGACCAGAGTCCGCGCGTGTCCAGAGTTTCCAGTAACATCGCATAAGACATCAGGCGTGAAACACGACCATTTCCATCCAGGAAAGGATGGATCCACAAAAGCCTGTGATGCGCGGATGCGGCGGCCAGTATCGCGTCCGTTTTACCCAGGTTGCTGTACACATCATCAAAACGCTCAAGAAAGCGCGGCAGTGCACCAGGACTGATCGCTACATGCCCGCCTATACTCACATCGTGTTTGCGCAATTCGCCCGGGATTACTTCAAGTTTTTCACCGGTTTCCAGATGCTCGATCCAGCGCAATGATTCAGGCAGTAATTCCGTGAAGCGTCGATGAATTTCACAAATTCCGGCAAGTGTAGTGGCGCGGCCTTTTAGACTGCCAGCATCTATCCATTCCTGGACTGCGATATGCGCTTCGGCCTCGATTTGAAGGTCCCGCTTATTGGGATCCGAACTGTAATCTCTATTCCTTGCCCGCTCGATATCGACCGGATGCGTGTCGTGGCCCTCAATTAAATTGCTGTAATAGCAGTTCATGGACCGCACGAGATCGGTGAGCGCTATCAGCACCCCCTCGGGCAGGCTATGGCGAAGCCCCGCTGAGTCCTCAGCCAGGTTGATGGCGATATCCGTGAGTGCGGCGCGCTGTCTGGAGCTCGCGCTTACCAGCATAGGCTCGATAAGTCCCAGTGTTTCTCCCCGGTCCTGTGCCGCTACTATGACCGGTTTAGTGTCCGCTTCATTGTTGTTCATATATATAATAATAACAATGAATTATGATAATATCTATCTGATATTAGACCGTATTTATGACCGGTATGTATGGCAGTCCGGACAGTAGTACTCAATAGCCGGCGATGGAAACCTAACGCTAAAGCTCAGCCGGGCGGTTTTGCCGCGTCGGCTGCAGCGCTTTGTTGAGCGCCGTTTGCATGCCGTTTCTCCAGAATAACCAGCGCGATTCCACCGAGAATGGCTACGGACGCTAAAGCCAGGCGCAGGGTTACTGGCTCACCCAGTATAATGACGCCACCCAAAGCCGCAATGATCGGCACACTAAGTTGGATAGTTGCAGCATTAGTGGCCTTTAACGCCGGTAGGACCGTGTACCAAATGGCATAACCTATCCCGGAAGCCAGCGTTCCCGACGCAACCGCGTACCAGAATCCAGCAGTATCAAGCGATGAACCGCTCAACATAAACAGGCTCATTGCTACTGTGATCGGGACAGCGCGCAGAAAATTTCCCGTTGTTACCCTGGTGGGATCATCCGCCCCTTTCCCGCGCAAGGAATAGATACCCCATGCAATCCCGGCACCCAACATCAGTACGGAACCATACAGTGGCGGTGCCGAGAGCCCCGGCAGCAATAGGCCAATGAGCCCTCCGAAAGCGAGGAGCAGGCCAAGGAGTTGCAGTTTAAGCAGCCGTTCTCCAGCCCAAATACCATAGCTGATCATTGCCGCCTGGACGGCAGCAAAGAGCAGCAGTGCACCGGTTGCCGCAGGCAAGCTGATATAGGCAAAAGAAAAGCCGGCCGCATAAACAAACAATGCACCTGCCGACAGCCAGTTGCCTGCACCGGCCGGTGTGCCGTGCCGCATTTGCACAACTAGCCAAAGCACCACTGCACCGGAAATCAATCGAATGGTAGTGAAACTGGCTGCATCGATGCTGGTGTGTATGAGGGCGGCCCGACAGAGCAGTGAATTACCTGCAAAAGCCGTCATGGCGAGTGACGTCAGAACAATGATGCGCATGCCTTTTTAAATCTAAGTCCGCTTAATAGAAGCTGTGCATGGCAGCGGAATAGCGGTCAGGTACAGCGCCTTGTTATCCTGCACTTGCATCGGGATTCTCAAAGCCGAATCGCTGCCCGGCTGCCCATGCGTTACGGTCGTTGCCCTCGTTCGGAATCCCGCCAGCCCCTTTGAGCATGCCTGCAAGGTGCATGCAATTCCAGGTCATGATCGTGGTGTTACGTTGTGTGAAGTCATTATCGAAGCCGGCACGTCCGCCCCCTTCCATTTCATCACCATAGGAAGCGCCGGGACCAGCCTCGCCTATCCATCCACAATCGGCTTGAGGCGGTATTGTGTAACCCAGATGGTTGAGGGAAAACCCGGTGGTCATCAAAACAGAGGTTCTGCTCAATCCGGAAAAACATAAATCTGAGATGAGCAACAGGGCGGCATAATTTAAACCTTAGGCGACAATTCACTTGAAATCCGCCGGTATTCATCAATAATTTATGTAACACTTGTCGCGCCTGCGTGGTGATAACTCCTGATCGATTCAAAGTGTGTACTTCGATCTGATCAGCATTCATCATGCATGTTTATTATTTAATGCTTTTTATAGTCGATTGTTTTTGATCGGTTTTAATCGGATTTTCGTGGGGATACCTCAGGGTCTGTCCCCTGTTTCCGTGCATGAGCAGCAAACATCTGGCTACGGTCTCGCGGCCGATCCCACGGTGGCACCGGTCAACAGTATGGTTTTGTGGGATAGTTTCATTAGGACTCCTCCATTAAAGCGTATGGCGATAAGAGTATGCGGCACCGAAGGGGGGTGGTCGGCGAGCGTGACCTCGGCGGGGTCAACGACTGATCGAGAACCCGCCTGTCTAAATATGGAAGTCGCTCGCGGTGTCGTCAACCTGCGCCCGCCCGCAACGCGGGGCGGTGGCTCAGCTGGGTAACGCGGATCAGCAGCCCCTGCATCATGGCAGCATCGATTCAATGTCCGAAGCCGCGGTCGGGTAGGCGAAAGTGGCGTGGCGGATCGCGTCGACGCCGAGCCCACTGCGCATGGCAAAGCCGAACAGGTTGATCACCTCGGCCGCGTCGGGGCCGACCAGGTGAGCGCCGAGAATGCGCCCACTGCCTTCCTCCACCAGCACCTTGTAACCGTAGCACGACTCGTTGACCCGCCGCGCGGTAAACCAGCCGGGCACACTCTCGTGCTTGGCCTTGAAGCGCAGGCCCTGCTGCTTTGCCTCGGCCTCCAGCAAGCCGACGCGCGCCAGCGCCGGCAGGGTGAACACCGCGCTCGGGATGCCGGTGTAGTCCACCGTCGCGCCGGGCTTGCCGAGCAGGCTGTCGATCACCGCGTGCGCCTCCAGCGCGGCCACCGGCGTCAACGGCAACGGGCCGCCGGCGGCGTCGCCCGCGGCGTACACCGCTGGATTGGAGGTGCTGCGGAAGTGTGCATCGAGCGTCAGCCGGCCCTTCTCATGCGCGATGCCGGCCGCGTCCAGATCCAGTGCTTCGAGCGCGGGCGCGCGCCCGCCGCTGTGCACCGCCAGATCGGTTTCGATCACCACGCGGCCGTCGGGGCCCTGCGCCTCGACCTCGAAGCCGTCGCCGCGCTTGCGCACCGCCTTCACTTCGTGGCCAAGACGTACATCCACGCCGAGCGTGCGGGTACGTTCGACCAGCAGGGCGACCAGGTCCGGATCGAAACCGGTCAGGGCCCGGGGGCCGCGGTTGAGCACGGTGACGCTGGCACCCGCCCGAGCTGCGATATGCGCGAACTCGAAACCGATATAGCCGCCGCCCACCAGTACGATGCGGCGCGGCAGGGATTCCAGTTCCAGAAAGTCGTCGCTCAAGGCCAGATGCTCGACGCCCTCGATCGGCAAGCGGGCCGGCTCGGCGCCGGCGGCGATGACGATGTGTTTCGCCGTGAGCGTTTTGCCTTCAACCACGACCGAGTCAGGTCCGTTGAATCGAGCGCGGCCGTGATACGCATCAATCCCCTGCTTGCCATACGCCTGCTCGCGTTTGTCCGGCACCGGGTCGGTGAACGAACGCTTGTGGCGCTGCAGCGCCGCCCAATCGATGCGTGCCTTGCCCTGCACGGTGTCGATGGCACCCATGCGCTCGAAGCCGTCGATCACCTCGGTAGCGGCGATCAGCATCTTCTTCGGGTCGCAGCCGCGCAGCGCGCAGGTGCCGCCGAACGGACGCTGGTCAATCACCGCCACCGACCAGCCGGCCTTGCGGCAGTTGAATGCGGTCACCGATGCTGCGGTACCAGTGCCGATCACGATCAGGTCATAGTTGTTGTCTGTCATGGTTAATTCCGCCATTGTTGGTGCCTGTCCACTGTCTTTCCGTCACGCCGCACAGCACGATAACTGCTTCACATCCTTGGTGAAGGTCTGGGCACAGAGCTTGAGGCCTTCCACCA
>JBBDSJ010000062.1:0-5020 GCA_040905025.1 Gammaproteobacteria bacterium
CAGGCAGGCATCGAAAGGACACATAATAACAATGTGTGCTTATGTAGCGCACACAATTAACTGGTTAACTGACGCTTTTCTCCAATTTGGAAATTAAATGAAACATCTTTTACTCGTTGCGCATGGCAGCCGCCGGCCGGAATCCAATGCCGAAATCGCGGCCCTGGCCACACGACTGCAAGACGTGGCCGGTGCAAGCTACGCCGGGATCAGCCATGCCTTTCTCGAGCTTGCCGAACCCTCGATTCCGGCAGCGATTGATGACTGCATCAACGCCGGCAGCAATGAGGTCGTTATTTTGCCTTATTTCCTCGCTGCCGGACGCCATGTAATCGAAGACATTCCCGAAATCATTGCGGCCAAGCAATCTGAGTATCCGCAGGTATGCCTGCGCATGACCGGGCATTTCGGCACTGCCGACGAGTTACCGGGACTATTACTGGCACTTGCCGGTCGCTAAACGCGCGCGATCGAGCCTGTTCCGGTGCATTTTAGGCGCACCTTGATGTTGCGCTGCACCATCAAGGTGCCAAATATTGCTTTCAACGTCCAGTCCCACATCGCTGTAAATAGCGTATCTATCTGATTTCTAATCAATATTCACTTGTTGCGACAACTCTGGCATGACCCTTGCAGAGTAATCTCCTGAAAGCGTACTGAAGCCACTGGCTCAGCTTGTCACGCGCGCTGCCGGACAGCCGGGTCTCCTTGTCATTAAGGAGCACGAGCATGAGTAAGTCCTACAAGTCACACCAAAGCGTCTTTACGGGGTTGGTCATATTACAACTCGTATTCACCGCCTCCAGCTATGCCACCGGGGCCGCTTCACAACCGACGCATAAAGCCGCTGGCGAATTACCCGGCGAACGTGTCGATATTGGTGGTCATCGTCTATACATCCACTGCAGCGGTTCGGGCTCACCGACTGTTGTCATTGATGCCGGTCTCGGCGGCTTTTCAATGGAATGGCGTGATGTCCAGCAAAGCCTGAGTGCCAATACCCGTGTCTGCACTTACGACCGTGCCGGTTATGGCTACAGTGATGCCGGCCCCATGCCACGCACCAGCGGCCGCATAGCGGGCGAACTCAAAACCCTGCTCGAGCGTGCCCACGTGGCGGCGCCCTACGTGCTCGTGGGCCATTCATTTGGTGGCTACAACATTCGCTATTTCGCCAGCGCCTATCCGGAACTGGTCAGTGGTCTGGTGCTTGTGGATGCCTCACACCCGGAGCAGTTTCAGCGGTTTCCGGCAACGCAGCAAAAACCGGCGGATGTCGCTGCACGGAAACCACAGCAGGCCAGCCAGCGGCTGGTATCGCGGCCGGTCATGCCGGGGAATTATCCGGTCGACTTGCGCCAGAAAGCTTTCATGCTGATGTCGACATACAAGGCACGCAGTGCGCAAAGTGCTGAATTTCTGGACTTTGAACGCAGCGCCGACATGGTGCGCAAACTGCCGATACCGGACGTGCCCGTGGTGGTGCTGAGCCGTGGCAAGCGTGTCTGGCCACATACAGAACGCGGTGATGTCATGGAGAAAATCTGGGATGAATTACAAGACGATCTGGAAAAGGTTTCGGCAAACTCATTGCATTTGATCGCGGCCAACAGTGGCCACTCGATCCATCTGGATCAACCGGATGCTGTCAGTTCGGCCATTTTGTTGACTGCCGCGGCCAGCCGTTCCGACTGGGATGACTGGCGCCGGATTGCTGCCCGGCGCAATGACCAGCATTCACAACCGCTCCATCACGGCGAACCGATGCTGGCGATTGCCGCCCTGCCCTGACCCGCTGTAACTGGAGGTTGTGGACACCACAACCTCCAGCTAATCTGTTGGTATTCACTCTGATCGTTGAATGCCACCATGACTGATACTATTTTCAGCAAAATCATCAAGCGTGAAATTCCGGCCGATATCGTTTACGAAGACGACGATTGCCTGGCCTTTCGCGACGTCAACCCGCAGGCACCGGTACACATTCTGGTCATACCGAAACAATCCCTGGTCAAACTAAGCACGGCCGACAACACTCATATCGCATTACTCGGTCACCTGCTGAATGTCTTGCGGCAGATTGCCGCTGAGCAAAAACTCGAGGATTACCGCGTTGTCATCAACAACGGTGCCGGCGCCGGCCAAAGCGTATTTCACCTGCACCTGCATCTTCTCGCCGGCCGTGAATTCAGCTGGCCACCGGGCTAAGTTACTACTGGCAAAGCAAAAATACGGTTTCCGGACAGTACCGGAGGCGCATATCGGCATGGAAAATCGCTGCCAGTTACGTTAATCTAAACGGCTTTCCCTGAATTAGTAAGCAAGCACTATGACGTACAGAACAGATGATCTGCGGATTCAGTCACTGCAGCCGGTCTCCGCACCGGTTGAAATCCTGTCTGAAATTCCGCTTACCGAACGCGCCGCACAGACCACATTCGAGGCACGCAGCGCGATTTCCAATATTCTCAACGGCAGCGACGACCGCCTGCTGGTGATCACGGGTCCGTGCTCGATTCATGATCCCGCCGTTGCCAAAGAATACGCCGAACGGTTGCAGCCATTGATCGAGAAATACCGTGACGATCTCGTCATCGTCATGCGCGTGTATTTTGAAAAACCCCGCACGACTGTCGGCTGGAAGGGCCTTATCAATGATCCGAATCTGGATGACAGCTTCGAGATCAACAAGGGGCTGCGGCTGGCGCGCAAGCTGTTACTCGAATTGAATGATATGGGGGTACCGGCGGGTACCGAGTATCTGGATCTGATCACACCGCAATATGTTACGGATCTGATCAGTTGGGGGGCCATTGGTGCGCGCACGACCGAGAGCCAGGTGCATCGTGAACTTGCATCCGGCTTGTCATGTCCGGTCGGTTTCAAGAACGGCACGGACGGCACAATCAAGATTGCAGTCGATGCGATTGGCGCGGCCAGCAAGCCACATCATTTCCTTTCAGTCACGAAAGACGGTATGTCAGCCATTTTTGCCACCAGTGGCAATCCGGACTGTCATATCATTTTGCGTGGTGGTAACGGCGCACCGAATTATGATGCCGCCAGCATTGATCAGGCCGGCAAGGATCTCGAGAAAGCCGGTTTGCCGGCCCGCATAATGGTCGATTTCAGTCATGCCAACAGCCAGAAAAAGCATGAACGCCAGTTAAGTGTCGCCGAGGATATCGCCACGCAACTGCGTAACGGCGAACATCGCATCATGGGCGTCATGATTGAAAGCAATCTGGTTGCCGGACGTCAGGATCTGAAACCGGGCGAACCGCTGGTCTATGGTCAGAGCATCACCGATGCCTGTATTGGCTGGGATGAAACGGTACCGGTCTTGAAGCAACTCGCCGATGCCACCCGCGCGCGGCGTGAAACACTGGCAGACGTCAAAAAACCGGCAACCGCCTGATACCGCAACCACTATCAATAATAAAAAAGCCGGATTGCAATCCGGCTTTTTTATTGGCAACGATTGTTATCTTGCTCGAAGAATTTTTTACTGTCTCACCAAGCAGGCAAAGCGCTTTTTGGTGTCATCCCGACCGGGAAATCCCTGCCGTTTGTCGTTGCATCAGATAATGCACACCAAGACACAGCGCATAAAACACTGCCGCAACGATCACTATTGTCGCCCCCGTCGGTAAATCCGGTGCATACGACACGGCCAGACCGGCACTGCAAATCAGACTGCCGAACACTACGGCCAGTCCCATGATATGCAACAGTGATCGTGAAAACTGCATCGCGGCGGCAGCCGGCAAGGTCAGCAATGCCATGACCAGGATCAGGCCGACAACTTTCACCAGCAGTACAACAGTCAGCGCCACCATGCATAACAACAATACATGAAACAGTTCAACCGGCACACCACGCAGCCGCGCAAACTCTTCATCAAAGCAGCTTGCCAGCAACGGTTTGTAATACAGGCCCACCAGCAACAGAATGCTGATATCCAGTACCAGCATTAATAACAAGTCGGCCCGGGTCACCAGCAGAATATTGCCGAACAGATAGCCGAGCAGATCGACACTGTACCCAGGCGTACGCGTGATAAATATCATGCCGACAGCAATTCCCACTGACCAGAGCGCCGCCACCAGGGTATCTTCATGCGCCTGGAAACGCCGGTTAATCAATGCAATCAATAATGCTGCGATCAACGCTGCCGGTAATGCACCGTACAATGGCTGGCCGCCGAAAAAATAAACAATCCCCATCCCGCCGAGTACGGCATGCGCAATACCACCGGCCAGAAAGCTGATCCGGCGCACTACCACCAGTGTTCCGATCACACCACAACCGACACTCGCAAGCAGTCCGGCAAACAGTGCATATTGCAGAAAGTTGTAATTCAGTAGTGCAGTGAAAAATTCAGCCATGTTCAATGCGCGTGGTTGTGTTGTATCAAGCGCACCGGCGCCGCATACAAATTCTTAATCAACTGGCCATCAATGGCAGCGGTATCATGGCAGACCAGTGTCCGGTTCAAACAGGCGACACGCGAAACAAATCCGGAGATAAATGCCACATCATGTGAAACAACCACAATCGTCATTTTCTCATTATGATTTTTCAGTAACGCAAAAATATCTTCTTCTGCCCGTACATCAATATTGGCTGTCGGTTCATCCAGCAACAGGATTTCCGGTTCCGAGATCAATGCGCGTGCTATCAGCACCCGCTGCAACTGACCACCGGAGAGCTCCTGTAACCGCCGTTTGGCCAAATCCTCAATTTCAACAGTTGCAAGTGCGGCAGCGACTTTGGCCCGATCAGTGCGACTGAAACCACCGGCATTCCTGCTCAAACCCAACAGACCGAGCATGACTGTCTCTTCCACATTGATGGGAAAATCGCGTGCAAATGCAGCGTGCTGCGGCACATATCCCATCTGCAACCGGCTGGCTGCAGGTTTGGTGCCCAGGACTTCAATTGCGCCCGCATCAGGCTGCAACAGCCCCAGCATCAATTTCAGCAAGGTACTTTTGCCGCCCGCGTTCGGACCGATCAG
>JBBDSJ010000062.1:5120-6988 GCA_040905025.1 Gammaproteobacteria bacterium
TTTACCAGATGTCTGGCATTGGGTTCATGACCGTCACGCTCGATTGATATCTGTTCAAAATCATAGGCGTCAGCAAAATAATCCCAGGCCGGGTGTTGCACCAGCAGATAACGTGGGCTGACATCTTTGAGCAGGACACGTATACGCTGATCCAGCTCTTGCAAATCCTGTCGCAACATATCACGACGCTGTGTATACACATCAGCCTGGGCGGGTCTCAGCGCGCTCAATGCCGTCGTCATACAATCGACTATGCCTACGGCAGCGACGGGACTGGTCCAGATATGCGGGTCTGTGTGACCTGAGCGCAGCATTCCTGCAGCAGACGCAGCATGATCATACTGGTCATCTGCCGCATGCTCGTGAGGTTCTGCACCACACGTATAGATTGCCATATTCGGATTCAACGCCTGCAAGCGTTCGCGCCACTGACTTTCAAACGGGATGCCAATCATGAAATAGGTATGCGCTTCAGCAAGCGCCGCCAGCTGTCGCGCCGACGGATCATAATTATGCGGGTTCGCACTCGGACCCAGTAATGTGGCCACCTGCCAGTCGTCACCGGCCAGGCGTTCAAGCAGATATTTCTGCGGCGGAATGCTGACAAACAGAATGCCCTGTTCAGCCTTTGCTGGCTGTGGCAACAGCAGGCTACAAAACAGAACCAGGGCGACGAATTTCATCCGGCAAATCCGGCTTCAGTGCCGGCAACTGGCACATCGGCCACGGATTTCAATCGTTTCATTATCAATATGGAACCCGAGTGTGCGTGCCTTGCGGCTGAGCAAATCACTGATCTCGGCATCATCCAGTTCCGCCACCTCACCACAATCGCGGCAAATCAGAAACTGGCTGTCATGTGATTCACTCGCTGCACCACAACCGAGATAAGCGTTCATCGACTGAATACGGTGGACAAAACCCTGTTCCTGCAAAAATTCCAGGGCCCGGTAAACGGTCGGCGGCGCCGCATTGGCATGTGTCTCCTGCAAGCGCGCCAACACATCGTAGGCTTTCACCGGCTCATGACTGTCCCAGACCAGCTGCAGCACTTGCCGGCGCAGCGGCGTCAACCGCAGGCCGCGCTCGGCACAAACCCGCTCGGCCGTCTGCATGGCGTCATGCTGGCAATGCTGGTGTTCATGGCCGCTGTCTTTGAACGGCATCAATACGCGTTTTTTCGGCATGGTTATTGTCGGCTCCGGATGGATACCCAGTATAACTTGCATCGGACTGGTTTTGTAATGTTATAATGTAACGTCAATTCTGATACAAACCTGCTAACCCTGTTCATGCTGTTACGCCGCTTCTTCACTGTCATGTTGCTCACCCTGCTGGTTTTTATGCAGGCTGCCAGCCTTGCGCACAGCACTGAACATCTGCTGACCGGTGAAGACAGTCATTGCGCCGCATGTGCACTCGGCCAGCAATTCAAACAGACCGTCAGCAGCAGCAAACTGACTACCGGAACAGAAATTCATACCGAATCTGCGGCCACGGGGTCCAGCCCCCGCTCGACAGCAGTTGTCACCGCCGTATTTCAGCCCCGCGCACCCCCCGCATTTCCTGAACTGATTCAATCCTGACGCCCTAGTCCATTCTTGAGGCCCATTCTTGAGGCCCATTCTTGAGGCCCATCTTTGCGGGCCATATTTTAAACGTATGCCCTGGCGGCATGCGCTGCCATTTTTGGGAGATAACAATGAAAAATTATTTATCAGGCACAACGCTATGCATGCTGGGTCTAATTCCCGGCGTAGTACTGGCGCAGGACAGCGTGAACCCGCGTGACGATCACGCCACACTTGATACACTGACCATTACCTCACGCCCGCCGGGTTCACAAAGTGTCGAACACACCGCCCAGC
>JBBDSJ010000063.1:0-7318 GCA_040905025.1 Gammaproteobacteria bacterium
TGACGTTGGCCTGTTTGACGGCGTCTGCTGAATGTGGACAATAGGGCGGCCTGTCAGCTGACGAATTACGATTACACTGCCGCAACAGCAATCTTCGCACCCGGCCAGCCCGGGCAACCATCGTCCAGATACGACCTTGAAACAAGTTCAAATAACAGAGGCACCATGGATAATTTGATCGAAGTCGATTCATTGCATAAAAGTTTTGGCCATCTGCATGCCGTACGCGATGTGTCATTCAATGTTGCACGCGGCGAAGTACTGGGTTTTCTTGGCCCGAACGGCGCCGGCAAATCCACAACGATGAAAATGATCACCGGCTTCCTCGAACCTACCAGCGGCACAGTGCGTGTGGCCGGTCATGATGTACTCACCGATCCTATCAAGGTCAAACAGCGGATTGGCTATCTGCCTGAAGGTGCTCCGTGTTATGGCGAGATGACCGTGCGCAGTTTTCTCGAATTCATCGCTGATATCCGTGTGCTGACGGGTGCTGTCCGTGAGCAACATATCCAGGATGCTATCAACAAAGTCCAGTTGCAGGGCGTGCTCGAGCAGACGATTGAAACACTATCCAAGGGCTACAAGCGCCGCGTTGGCATGGCGCAGGCACTGCTGCATGATCCGGAAATCCTGATCATGGATGAACCGACTGACGGGCTGGATCCGAATCAGAAACATGAAGTCCGTACGCTGATAAAAAATATGGCAGCCAGCAAAGCGATCATCATCTCGACACATATACTTGAGGAAGTCGATGCGGTCTGCTCACGTGCCATTATTATTGCTGCCGGTCGGCTGTTATTCGATGGCACACCGGCTGACTTGCAGGCACGCTCGGACATGCATAACGCGGTCACATTACAACTCAATCGAAGCGTTGCCGCCGATGCACAAGCAGCGCTGCAGAATCTGGATCACGTTGACCGCGTTGAACAATTGCATGAAGCCGGCACGCAGGTAACCCTGCTCGCAGTACCCCGTGATGGCCATGAAATCATTACTCCAATCAGCCATTGCATTCATGAGCATAACTGGGCAGTCAGTTCACTGAGGGTGGAATCAGGCCGGCTGGATGATGTTTTCCGGCAGATTACGCAACCGCATGCGCGTGAAACATTCGATCCTGCTGCGCGCGCAGCCTGAATTATGCCTCATCACCCCAGCCAGAATGCCTGACCATGCATAACATCTACGCTATTTTCAAACGTGAGTTTGTCGGCTACTTCGCGACACCGGTAGCCTATGTATTTATCGTTATATTTCTGTTCCTGACCGGCATATTCAGTTTTTACCTGGGTGGCTTTTATGAACGCAACCAGGCCGATCTGGAACCGTTTTTCCGCTTTCACCCATGGTTGTATCTGTTTCTGATCCCGGCCATCGCCATGCGCCTGTGGTCGGAAGAGCGCAAGAGCGGCACGATTGAACTGTTAATGACGTTACCGATATCCATTACCGAGGCCGTTGTCGGCAAGTTTCTGGCAGCCTGGGCTTTCACTGCTGTAGCACTGGTATTAACTTTTCCAATGTGGCTGACCGTGAATTATCTCGGCGAACCGGACAATACCGTCATTATAGCCGGCTACATCGGTAGTCTGTTGATGGCTGGCGGCTTTCTCGCAATTGGCTCCTGCATATCGGCGCTGACCAAAAGTCAGGTTATCGCGTTTGTTGTCAGCGTGGTAATTTGCTTTCTGTTTATTCTCAGTGGCTTCCCGCTGGTGCTGGATTTCTTCAAGGGCTGGGCACCGCAGGCAATTGTCGATGTAATCGCCTCATTCAGTTTCTTTGTTCACTTTGATTCCATCAAAAAGGGCGTTATTGACGTCCGTGACATTATTTTCTTCACAACACTGATCGCGTTCTGGCTGTATGCGAACGTTGTGGTTGTTGAAACCAGGAAAGCGAGTTAACGGATCATGCAGAATAGACGTCTTATTTCCGGCACCGGCCTGATCCTGGCAACGTGTCTGTTTATTTCGATCAACATTATTGCCAATGCTGTGTTGACCAACTGGCGGCTGGATCTGACTGAAGATAATTTGTATACCCTGTCCGACGGCACCGTCAATATTCTTGGCAGTATTGATGAACCGATTACGCTACGGTTCTATTTTTCACAGGAACAACTGCTCGGCTATCCGCAATTATTAAACTATGGTTTGCGCGTACGCGACATGCTGCGTGAATATGTTGCCAATTCCCGCAGCCGGCTGCATCTGGAAATTATTGATCCGCAGCCATTCTCCAGCGAAGAAGATTCCGCGGTTGCAGAAGGACTGCAAAGTATTCCTATCGGTAACAGTGGTGAACGTGCCTACTTTGGCCTGCTCGGCAGCAACTCTACCGATGACACCGACATAATTCCGTTCTTTGCACCGGATCGTGAAAGTGCGCTTGAGTATGAACTCACCAAGCTGGTCTACAAACTTGCCAATCCGGAACAACGTGTTGTAGGGGTGGTCGGTGATTTCCCGTTATTCCGCAAATCCGGCGAACGTGATTCAAGAGACACCGCCATAGTCCGGACCATGCGCGAGTTTTTTGAGGTGCGTGATCTGGGCAGTAATATAAATTATATCAGTCGTGACATCGAAGTCCTGATGGTCGTGCATCCGAAACGGCTTGATGAAACCAGCCGTTATGTCATCGACCAGTGGGTATTGAAAGGTGGCAAACTGATGGTGTTTGTCGATCCGTTATCGGAATCGGATGACGTCAAACCAGACCCGGACAGCCCGATGGTGATACCACAACGTGATTCCAACCTTGAGGATCTGTTTGAGGTATGGGGTTTGCAGGTTGCTGCCGATAAAATCGTTGGTGATATTAATGCCGCCATGCGCGTACAGCATCGCGGGGCACGCGGCATGCAGGAGGTGCAATATCTGCCATGGCTACAACTCGGTAGCGATAATCTGAATGAGGATAGCTTCATTACCAACCAGCTTCGGCGTATTAATCTGGCCACAGCCAGTCATATCAGCCTGCTCAAAGACAGTGCGCTGGAAATCGAGCCGTTACTACAGACATCACCGCAATCGACATTGCTGGAACGTGATCTGATCATTTTCCAGCGTGACCCGAATGTGATTCTGGAAAACTTTTCTTCCAGTGACAGTCGTCAGGTACTGGCAGCATTTGTCCGTGGTCCGATTCAAACCGCTTTTCCGAAGGGCAAGCCGCGAGACAGTAAAATAGAAGGTGATGACGAAACTGTAACCAGTGGTGAGCTGAATGCCGTCATTGTTGCCGATACTGATATGCTGGCTGATCGCTTCTGGGTACGTGAGCAGGATTATTTCGGCATGCAAATGCCGCAACCTATTGCTGACAACGGTGATTTCGTTATCAACGCTCTCGAGAACCTGTCCGGTAACAATGACCTGTTCAGCCTGCGCAGCCGCGGCGTATATTCACGGCCATTTGAGGTGGTTGAACGCATTCGCCGGGCGGCCGAAGCCCAGTACCGGCAACGCGAACAGGAGCTCGAAGCACAACTGAAAGAAGCAGAAGAACGTATTCAGACCCTGCAACAGGAACAGGGCGCATCCGGTCTGATTATGAGTCCGGAACAGGCTGAAGAAATAGAAAAATTCCGGCGCCAGCAACTTGAAGTACGCAAGGAACTGCGTGCTGTTCAGCATGACTTACAAAAAGATATTGAAGAACTCGGCTCCAGTCTGCGCTTTATAAATGTCACACTGATTCCACTACTGATTGCATTTATAGCTGTCGGTGTAGGTATCTTCCGGGTATATATGCGACGCCGGCGCAGTGACCAATCGTAGTCAATTTGAGTTACTGAATCAATTTTATGAACAAGAATACACTGATCGTCTTTACCGCCATTACACTGACGCTGATTATTACAGCGGCAGTTGTTGTCAACAAGGACAGCTCGCCAACTTTCCTGACCAAGGAGCCACTGTTACCGGCACTACAGCAGAATATTAATGATGCCGGCAGCATCAGCCTGCTCAGCAGTCGGCACAAGACCTTGCTTGAGCGCGATGGTGAGTCCTGGCGTATTGCCAACAGTGATGACTATCCGGCACAGTTTGATCAGGTTCGGGAATTGTTGATCAATCTCTCTGATCTGAAGACGCTGGAGCGCAAAACGCGCAATCCGGAGCTGTATCACCGTCTGGATGTACAGGATCCGGAACAACCGGACAGCCGTTCTGTTCGTGTCATGGTAAGTGACAGTGAGGGCAACACACTTGCCGACCTGATCGTCGGCAAGGCGCGCATCAGCCGCGTGACCAATATCCAGACCGGGCTTTATGTGCGGCGGCCTGATGACGAACATGCCTTGCTGGTGGAAGGTAACGTACCGGTATCTGCGGAAAAAACTGCCTGGTTCAATCCGGACATCCTCAATATCACTGCCGATCAGATTCAGCGGGTAGAGATTGTGCATGCTGATGACAGCCGGGTTGATATAGAGCGGGAATCACCTACTGCCACTTTTGTCATTACCAACCTGCCCGCTGATCGTGAAGTACAGTCATCCCTGGCGCTAAATCGTTTCGCCACCGCATTGCAGGAAACACAGGCCCGGGACGTACGTGCCAGAACCAGTTTCGATTCCGACACGCGTATAGCACAGACCACCATCAGTACATTCGACGGCATGATTATCAAGGTCAGTACATTCCAGCTTGATGACCGTTATTTTGCCCACTTTGAATTCGATTATGATGCTGCGCTTGCCAGAAAGAACGACAACAATAATGATGATGGCGCTGATTTACTGGCTGCTGATTCGGCAGCCACCATTAAAATGCCGGTTTCCGAAGAAGCGCGCGATCTGCACAACCGGCTGAGCGACTGGGTCTATCAAATACCGGAGTTCCAGTTCAAGGTCCTGACTGAAACCATGGACAGTCTGACCCGCCCGGCCAACCGATAATTATCGCGGCACATAATGCCGCATACACATCACCACAAGCAGCCGTTATACTGCCGGGCTTGTTCACAAGTCTGATTGAGACCGTCATGCCGGTTGCCGTCAACCCGACACCTAAAGATTTTCAGGAACTGATTTTCCGCCTGCAGGCATTCTGGGCCGGTCACGGTTGCGTGATCCAGCAGCCCTACGACATGGAAGTCGGTGCCGGCACATTTCACCCGGCGACTTTTTTGCGGGCAATCGGCCCGGAACCCTGGTATGCCGCTTACGTACAACCCTCACGCCGGCCGACCGACGGCCGCTATGGCGATAACCCGAATCGCTTGCAGCATTACTATCAGTTTCAGGTCATTCTCAAACCTTCACCAGCCGACATCCAGGATCTGTATCTGGATTCATTGCGCAATCTCGGCATTGACCCGCTGGTGCATGACATCCGTTTTGTTGAAGATAACTGGGAATCACCCACGCTGGGCGCCTGGGGGCTGGGCTGGGAACTGTGGCTGAACGGTATGGAAATCAGCCAGTTCACCTATTTTCAGCAAGTCGGCGGCCTGGATTGCAAACCGGTGGCCGGTGAACTGACCTACGGTCTGGAACGCATTGCGATGTATCTGCAGGAGACCGACAGCGTTTATGATCTGGTCTGGTGTGATACACCGGCCGGCAAGGTAACCTACGGCGATATCTATCATCAGAATGAAGTCGAGCAATCACGCTATAACTTTGAACAGGCCGACACACAGAGCCTGTTTGGCTGGTTTGATAACTGCGAAAAAGAATGTCAGCGACTGCTGGATCTTGACTTGCCCCTGCCGGCCTATGAACAGATGTTGAAGTCATCACATACCTTCAATCTGCTGGATGCGCGCCGGGCGATTTCCGTCACTGAACGCCAGCGTTACATCCTGCGCGTACGTACACTCGCACGCGGCGTTGCCCAGGCTTATTACAATCGCCGCGAAGCGTTGGGCTTTCCGCTGAGTAAAAACAAACCGGCGGCGACATAAAGATGGCAACCCATGATTTGCTGATAGAAATCGGCACCGAAGAGCTGCCGCCGAAGGCACTCAGGAAGCTGGCGGATCATTTTTTTGCTGAATGCATGCAGGGACTTGTCACTGCCAGACTGATCGATAACACCGACAGCGGCAAACTGTATTTCTCCCCCCGGCGGCTTGCTTTGGTTGCCGGTAATATTCTCAGTGAGCAGCCGGATCAATCTGTTGAACGCTTCGGGCCGGCTGTCAACATTGCATTCACGGAAAATGGTGAACCAGGCAAAGCCGCACAAGGGTTTGCCAAATCCTGTGGCACAACCGTTGATCGACTTGAACAGAAGGACGGCAAGCTGTTTTTTGCCAGCATTGCTGAAGGCAAGACTGCAGCCGTACTAATCCCCGGCATAGTCAATGAAGCATTGACCAGATTACCGATACCAAAGCGCATGCGCTGGGGTGACTCCAGTGCCGAATTTGTCCGGCCGGTGCACTGGGTCATCATGCTGCTGGGCAAGGATGTTATCGATTGCGATATTCTTGGTGTTAAAACTGGCCATGAAAGTCGGGGCCATCGCTATCATCATCCGGATCAAATCACGATCGAATCTGCCGGCAAATATGTTAGCCAGCTGCGCGAGGCACATGTCTGGTTAAACGATTCACAGGGTTCGTTGAATCAGGCCATCAGTGAACAGGTGCAATCACTGGCAAAGAGCGTTGATGGAATTGCGCTTAATAGTGCTGCCGACAGTGAACTGGTTGCCGAGATTGCCGCATTGGTCGAATGGCCGGTGCCGGTGCTCGGAAATTTTGATCCGAAGTTTCTGGCGCTGCCCGAAGAAGTCCTGATCGCAACCCTGGAAGGCCAGCAACGCTACTTTCCACTGCGTGGCCCGGACAGCGGCGAATTGTTGCCACATTTTATAACTGTTGCAAATATCGAAAGCCGCGAGCCGGAGCGTATCCGTGCCGGCAATGAACGTGTCATCGTGCCACGGCTCACGGATGCGATGTTTTTCTGGGACAAGGATCGGGCTCAATCACTCGCCAGCCGTGTGACGTTACTCGATGATATGACGTTCCAGAAGCAGCTCGGCAGTCTGGGCGACAAGCAACGCCGGGTAGCACAACTCGCCGAACACATTGCCACTGCTATTGGCAGTGACCCGGAACAGGCACGGCGTGCTGCGGAAATCAGTAAATGCGACCTGCTGACGGATCTGGTCGGTGAGTTTCCCGAGTTGCAGGGCACCATAGGCCGCTATATCGCCCGGCATGATGGTGAACCGGAAGACGTTGCCGCTGCCATTGAATCACATTACCTGCCACGATTTGCCGGTGACCGGGTAGCAGATACAAAAACCGGCCAGGCACTTGCAATTGCCGATCGGCTCGACAC
>JBBDSJ010000063.1:7418-9068 GCA_040905025.1 Gammaproteobacteria bacterium
TTCCAACCCGGCCATTCGATTTTCATCAACGCCTGCTGGCGGTTGAAGCATTCCGGCAATTACCGGAAGCCACCAGTCTGGCAGCAGCCAATAAACGCATAAGCAATATCCTCAAGCAGGCTGATAATGTAGCTGCGAATGCAGGAATGGATGAAACGATATTGCAGGACAGCGCTGAAAAACAACTGGCAAAAGAACTTGCAACGCTGCAATTAAAAGTTGAACCGCTGCTTGCCAACAATCAATACACTGAAGCACTGACCCTGCTTGCTGGATTGCGTGACAGTGTCGATGCGTTTTTTGAATCTGTCATGGTCATGTGTGAAGATGAAAATCTGCGCAATAACCGGATTGCCCTGCTCGCTAGCCTGCGTGATTTGTTCCGGCGTATCGCTGATATATCGCGGCTGCAGGATCAAACCTGACACTCTATACTGACGTTATGCCTACAATCATTCTTGGCCGTGATGGCGTCATCAACCAAACATCGACAGAACATATCAAGTCTGCCGATGAGTGGCATGCGCTGCCGGGAAGTCTGCCGGCCATTGCCCGCTTGTCACAAAACGGTTATCACGTTGTTGTAGCCACCAATCAGGCAGGTCTGGCCAGTGGCCGCCTGACCATTGAGGGGCTGGTATCCATCAATCAGAAGATGCTCAGCCACCTGGCGCAATATGGTGGCGTCATTGAAGCGATTTTTTTCTGTCCGGCCGGGGTGCGTGACAAAAACAGCGATTGCCGCAAACCGAACCCGACCATGTTTATTGATATCACCAGTCGTCTGCGCGCCAATCTCGCTGACGTACCTTGCGTCGGCGACAAACTCAGTGACTTGCAGGCTGCCCGTGCGGCCGGCGCGAAACCGGTATTGGTGCGTACCGGTCATGGCGAAAAGCTCGTGCGCCAGAAGAAAGTACCCGAGGGTGTAGCGATATACGATAACCTCGCCGAGTTCGTTAACGAATTACTGGCAAACTGAGTCGCATGGCTGTTCTGCGCGCACTGATTTATTATCTTGGCATCACGGCAGCGATGCTGATCTTCACTCCGCTGAGCCTGCTGATTTATCCACTCCCCTATTCTTTCCGTTATCGCATCATCTCGCAATGGGCCCGCTTCAGCCTGTGGTGGTTAAGAATTACCTGCGGGATCCGTTTTCAGGTTCAGGGCAGGGAGCATATCCCGGCTGAACCGGCGATCATTATGTGCAAACATCAATCAGCCTGGGAAACCATGGCGGTGCAGGTGATATTCAGCACACCACTGGTGTTTATCATGAAACGCGAACTCTTGTGGATACCGTTGTTCGGCTGGGGACTGGCAACAACGCGACCGATCGCCATTGATCGCAAGAACGGTTTTCGCGCCAGCAAGCAGATAGTGAGCCAGGGCTCCGAACGCTTGCAAAGCGGCTGTTCGGTTGTTGTATTTCCGGAAGGTACACGCACAGCACCTGGTGAAAGCCGTAAATACCTGCCCGGTGGCGGGATGCTCGCCGAAGCTACACAACGCCAGGTGGTGCCGGTCGCGCATAATGCCGGCCTGTGCTGGCCGAAAAACAGCTTCGCCAAAAAACCGGGAACGATTCAGGTCATCATCGGCCCGCCGATTCAGGCCCGGGGCAAAACTGCAAAGGAAATCACCCAG
>JBBDSJ010000063.1:9168-38718 GCA_040905025.1 Gammaproteobacteria bacterium
CATCATCGGCCCGCCGATTCAGGCCCGGGGCAAAACTGCAAAGGAAATCACCCAGACAGCAGCCGAGTGGATTGAGACAACTGCCAACACACTCAACTAACGCTGACAGGTTTCAACGTTTACATCGGTAGCTGAAAAACTACTCAAATTTGCCGCTTCCCAAACCACTCAAGCGCTCGGCGGCCATTACCGTATTGGCAACCAGCATTGAGATGGTCATTGGCCCGACCCCGCCAGGCACCGGGGTGATGTAACCCGCTGTTTCTTTCACGGCCTCGAAATCCACATCACCGACCAGCTTGCCTTCCGGCAAACGGTTTATGCCCACATCCAGGACGGCAGCACCTGGCTTGACCATGTCCGCGGTAACAAGATTCGGTTTGCCAACGGCCACGACCAGGATATCGGCAAGCCGGGTATAGAATGCAAGGTCACGGGTCTTGGACGTACAAATGCTGACTGTGGCGCCCTTGTGCAATAACATCAGTGCCATCGGCTTGCCGACGATATTACTGCGGCCGACGACAACAGCATTCTGACCCTCGATCGGAATTCCCATATACTCAATCAAACACTGCACGCCATAAGGTGTACACGGCGGGAATACAGTATTACCGACAACCAGTGCGCCGAGGTTATAAAGATGGAAACCGTCGACATCTTTTTCTGCCGAGATGGTCTCCAGTACCTTGTCTTCACTGATCTGATCCGGTAATGGCAACTGCACCAGGATACCGTGAATGTCGGGATTGTTATTCAAATCCTGAATCTGTTTCAGCACCATGGCCTCGGTAATGTCAGCAGGCAGTTCATGCACCTCCGAGTGCAGGCCAACATCATGACAGGCCTTGATCTTGTTGCGCACATAAACCTTCGAGGCCGGGTTATCACCGACGATGATGACAGCCAGCCCCGGCAGCACGCCCTGCGCCTTGAGTGCATCAGCACGAATTTTCCAGTCGGCCCGCACTTCCTCCGCAATCTGCTTGCCATCGATGATTTTTGCCGTCATTACTACTGTCTCCTGAACTGAAATTGATGAACTGCCGGTATGGCCGCTTATGGTAGCCTGGCCGGGGCAATGAGTCATTCACTAACGGCTTGGCTGGCGGAAAACGCTATAATGTTGCCCAGATTTTGAACGATCGGATTGGAGCTATTGTTTATGACCCGACTATTTCCCGGCCGCTATCCGGCAAACCGGCCACGACGTATGCGTGCGGATGATTTTTCCCGGCGGCTGATGCGTGAAACGCTGTTGACACCTGCCGATCTGATTTATCCGATGTTCGTGATTGAAGGCCAGGGCCAGCGCGAAGCAGTAGCATCCATGCCGGGCATCGAGCGCGTCAGCATTGACATATTACTCAGCGAAGCCGCTGAACTGGTACAACTGGGAATTCCGGCTGTAGCACTGTTTCCGATCATCAGCGCGGCGAAAAAGTCGGAAGACGCCAGCGAAGCCTGGAATCCGGATGGTCTGCTGCAACGTGCCGTCGCGGAACTGAAAGCGGCACAACCCGAACTCGGTATCATCACAGATATTGCACTGGATCCATTTACAAGCCACGGCCAGGATGGGCTTGTCGATGGCAAGGGCTATGTAGTCAATGATGCGACTGTGGATATCCTGGTGCGCCAGGCCTTGTCACATGCCAGTGCGGGCGCCGATATTGTCGCCCCCTCGGACATGATGGATGGCCGTATTGGTGCCATCCGCCAGGCACTGGAACAAACCCATCACGTCAATACACGCATACTCGCCTATTCGGCCAAGTATGCATCAGCTTTCTACGGACCGTTCCGCGATGCTGTCGGCTCGGCGGGGAATCTGGGTGGCGGTAATAAATACAGCTACCAGATGGATCCGGCCAACACTGATGAAGCATTACGCGAAGTCGCACTCGATATTGAAGAAGGTGCCGATATGGTCATGGTCAAGCCCGGCTTGCCCTGTCTTGATATTGTGCTCCGGGTCAAACAGACTTTCGGAATGCCCACATTTGTCTATAACGTCTCCGGTGAATATGCGATGTTAAAAGCTGCAGCAGCGAATGGCTGGCTGGATGAACGTGCCTGTGTCCTTGAAGCATTGCTGGGTTGCAAGCGTGCCGGTGCTGACGGCATTGTTACCTACTCGGCGAAAGATGCGGCACGCTGGCTACAGGATGCATAGATCATGAAGAGCAAAAAATATGCTGCGGGACTGGCGCTACGCCGGCAGGTCATGGGGGATGCCTTTGTTGACCGGGCACTAGCCAACGCTGGCGAATTCAGCCAGCCATTACAGGATCTGGTTACAGAAAACTGCTGGGGTGAAATCTGGACACGTGATGCTCTGCCATTAAAAACCCGCAGCCTGATCACCATTGCCATGCTTGCGGCAATGAAAGCCACGACTGAACTCAAGGGCCATGTCCGTGGTGCCTTGCGCAATGGCTGCAGCATTGAGGAAATCCGGGAAGTATTATTACAGGCCGTTGTTTACTGCGGCGCACCGGCAGGCATTGAAGCCTTTCGTGCAGCGCAGGAGGCCATCAACGACTGGCAAGAAAACGAAGCTGCCTCCTGATGTCCAGTCCGCAATTGCATCCGCAGATGGCCGCCGACACCCACCGGCTCGGGTGCCTGGGTGACAACACTTTATTGCTGCACAAAAATGCCAGTGTCGGCTGGCTGATTCTGGTGCCGGCAGGAGATTGCACCGAACTGCATGAACTGGACCCGGACCAGTATCAAATCTGTACAACACAAATCAGACAACTGGCAAATTTTGCCGAGACCTACTTCAACGCGGACAAGATCAATATCGCCGCCCTCGGCAATATTGTGCCGCAATTACATATTCATGTTATTGCCAGGCACAAGGATGATCTTTGCTGGCCACTGCCGGTCTGGGGACATCTGCAGGCAACAGATGATTACAGCATAGCTGCCATTCATGATCTGCAAACAGCATTAACGAAAAGCCTGCAGCTCGTGCCGGATAATTGATTACGGCTTGCCATGTCCCTGCGACTGTTCTTTGTAATATTGATCATCATCGGTGCCTGGCAATGGTGGAACCGTCCCGGTCCGGTCGAGGTTGACATGGCCCCGGCCGGTGAACTGCCCTACAGTTTTGCCCGCAACCTGTCTGTCGAAAAACCGCCAATCCAGAAAAAACTCGACAACCCTCCGGGTCTGAACGCCGGCGAATTCAAACTCCGGCCGATGGCGGAATTCCAGATCGAGGCACGTGTACTTGGCCGTAAACCCTATTCATGGGGCACAGAAGCACAATTATCGCCACTGGATCTGGCGCTGGGCTGGGGACCGATGGCGCAGCCTGAAGTACTCGAAAAAATCAATATCAAGCAATCGGGCCGGTTTTATCGCTGGTCCGTCGATGAGTTTCCGGTACCGCGGCGTGATATCGAACACAATAGTGCGAACATGCATATGATCCCGGCCAATGACCAGATCCGGCGGACGTTGCAGGAGGTGCGCGAGAACCAGATCGTGCGTTTACGCGGCTATCTGGTGAATGTAGATAATGCCAGCGGCTGGCGCTGGCGCACATCAACAACCCGCACCGACACCGGTAGCGGCGCCTGTGAAATCATACTCGTACAACTGGTTGAAACGATCTAGAAAGCCGATACTGGGAAACTCCAGCATCGGCTTTGTTTAGTCACTGGCAAAACATCATCCAGGCTATCATTCAACGACAGCCTGCTACCAGATAGATTCACCCGTCTCCGGGTTATACATCTCGTGATGAATCTTCTGACGGTTAGCGATCAGCTCATCAATCGTTGGCGCGTTATTCATGGCGCGTTTAACTGCCAGTTTCATGGCTTCGTAATTTGTCCGGTACAGATCCTTGCGGTCCAGATTCGTATCCCTGACACATTCCGGCGCGATCCAGAGCATCACGATGATGCAAAGATCATTGGCCTGATCTTTCGGGATCACCCCGTCGATCACACAATCCAGTACTGCATCGGCAACGGCTGACTGCACCGGGCCGCCGAGCAGATTGACGTAATCGGTAGACTTGATCGTCACTTTCGGCACCATCAGTGTCACCGGCTTGACCATCTGGTTGGTCGCGCGGATCGCAAACATACGGGTGTGACCCTCGGTTTGCCCCATCAGGTTGGCAAAGGCATTGCCGACCGGGCCATCAACATGGCCGATAACTATTTCCGGCATGGCATCGGTGGCCTGGCCGTCGGCGGCAAACACGGTGGCTTCACCGGTACGAAATACAATTTTATCTGACATCAAGTCTCTCCAGGGTATAAGTGTAGGGGTCTGTCGAATTATAGAAGCGCGGATTCTAGTGGAACTGCCCTGTTCCTGACAATTCAAATAGATTAAGGCTCCGGCCGCACACACTATTGACGCCCGGTTAATTTTCGGGCAATTTTCAACCGCTGGGCTACAATCTCTGGAACCGGTTCGAGGCCGGCTCATTCGGCGTTACTGAAGTCGTAGCAGTATCAAAATGAGGGATTTACGTATGATGCATCCCGAGCAGGATTTACAGCCGGATTTCAGCCCCGGCCAAATCAGCGAACGTCTGAAACAGCGTCCTGACCTGTTGGTAAAACACCCCGAGCTACTGACCTGGCTCAGTATTCCACATCCTACCCATGCTGGCGTCAGCTCACTACTGGAACGCACCATCCCGCAGCAACAACGCGAGTATGCGCAGCAACAGCAAGAGCTGGAAACGCTGCATCAACGGCTCGACAAGCTGCATCAATTACAACAGCTAAATCACAAGACACTGATGAATATGTTCGCTGCCGACGAGCCCAAGTCAGTACTTGCCTGTCTGCTTGGCTATATGCGCCAGCAGCATGGTGCCCAGCAGGTGCGGCTGTTCATGTTCATGCAACAGCGCATACCTCTCAGCGCTGACAATATTGAAATACTCGGACAGCATGACAAGCTGCGCTCCATGTTCACCGAATTGTTTAATCGTGCCCAGCCTTTGATTGACAGCCTGCAAAGTGAACATTTGCAAATATTGTTTGCGAGAAAAGACAAGCCTGCAGATAAAATCCATTCCACATTATTGATTCCGTTGGTTGACAAGCACTGGGAGGGACTGTTGGCGCTGGGCAGCTATCAATATGATCGCTACTGCCGCGATGCAGAGTTTGATTTAATTTGCCACGCCACCCGGGTAGCCGTCAAAGCACTGGAACAAAAACTGCAGTAAGGCCGATCGAATCAACCAAAACTGTCGCGAATGATACTGTCATACCAGCCTTGCGCATAACGGTATTCAGTCTTGCGCAAATCATTTCCCGCCGCCAGCGGACTGACTGCCGCAGCCCTGGCATTGGCTTTAATTGCTCCGGATTCCAGTGCATACATGCCGGTTACTGAAAATGCATAGTCTGGTGCGGCGATGCTGTAACAGGTGTTATGCAATGACGGCAACGGCGGCGTCTCTTCGGCAAGTTCGGCCGCAATAACCAGTGCGGCAAATTTTGCCTGGCTGTTGGCTGCGGTGGCCGACTTGGGTATCGGATCGGCGATACAGGCATCGCCGAGTACATGTATGTCCGGTAACAATGTTGATTTGAACGTCGATGGATCGATCGGACACCAGCCACTGTCGTCAGCCAGTCCACTCTGGACGGCAATCTGTCCGGCCTGCTGCGACGGGATCACATTCGCGACATCCACCTTGTACCGGTCTGTTTCCGTGAACAGCGTATTGCTGCGGGCATCCACGCGCGTAACACCGCCATAGCCGGACACACCAACACGTTCGATCATGTCCGGATACAGCACCGACCAGGCTTCTTCAAAGACATCCTGCTTGGAGAATGTTTCATTGGCATCCAGCATTAACAGCTTCGCCCGGGGTTTATGCTGTTTCAGATAATGGCCAATCAAACAGGCGCGTTCATATGGACCGGGCGGACAACGAAACGGCCGCGGCGGCACCGAGATCGCGACGACGCCATTATCCGGCATGGCCTGTAACTGGTCTCGTAACAGCCGGGTTTGCGGACCGGCGGCCCAGGCATGCGGCATATATTCAGCAGCGGTTTCGTCGTAGCCCGCCGGCGCATTCCAGAGCATCGATATCCCTGGGGCGACAACGAGCCGATCGTACGGCAGCCAGGCTTCATTATTCACCTGGAGCAGACGTACATCGGCCTCAATTGCAGTTACCCTGGCATGAATGACTTGTATGCCGTAATTTTTACTCAAGGCCGTATAACGCTGGCGCAGGCTCGGCAATGTACGCATGCCGGCCAGTACCAGATTACTGAATGGACAGGTGTAATAATCCCGTTTGGGTTCGATCAGGATGACTTCTATCTGCGGATTCAGATAACGCAAATATTTGGCGCAGGTCGCACCGGCAAAACCGCCACCGATGATCACAACCCGGCCGGCCTCACTACAGGCACAGGTGGCCTGTGCTTGCGGCAATCTGCCGAGCAAGCCTGTCGCCGCCAGTGCCTGCAATAATAAGCGTCGCTGCCTGTTCATGCGGGTTGATTCATCATGGCAAATTATTCCGGCATGCTGTTGCTGTCAGCAGCATCGGGGTAGGGATGACTTGCGAGATAATCAGCCAGTGCCGCAAGCTCTTCAGCACTGAATGCCTGGACAATATGCTGCATGACACTGCTGCCTGTTGAGTTCTGTTGCCAACGCAACAGCTGTTCATGTATTTCAACAGCATCAAGGCTGTGTAAAGCAGGTGGCGAATCACTGCTACTGCTGTGGCAAATCCAGCAATTGAATGCCAGTGCCTCTATACGCTGCGGCTCATCGGCCTGGGCTGCCGCGGCAACAAACAGAACCGCGAAATTAAGCAGTAAACAACATGCCGGATTCTTGAGTCTGAACATACTGCTATCTTAAACACGTTACCGACAAAGTGCCATGCAGACACTGTTGTAATACAAGCACAGTACATAGCATGAACACGGCTGCCAATGCTCGCGTATAATGGCCTGACCTTTCTCCAAGCAGACTGCCATGTCCGGTATTACCCTGAAACCTGGCCGCGAAAAATCATTATTGCGGCGTCATCCGTGGATATTTTCCGGCGCCATTGAAAGCGTCACCGCGCCACCGGAGCCCGGCGCAACCATCCCGGTATACAGCCACAAGGGCCAGGTCCTGGCACTGGCGGCCTGGTCACCGGCATCGCAAATTCGTGCACGCGTATGGAGCTTTGCCGCCTCTACGCGTATTGATGCTGACTTCTTTCAGCAACGCCTGCGTACTGCCATTGCGCTGCGCAACAATCTGCTTGCCCAGCCACAGGGCGCCTGCCGATTGGTCAATGCCGAAGCTGATGGTGTGCCCGGCCTGATTGTCGACCGCTATGCCGGTTTTCTGATCTGTCAGTTTCTATCTGCCGGCAGTGACTACTGGCGTGATGCCATTGTCGCTGCCCTGCAGGCACTGGTGCCCTGCCGTGGCATTTATGAACGCTCGGACGCTGACATACGGCAAAAGGAAGGGCTGGAACCGCTGATTGCAACGCTGGCCGGTGAAGCACCACCGGCATTACTGGAAATCCGCGAAGCCGACCTGCGCTATCTGGTGGATGTGCAGCATGGCCATAAAACCGGCTTTTATCTGGATCAACGCGATAACCGTCTGCAACTTGCGCCGCTTTGTCATGAAGCCGAGGTGCTGAATGGTTTTGCCTATAGCGGTGGCTTTGGACTGCGTGCCCTGCAGGCCGGCGCACGCAGTCTGGTCAACGTCGACAGCTCGGAACAGGCGCTGGCGTTACTGGATCAGAATGTTGAACTGAACCAGCTCGATGCCGGCCGTGTCACCAATCTGCATGAAGATATGTTTACGACACTGCGGCGATTCCATGAAGAAAAACGCAAGTTTGATGTCATCGTTCTCGACCCGCCGAAATTTGTTGATAGCAAGGCGCATCTGGAACGTGCCTGCCGTGGCTACAAGGACATCAACCGGCTGGCCATGTTGAATTTGCGGCCCGGCGGCTGTTTACTCACATTTTCCTGTTCCGGTTTGCTGGCTACCGATTTATTCCAGAAAGTCGTCGCCGACGCGGCCGTTGATGCCGGCCGCAATGGCTTGATACTGCGGCAACTACAACAGGCCAGTGACCATCCGGTCGCATTGAGTTTTCCGGAGGGGCGTTATCTGAAAGGATTACTGGTTAAAATGGTGGACTAGAATTCATACAGATTCAGCGGCATCAACCTCGGAGGGCGATGGCCATGAAGGTGTTAATTACGAGCATTACGATTGTTCTGGGCGCACTGCTGACCGGCTGCGCGGACGACGACCGGGTCGACCGGGTCAGTCATGACCAGTCGCAAAGCGAGCATGTCTGGAAAGAGCAGACTGATGCACTGCAAAAGGCCGATGACGTGAACAAGCTGATGCTGGAGACTGATCAGAAACGCCGCGAAGCGCTGGGCGAGTAGCGCCGACTATAAGTCCAGATCCAGCTCCTTGATTTTCCGCGTCAGGGTGTTGCGGCCCCAGCCCAGCAACTTCGCCGCATCCTGACGCCGGCCGCCGGTCAGTTTTAACGCTGACTCAATCATGATGCGTTCGAACTTGGGCACGGCTTCATCCAGCAGGTTTTTTGCGCCGCGTTGCAGGTTGGCTTCTGTCCATGCACGCAACAAGGTTTCCCAATCCCCTTCCCTGCTGTCGGTATCGCTCACGTCTTTCAATTCCGGCGGCAAGTCGTCCGTGTGGATCTGCTGACCCGATGCCATCACGGTGACCCAGCGGCAGAAATTTTCCAGTTGCCGCACATTACCCGGCCAGTCAAGCCGGTTCATAAACGCCAGCGTCTCCGGCAATAATTGTTTAGGTTCAACATCCAGCTCACGCGCAGCCTGCTTGAGAAAATGCTCGGTCAATAACGGAATATCCTGTTTGCGCTCGCGTAATGCCGGCACATGCACACGAATAACATTCAGGCGATGCAACAAGTCTTCACGGAAACTGCCTTCCTTGACGCGCAGCTCAAGGTGCTGATGCGTGGCCGCAATTACCCGCACATCGACCTTGATCGGCACATGTCCCCCAACCCGGTAAAACTCGCCACCGGCCAGCACGCGTAACAACCGGGTTTGTAACTCCGCCGGCATATCACCGATTTCATCCAGAAACAGCGTGCCGTCATTGGCCTGTTCAAAACGGCCAACCCGCTGCCCGGTCGCACCGGTAAAGGCGCCCTTTTCATGGCCGAACAATTCGGATTCAAGCAGCTCACGCGGGATTGCTGCAGTATTCAGCGCAATAAAGGTACGGTCGGCACGCGGACTGTGCCGATGCAATGCGCGTGCGACCAGCTCCTTGCCGGTACCGGATTCACCCGTTATCAACACAGTCAAATTGGAGCGTGATAACCGACCGATTGCGCGAAACACTTCCTGCATCGCCGGCGCTGATCCAATAATGCCGGGCACAGCAGAAGCGCTACGATCGGTGGCGGGCGTGACAGCCTTGATATCCTTCTGCCGAATCGCGCGTTCCACAAGATTCGTGACTTCATCCACATCAAACGGCTTTGATAAATATTCGAACGCGCCACCTCGAAATGCCGACACCGCCCGATCCAGATCCGAGTAGGCCGTCATGATGATGATCGGTATATCCGGTTGCCGGGATTTGATCGCTTCCATCATTTTCAGACCATCACCATCCGGCATACGAATATCGGAAATAATCAAATCCGGGGTTTCCTTGTCGAGTGCGGTCAACACTTCCTGCGGATTATCAAAACTGCGTGTTTGCATGGACGCTTTCACCAGTGCCTTTTCCAATACCCAGCGAATCGAGCGATCATCATCGACAATCCAGACCTGTTTCTGATGACTCATAGGCAGTTCATTCCAGTGGGAGGGAGATGCTGAAAACGGTTTTCCCTTTACGACGTTCATATTCAATATTTCCTCCATGCTCATGCACCAGTGTCTGGGCTATCGACAGACCCAGCCCGGTGCCATCGGCACGTCCTGTAATTAATGGATAAAACGCACCGGCCCCGATTTCCGACGGAATACCGGGACCGTCGTCAATAACATCTATCCGTACCACCAGTTTGTGCAGACGCTGGCCAATCGTAAACAACCGGCAAGGACGGGTTCGTAGCGTGATGTTCCCGTCTTCACCTACCGCTTGCCAGGCATTGCGGACAATATTCAGAATCGCCTGGATCAGGCGATCGCGATCAGCCTTGATCGCAGGAATGCTGGGGTCATAATCTCGCAGCACATCAATCCGCCCGCCCGTCTCGGCTTGCATCAGCGTACAAACATATTCCAGCACTTCATGCAGATTGATCTGTTCAAAGTCAGGCTTGCCATGCGGGCCAAGCATGCGATCGACAAGATTCCGCAGACGATCCGCTTCGCTGATGATGATGCCGGTATATTCCTTCAGGGCAGGTTCAGTAAGCTCGTGCTCGAGTAATTGTGCTGCACCACGCAATCCGCCCAGCGGATTTTTCACTTCATGCGCCACCGCACGCATCGACTCGCGCGCAGCATCATGCAGGGCCTGCAGATTTTCCTCACGCACGATGCGTGAATGCATATGGGTGCTGACCAGCTCCACGATCAAACGGGCCGATGCATGTTTATCACTGTCGCCCAGCGGCGTGACCATGCAATCGACGACTATCTGCTTGCCGTCGGTAAGCTGCAGTTCCAGCCCCCACTCGGTATAGGCATGTTCGTTATCCAGCGCACGCTGCAACGCATCACAAAAATGCGGCGCCCAGGGCAACATTTCCTGTAGCCGCATATTCAGTCCCTTGCGGGCACTGACCGACAACAGATTTTCTGCCGCAATATTAATTGCGATGATTCTCAGATCAGCGTCCAGCACCAGCACCGCTGTGGTGAGGTTATCGAGCACCGTCTGCGCTAAAGAGCTGCGACTGGTCATTATTGAATCAGTTTGCACTATATCGGTGCGCGCTTTCCACCGGCCAGGCCGATCTTCTAGCACCCCTGGAGAATTATTCATTAATATCAAATAGTTAGATTTGCACTTTAATACCACGTCAGGCATTGCCCAATATTGCAGCAAAATGCAGGCCAACTTGGGGCCAACTTGTGGAAGATTATCCCGTTGAGATATGTACGGCGGGACAGACCGCAGGACTTCAGAACTCAAGCCGGAATCCGGCCTCAGGGAGTACCACGCGGTGGATTGGTAGGTGAAGGTCCACCGGTGCCGGGCGGCCGGGGTGGATTGGTAGGCGATACGGGTGCACCTGCGCCCGGATTCTGGTTTTGATTCTGTACCGAGTGGCGCAACAACGAAAAACTGATCTCTGCCGAGCGTTTCAGCTCCTTGCCCTCGTTGTTAGCAACAGCAGCAGCCAGTGTATGGGTGCCACGGTCGACATTCTGAAAATCAAACGCTGTCACCGGATCCCGTGCCACTTCTGTACCATCAAGATAAATCACGATTTGATGGCCATTGCCGAGTGCCGGTTTGGTCGCTATGTTAACACTGATATTACCGGCATTATCACGTATTGCGCTGTCATTGGCAGGTGATGTAATGGCAATATTCTCGTACGGTTCCTGTTCCGATTTCTCGTCCTCGCCGCGACTGAAGTCAATGTCGGGCACGGTAGAAGGCACTGTCATGATCTCTTTCTTCTCGATTTCTTCGGCGCCGGCAGAGGGCTGATCAGAAAAGACGACATTGCCGTTTTCATCGACGCTTTTATAGATACCAGCACTGACTGGCAGCATCAGCAGAAGCAGTATGGATAGCAGGGTTATTCGCATGGAGAGAATCTAGCCGAGTAGTAAGGAAACTACAAGCTTGGACATGTCCGGGGTGAACACAGTTCAAAAAAAACCCCGCCGGAGCGGGGTTTTAGCAGAGGGTCTGTAGACCGGGTTACATGCTGTAGTACATGTCAAACTCGACCGGATGCGTAGTCATGCGCAAGCGGTTCAGCTCGTCCAGCTTCAATGCCAGATAGCCGTCGATCATGTCGTCGGTGAAGACGCCGCCGGCGGTCAGGAAGCCGCGATCGCCGTCCAGCGCATTCATCGCCATTTCCAGCGAGGTTGCAACGGTCGGGATGCTCTTTTCTTCTTCCGGTTCCAGATCGTACAGATCCTTTTCGGCCGGGCCACCCGGGTCAATCTTGTTCTGGATACCGTCAAGACCCGCCATCATTAACGCCGCAAAGGTCAGGTACGGATTGCCGCAGGAATCCGGGAAGCGCATTTCAATACGGCGCGCTTTCGGGCTGGATACCCACGGAATACGGCAGGACGCGGAGCGGTTACGGGCAGAATAGGCCAGCAATACCGGCGCTTCGAAGCCCGGCACCAGACGCTTATAGCTGTTGGTGCTGGCATTGGCAAACGCATTGATGGCCCTGGCATGCTTGAACACACCGCCAATGTAATGCAGTGCTGTTTCCGACAGGCCGCCGTACTTGTCACCGGCAAACAGGTTCTTACCGTCTTTGGCCAGTGACTGATGCACGTGCATACCGGAGCCGTTATCACCCACCAGCGGCTTCGGCATGAAGGTTGCCGTCTTGCCAAAACCGTGCGCCACATTATGAATCACATACTTCATCAGCAGTAATTCGTCAGCCTTGCGGGTCAGTGTATTAAACACAGTACCAATTTCGCATTGACCGGCCGTTGCGACTTCATGGTGATGCACTTCGACACCGATACCCATCAGTTCCAGCGTCTGGCACATCGCCGAACGGATATTATGGAGCGAATCCACTGGCGGTACCGGGAAATAACCACCCTTGATGCCGGGACGATGACCGATATTGCCTTCGTCAAAGACGCTCTCGGAATTCCAGTTACCTTCATCGGAATCGATCTCGTAGAACGAACCGTGAATACTGGAAGCCCAGCGTACGTCATCAAAAATAAAGAATTCCGGTTCCGGACCAAAATAAGCGGTATCCGCAATACCGGTAGACTTCAGATAATCTTCGGCACGTTTGGCAATCGAACGCGGGTCACGTTCATAGCCCTGCATGGTCGATGGTTCGAGAATGTCGCAGCGGATATTCACGGTAACATCGTCGAAGAACGGATCGACAACCGCCGTGGTCGGATCCGGCATCAAAATCATGTCGGATTCATTAATGCCCTTCCAGCCGGCAATCGATGAACCGTCAAACATTTTGCCGTCTTCAAAGAAACTGTCATCAACAGTGTGCGCCGGAAGTGAGACATGCTGCTCCTTGCCGCGCGTATCGCAGAAGCGCAGATCAATAAATTTCGCATCACTCTTCTTGATGAGTTCCAGGACTTTTTCTTTAGACATTGAGCATCTCCTAATGGGTCTGTCTGCCAGCTAATAATCGAGACCGCTGGTTTTGAGTATTAATAAAGTTGTTGCAACCCGCCCCCTGCAGAAGTCCAGATGGATTTCCAGCAGTTGCGGAAGATCATTCAAATTCGAGACTCTTTCAGGTGCATTTTGTATGCCAGCACCCGGCAGACGACGTGAATCCTATATTGTCCAGAATATTAACCACTTATACGCGCTGCGTTTCCGCATGATTGTACTATAATAGTGCAAAAATCGCTTTTAATGCTCATTTATGGTGCATTTTTACCGACGGCCAGTGACGAGCCAGTGCCGATCAGATATAACTGCTGCACTTAAATGTGACAGGCCGGCGCTTTGCAGCTGCAGTTTTACTTCATCCAGACTGTAGGCCGCCAACAGGGAATTATAAAAATCCTGCTGCAAAACCGCCGGTGCATCTGCTGCGTATTGGTCCCGAAGTGCCGCTGCTGCTGCCGGGCTCGCCGGTCGCAGCAAGTCCATGACACACACTGGCGCACCCCTGGCAGCATAACGACAAATCGTCTCCCAGAGCACCGCCGGTTCATGCAAGTGATGCAGCAGACTGTTGCAGATCACGGCAGCATAGTCGTGGGCAGGTAATTCCACAGTCGGCAAATAGCCGTGCAGTAATTCTATGCGCTGCTCCAGCCCGGCCCGCGTTACAGCGGCATGGCCTTCGGCCAGCATCGCGGCGGCGGCGTCCACGCCCAGTATCCGGCAGTCCGTGTAGGCTTTGGCAAAACGGATACTGATATCGGCCGGACCACAGCCAAGATCGAGAACATGACCCGACAATGTTATGTCCGGAAACGCCGCACGGAAGTGTTCAATAAACGCCTGATGCGGTTCACTGAAATCAGCGCTGGCGTAAGCGCGGGCCTGCGCCGGATCATCCATCAATTCCGGTTCCGGTATACGCTCCATCTTCAACCCGGCAGCAGACTTTCCGGACTGAATAAATCCGTCAGTGATTCGCGGCTACGGATCTCATGGCAGCTGTCACCATCAACCATGATCTCGCAGGCACGTGGCCGGCTGTTGTAATTCGAACTCATACCAAAGCCATAGGCTCCGGCTGCGCCAATCGCGAGCAAATCACCAGCTGCGATAGCCAGTTCACGTTCCTTGCCGAGCCAGTCACCGGTTTCACATACCGGTCCAACGACATCATATACAGCCGTGGCTGCCGCGGGTGTCTCGGTGACCGTACGGATCGACTGCCAGGCACCGTACAGGGCCGGCCGCATCAGATCATTCATCGCGGCATCGACCACCGCAAAATGCCGATCCGGTGTCTGTTTGAGGTATTCGACTCGCGTCAGCAGCACCCCGGCATCGCCAACGATTGAACGACCCGGCTCCAGAATCAATTCATGCCCGGCATTGCCCAGTCCCCGGGTCAGCGCTGTAACCCAGTCAGCGGGCGCCGGTGGTTGTTCATCCCGATAACATACGCCGAGGCCACCACCGCAATCGATATGCCGAAGCTGAATGCCACGGGCGGCAATCTGTTCGACCAGTCCCTTCACCCGTATGGCCGCATCATGAAATGGCGCGGTCGTCGTAATTTGCGAGCCGATATGGCAGGCGATACCGACGATATCGATATGCGCCAGTTCAGCCGCCCGCTCATAGGCCAGCAGCGCCTGATCATAGGCGATACCAAACTTGTTTTCCTTGAGGCCGGTGGCGATATATGGATGCGTACCGGCATCGACATCGGGATTCACCCGCAACGCGATCGGGGCCTGCTTGCCCATCTGCCCGGCAATTTCATTCAGGCGCTCCAGCTCCGGCAACGACTCAACATTAAAACAGCGTATGCCAACGGCCAGTGTGCGCTGCATTTCATCGGGCCGCTTGCCGACGCCGGAAAACACGACCCGGCCGGCATCACCACCGGCGGCAAGTACACGTTCGAGTTCGCCCACCGAGACAATATCGAAACCGGAGCCCAGCCGTGCCAGAACATTCAGTACAGCAAGACTGGAGTTGGCCTTGACGGCATAACAAATGAGATGCGGCCGGCTACCCAGCGCTGAATCCAGGCGCTGCCAGTTCGCTTCAATCGCCGCACGCGAGTAGATATAGGCGGGTGTGCCAAACTGCTGTGCCAAAGACGACAACGCGACATTTTCGGCGTGCAATTCACCGCCTTGATAACTGAAACCGGCCACCATATCAGTAGCCGAATTCGTCGTCTTCGTAATCATCCTGGCGCTGATCGCGGGCACGTTCCTGGCGTTCAGCTTCGGTGTCGTCCGGCAAATACAACGGCCCTTTCTGGCCGCAACCGGCCAACAACATCAGATTGCACAACAAGACGGTACAGGCGAGGCGCAGCATGACGGACAAGTCTCCTAAATGAACTTTTAGTAGTCGTTATCGGTTTTCAGGTACGGATAGCGAAGCAGAATAGCAGATTCAGGCCCATAGCGTCTTGCGCGCCAACAGCTTAGTTGCGACGATGCCAGGCTTCGCGACGGCTGCCTGCCGGCAGTTGTTTTTCAACTTTCAGGACACATGAATGACTGCACTTGATCCACCGGTAATTATCGAACCTCGTCAATCTTCTCAGGGGCAATCCGCGCGCGCCAGCGTGATCTGGCTGCACGGTCTCGGCGCCGACGGTCATGATTTTGAACCAATCGTGCCGGAGCTGCGGCTGGCACCGGCACTCGGCGTACGTTTTGTGTTTCCACATGCGCCGCTACGGCCGGTGACGATCAATGCCGGTATGATCATGCGTGCCTGGTATGACGTCAGAAGCCCGGATCTGACTGCGCTTGAAGATGCCGAATCCATCAACGCCTCGAGCGCTATTTTGCATGACTATATCGATGCCGAAATTGCCCGCGGCATCAGCAGCAACCGGATCATAGTCGCCGGCTTTTCACAGGGCGGCGCCATCGCCCTCCATGCCGGCCTGCGCTACGGTCAGCCGCTTGGCGGCATCCTTGCCCTGTCCTGCTATTTGCCATTACCGCAAACCCTGGCAAACGAGGCAAAGCCAGCGCAAAAAAGCACGCCCATTCTGCAACTGCACGGCAGCAGCGATCCGGTGATTCCGGTTACAAAGGGCGAGGCAACGCGGGATCTGTTGATTCAATCGGGCTACACCGTCGAGTGGCACAGTTACCCGATGCCACACAGCGTTTGTGCCGAGGAAATTGCGGTTATCAGCAACTGGCTGCAGACGCGGCTCGCAGATGAGCCGCCGGCCTGAACTAACCTGCTAATTAACCTGCCGCCGGACTGGGCTTGCGCCGCCGCCCGTCGGAACGCCTTGGCTTCTTGCCACTATCGGCATGCCGGCGCGGCTGTTCACCGGTGCGATCCCGGCGTACCGGCGGTGCCGGTTGCGCCAGTAGATCCGGCGTCACCGGTTCGGTCGGCAACTTGGCGCCAATATATTCTTCAATCTCAATCAGCGAATAAACATAGTGTTCACAGGCGAGACTGACCGCATCACCGGCAGCACCGGCACGCGCCGTGCGGCCAATACGGTGCACATAGTCTTCGGCATTTTGCGGCAGATCGTAGTTGATCACGTGAGTGACATCAGGGATATGCAACCCGCGTGATGCGACATCGGTTGCCACCAGCATCGCCAGTTCACCTTCGGAAAAACGTTTGAACATTTTCTGACGTTTTTGCTGTGGCACATCACCGGACAAAATCGCCGCACTGTAACCGTTGCCTTCAAGATAGCCCCAGACACGTTCAGCCACATGCTTTGTGTTCACGAATACAATCGTGCGGGTCGGATCAATACGCTTGACCAGCCCGATCAATAACGGAATTTTTTCATCGTTGGAGACGTGATAAAGCACCTGCCGTACACGCTTGGCGGTGACCTGCTCCGGATTAATCTTGACCATCTCCGGATTGTTCATGTGCTCATAGGCCAGCTCCGTCACCCGATATGGCAGGGTCGCGGAAAACAGCAGGCCCTGACGCTGATCCGGTTTTGGCATACGCCGCAACAAAAAGCGGATGTCCTTGATGAAACCGAGATCGAACATGCGATCCGCTTCATCCAGCACGACGATGTCCGTCGCCCGCAAGTCATAAACTTTCTGTTTGAAGTAATCGATCAAACGCCCGGGAGTACCAATCAGGATATCGACGCCGGCCTCGATCTGGCTGCGTTGCTTGTCATAGTCAACGCCACCATAAACCAGGCACAAATTCAGCCCGGCAAACTTGTTCAGCATTACAGCATCCTTGTGGATCTGGATGGCCAGCTCACGGGTCGGTGCAATAATCAGCGCGCGCGGCTGTTGCGGCTTGCGGCCCTCAGCAGCGGCTGTATTCAGCAAGCGGTTAAACGTGGTCAGTAAAAACGCTGCCGTCTTGCCGGTGCCGGTCTGCGCCTGGCCGGCCATATCGTGACCCGCCAGCATTAACGGCAGGGTTTCCGCCTGAATCGGGGTGCAGTGGGTAAGGCCGGCCGCATTCAGCGCTTCCAGCAGCTGCGGATGCAATGGCAACTCGGCAAAGGATGTTTCTGTCAGTAGGGTATTGGTCATGCGGTCAGTTCAACATTTGCTAAATTTTGGGAATCATGATTTTTTGCGATTTATACTTGCCGGAATTCAGCCGCCGGAAGCAAAGCGCGGGGGCCAGCAAGACTGCAAGTGCCTTGCAATTACGGTTTAATTTAGAGAAACTTTAGACATCGCCCATCCGGGAGTTTCCTGAATCGACGAAAAATCAGTGTGATTTTTTCGTTTTTCCCGAATTTTCAATCAATTGCCACTGCCGCTGCCAAGCGGTTCATGCTGATTGGAAACTCCGACTATAGCCGGATTGAGTGAATTCCTGCATTCAGGGGCCAGAATTTTATCTGATAGTCCGGGTGTTTTATGCCAGTACCGGCACCCGATTCAATGCCAAAGCAACATCATACTTGATATAGAAGGACAACGTTTCAAAATGAGTAAAAACATTCTTGCTGTCACAGATGCCGATTTCGATGCCCAGGTATTGCAATCCGACACCCCGATTCTCGTTGATTACTGGGCCGAATGGTGCGGACCGTGCAAAATGGTAGCGCCGATACTGGACGAAATCGCCGGTGAATACGAGGGCAAGCTGACAGTCGCCAAACTCAACATTGATGAAAATCAGGAAACGCCACAAAAATATGCGGTGCGCGGTATTCCAACCCTGATGATTTTCAAAAACGGCGCTGTCGCCGCCACCAAGGTCGGCGCCTTGTCGAAGTCGCAATTGTCAGCGTTTATCGACAGCAACATTTGATTTCTGGCCTGCCACGGCAACTGTATCATTGCTGCAACAGATGCCGGCCGCCGGCATAGGTAAATATAGTAGACGCTCCCTGTATGACGTGCTAACTTACAAACATTAAGAACACTTTTACCTGTCTTTAAAAACTTCAATCCCTCTTAATGTGTAACAGAATTCGCCCTGCAGGCGTGTTTGCGTATCCTCGATCCAATCTCTCCTCATTAGTGTCCGGAGGCCATGAATTTAACTGAACTTAAACAGCAACCCGCCTCAGCTTTAGTCTCGCTGTCGGAAACGCTTGGCCTTGATGGTCTGGCCCGGTCTCGCAAGCAGGATGTCATTTTCGAAATCCTCAAGGCGCATGCCAAGAAAGGCGAAGATATCTACGGCGATGGTGTGCTCGAAATTCTCCAGGACGGCTTCGGCTTCCTGCGTTCTGCTGACAGCTCGTATCTCGCCGGACCCGATGATATTTACGTATCCCCGAGCCAGATCCGCCGCTTTAACCTGCGCACCGGTGACAATATCGCCGGCAAAATCCGGCCGCCGAAAGATGGCGAACGGTATTTTGCGCTGCTCAAGGTCAATGAGATCAACTTCGAGCCGCCGGAAAACGCCAAGAACAAGATTCTGTTTGAAAACCTGACGCCGCTGTTTGCCCGTGACCGGATGAATCTGGAACGCGGCAATGGCAGTACCGAAGATTTAACACCACGCATCATTGATCTGGTTGCCCCCATCGGCAAGGGCCAGCGCGGTCTGATTGTATCGCCGCCGAAAGCCGGTAAAACCATGCTGCTGCAACAGATCGCTCAGTCGATCACCAATAACCATCCGGAATGTTTTCTGATCGTATTGCTGATTGACGAGCGGCCGGAAGAAGTCACCGAAATGCAGCGGTCGGTGCGCGGTGAAGTGATTTCATCAACATTCGATGAACCGGCCAGCCGCCATGTACAGGTTGCCGATATGGTGATCGAGCGCGCCAAGCGGCTGGTGGAACACAAGAAAGATGTAGTGATTCTGCTGGATTCCATTACCCGCCTGGCACGCGCCTATAACACTGTCGTACCGGCGTCCGGCAAGGTGTTGACCGGTGGTGTTGATGCCAATGCACTGCAACGGCCAAAACGTTTCTTCGGTGCGGCACGTAATATCGAGGAAGGCGGTTCACTGACGATTCTCGCCACCGCGCTGGTGGAAACCGGTTCGCGCATGGATGACGTGATCTACGAAGAATTCAAGGGCACCGGCAACATGGAAATTCACCTGAGCCGTGAAATTTCCGAAAAGCGCATCTATCCGGCCATCAACATCAATCGTTCCGGCACCCGCCGCGAAGAGCTGCTGACTTCACCGGATGAACTGCAGAAGATGTGGATCCTGCGCAAGCTGCTGCACCCGATGGAAGAACTGGGCGCGATGGAATTTCTGCTCGAACGCCTCAAGGCAACGAAGAACAATGCCGAATTCTTTGACGCGATGAAGCGCCAATAATCACACACCTTCCTGTCCGCACTTCAAACGCGGGTGCCGATTGCAAGCGTCATCATGGCGCATATAGTTTAAATGAATGCGATAACCGGGCGGATATTGAATTGACTGGGCCCCGGCCTTCGCCGGGGCGACGAATTCAAGCCCGTCATGCTGGCGCAAGCCGGCATCCAGTAAAACAAATAAAGTCTTATTTCAATTCAGCGTGCGTATCCGGCGGAACTTGTCGGCCTGCGGCAAGCGGTAAAAATTGCGTAGTTCGTTATACCAGCGATTTCGATCTGTCCCCGTTGCATAGCGTTGCAACATCATCCAGCAGTAACGCGCCGCATAGTCATTCGCCATGGTATAACGCTGACGCTCTTCATTGTTCAACGTATCGGCATAACGCACCGCGGAAAACAGCTGCCGGTGCAACTCGGCAAATTCCAGTCCGCCACGCTGCTGCATGATATCGAGCAACAACACGAATTTGTCTATCTCCGCCTGCAACTCAAGCTCCAGTAAACTGACGCAACGGTCATTACCGGCGTTCCAGGTCAGGTAGACAAAATGACTGATCCCTTCCAGCGCCAGAGTCAGATCAGCCAGTTTTGCAGTATGCCAGTGATCGCCGGCCTGGAGACGCTCCATCAAGTCAGCATCGAGATACAACGAGACATGCAGATCTTCAGCGTCCTGTTGCACCAGCAAGCGCTCGTCCGGTTGATGCACACACGCACCACCGAGTATCTGCGCCAAAGCCGGATCGGTAATCAGAAAATCAGCCACATCATGATCAAGCTGCAAGTCATAGAATGACTGCAGTTCAGTTTGCATTTGCGCCAGAGGCATTAGCACCAGGGGCATCAGCACTAATGCCGGGTCCGGTTAGCCAACGGGATAATACCCTGCTCACGCAACTTGCCGGCCGCCTGTTCACTGCCGGTAAGCAACCAGCGCTCATACAGGCGCAACAAATCCTGATTCTGCTGCGGCTGACAGGTGTCAGCCACTTCCGCCAGCACATCCACCAGGCCGGCAAACTGTTCCGCCAGTTCGGTGTATATCTGACACAACGCACGGCCACTGAAGTTGCTCTGGACACGATTGGCAAGGCAATCATAGGCCGTGCCGCCCATGGCGATGTAATAATCAATATCAACCAGACTGCGTTGCAGACTTTGCGAAAACAGCCCGGAAATAAACAGCGCAACATCACCCAGCCGTTTTAAAGCCGCACGTGCGGCCTTTTCATCCTCGGCACTGACCGCTTCGCTGTAAAAACCGGCCAGCGGTTTGATCTGCCGGCCATCAGGCGTGGATTCGTAAAGATTTTCGCTATGAGTAAATTCTGTCAGCAAGTTAACCACGTAAACGATAGTGGCATCACTGACTGTGAGTTGCTGATTGTGAACTGCGGTGCTGACACCATCCTGAAAATAACTGCGGACATCCATGCCGGTAATTAAACCTGAACCCGCCGTCGTTGACGTCATCAGAAATCTCCTTACCGGTTACAGATTAGACAGAAGATATCGCCTCATGGCTGTAATTCAAGTTAGCGGCTTTTAAATCAAATGGGAAGCTAGCACTCTCTGACGGTGGCTGATAATGTAGTGTCTTGTCTTCGCTACTGATACAGAAATGAGCAGGCTTGCGCTGGAAAAAAATCAGATCTGGTTATATCTGGCGGGAATAATCGCAGGCCTGCTGTTCGGAAAACCGGCAACAGCCATCAGTGGCTATCTCGAACTGATGCTTTGGCCCACTCTGGCCTTGTTACTTTATTCAACATTCACCCAGGTCTCCTTGACCCGACTGCCGGAAGCCTTCAGGGATCTGCGTTTTCTCGCGGCCGTATTAACCGGCAATTTTGTCGTTGTCCCGTTGATTGTATGGCTGTTGTTACTATTGTTACCCGATGATCCGGCTCTAAGGCTGGGCGTACTGCTGGTCCTGCTGGTGCCCTGCACTGACTGGTTCATCACTTTCACGCAACTGGGTCGGGGTGATGTCAAACGCGCCATCTCCGCAACGCCAATCAACCTGCTGGTACAGTTCGCATTGTTGCCAGCCTATCTCTGGTTTTTTATGGATATGGATGTCCAGACCAATCTGCAGATCGATCCCTGGATGCTGGCCATGGCATTTTCCGGACTTATCCTGTTGCCACTAATCATTGCCTATGTCACGGAACGCTGGGCGGAAGCAGACGCAAACCGCCAAATCAATATAGAAAAAATCGGCTTTCTGCCTGTTCCCTTGTTAACTATCGTCTTGTTTCTGATTGCAGCTACACAGGTGAACATAATTCTGGATGCGCTGCCTGTACTGATAAAGGTAGCGCCGGTGTTTGTCATCTATCTGCTGCTGGTAGCACTGGCAGCACGGCTGCTGGGTTATCTATTTGCCCTGCCCACCAGCGGCGGCCGCACACTGGCCTTCAGCCTCGGCACACGTAACTCCTTTGTAGTATTGCCGCTGGCACTGGCGTTGCCGTCCGGCTGGGAAACCACCGTCATTGTGATTGTCTGTCAAACGCTGGTTGAGCTGTTCGGCATGATCTTTTATTTATGGTGGATACCGGAAAAACTGTTCCGGTCAGCATAAATAAAAAACCCCGCATCAGCGGGGTCTTTTGGTTACGGCAACAACAAGTATCAGCTTTTTGCTTCTGCCTGGTAATGCTGCATCAGGATTTTCGCGACTTCCGGCCGGGCAAACTCTTCCGGCAATGGCTGACCGGCAGCAAGCATATCGCGCACCTTGGTCCCGGACAGGATGACAAAATCGTCCGGCGTGTGATCCGGCACATCGCGCATCATCACGACGCGGCCAAGCTTCTTCGAAAACGCGGTGTGATCGGCCATGAAAATCTCGATCCCGAGTTCGCCGTCCGGTACCTGCTCAAAAATCGTCTGCGCATCAAACGGACCATAGTAACTGCCGACACCGGCATGATCGCGGCCGACAATGAAATGTGAGCAACCGGCATTCTGGCGGAACACGGCATGCAGCAGCGCCTCGCGCGGCCCGGCATAAAGCATGTCGAAACCGTAGCCGGTGACCATGACCGTGTTTTCCGGGAAATACAATTCAACCATTTTACGAATGGCGGCATCGCGCACGTCGGCAGGAATATCGCCGGGCTTGAGCTTGCCGAGCAGCATGTGAACCAGCACACCATCGGCGCCGACCGCTGCCTGGGCCATCTTGCACAGTTCCTCATGCGCCCGGTGCATCGGATTGCGGGTCTGGAACGCGACCACCTTGTCCCAGCCGCGCTGGGCGAACTCGGCGCGGATTTGCATCGCCGTGCGGAAAGTCTCCGGGAAATCCTGTTCAAAATAGCTGTAATTCAGCACTTCAATCGGCCCGGCAATCGCCTGCCGGCCCAGCGACGTAAATGTCGCCACGCCCGGATGGGCGCTGTCGGTCGTACCAAACACCCGCTCGGTCATACGCTCCAGCTGCGTGTCATTCAAAGCATCAATACCGGTAATGCTCTGCACCGCAATGACCGGCTCACCCGGGACATTCGGATCGCGCAAGGCAATCCGTTCGGCGCCCTTGATGGCATCCAGATTGTCTATCAGGTTCAGCACCGGTACCGGCCAGAACAAACCGTCCGGGGTATGCATCTCGTCAGCAACAGTAATCGCCTCGTTACGACTCATGAAACCGGGCAGCGGATTGAAATAGCCTGCACCCAGCATGACCGCATTGGCGGCTGCGGCAGAATTCAGCAGTAACGACGGTAAATGTTCAGCTTCCTCGCGCAGCGACTGGCGCTGCTCCTCATCTTCTACAACCAGTGGCCGGAGCTGCTCCGAGCCGTGTGGATTAATCATCTAACACTTTCCTCCAGTTCAGACCTGCGGCACCGATGCGGATGCCGGCGCCTGCAAAAGACGCTCACCATAGCCGCAGCGGCAGGGCTTGCCAAGTGGAAACCGCATTTGCGCGGCAATTCGGGCATTCAGGCTGGCACGCCCGGCGGGGCTGTGCTTAAATCCCGGTACAGTCATTAACTTCGCAGGGAGTCCTCAATGAGCGATCCTACCCGAGTGTCGCCACTGGAAAATGAAGACCAGACTTCCACGGTTTTTGAAAGTGGTGACGAAGCCACGGTCAGCATGAGCCAGGAAAAGGCCAAATGCCTCTGGAACGGCACTGAATTCAATCCCGGTGATCGTATCAGCACTGATGGTATGGTCTATGAATGCAACTACGGCTGCTGGGTCAAGGCTGAAGGCTAGCAACCGGCTGACCCTATCCGGCAAACTCCTCAATTACTGAGCCATGCCGGTCATTGCGAACGCAGTGAAGCAATCCGACAGGGGGGTCGTTTCGACCGAGGCGCACTAGCGCCGAGCGGAGAAATCCGACGGGGCTGTGTCGTCCTATGCTTGCAGCAACCCGAGGGTCATAGGATATTACCACTGAGCCAGGAGCAAGGGTAAAGGCCGTGTTTGTCGTAAGTCCGTTTCGACCGAGGCGCACTAGCGCCGAGCGGAGAAATCCGACGGGGGTGTGTCGTTTCGACCGAGGCGCACTAGCGCCGAGCGGAGAAATCTTATTCACAAAACCCGGCGTGAACATTTAAGCCGGAATCCATGGCAGATTGCTGATCAAAGCAACCAGAGCCTGCCAACCACCAACGCCGTAATGAAAGACAGGATGTTTCTTTATGAGTACAAAAACACCAATCGAACAGCAGCGCCTCCCGGCGATGTTTGCTTTTCCGTTTAGGCGTCCCTATTTCGGGCCAAGCCATTGTTATTATTACACCCTGTCGTGTTATACACCCCAAAAGCCAATAGTCAGACCGGCTTTTAGGGTGCCTAATTGTAGTTAGGCATTCAATACAGAGGTAAGACTTGAAATTAACGAAACTGATAGCGCTTGAAATCATATTGATCTTATCCGGACTAGCACTTGGCTTACTGTGGTCTCAAGATCCCAAAGGTAATTATGAGCCATATATTGTCGTTGTAACTTTAATACTTGGGGCTATTGAAGTATGGCGCAGGAAAAACAAAGAAACTCATGAATATAAACCTGAATGTAGCATTGGAGCTACTGATATCTCACCCATTACAGTTGGTGAAATAATACATGCTATAAATACCGCACCCCCGTTCCAAAAAGAAGAGATGTCAGAAAAATACAATGGAATTAAGGTGGATTGGATTGGTTACTTAAAAGAGGCAAAACAAGATTATCGTGGCATTAATAATGTACGAGTAAACTTAAATATTAAAAGAAATGACATAGTCGGTAATTCAATTTGGTTTACTGAAAATATTACTAAATTCCCCGATATACGTTCATTAAACAGAGAATCCAAAATTCGAGTTATAGGTAAAATAATAAGCGCGAGCGGCGATGGCTTATGCGTAGAAGTAAAGCCAAGCAAAATTGAAATATTGGCAAGAGAAAATGCCTAACAAGGCGCTCGTTCGGACGCAAACTACGCTGCGCTTCATTTGCGCCACACAGCTTGGTCGTTATACCCCATTACAGCCTCAAATAACTGGTTAGACCGCTGCGAACCGCAATCGGGAACGCAGCGCCTGCCGAAGGCATCCAATGGCACAGTATCCGCAACCATGAGCCCTTAACCGATGTTGAACCCAGCCCAATTGACCACTGACACCACCAGCGATGCCGAGTTGGCTCAACGAATGGCTGCTGGCGATACCGTCACCCTGGAGCGGGTGATGCGCCGCTACAATCAATCGCTGTATCGCGCCGCACGCAGCATCCTGAAGAACGAACAGGAGGCTGAAGAGGCCGTGCAAGATGCCTATCTGAAAGGCTATCGCAACATCGGTCAGTTTCATGGCCATGCCAAACTGTCCACCTGGCTGACCCGGATCGTCATCAATGAAGCCCTGGTACGCCAGCGCAAACATCAACGGCGAGCGGCGATCATCCCCATCGACGCGGATGCCGCTGTGGATTCACCCACTGCCGAGGATGCCCCCATGCCAAACGCGACCTCAGCCAGCCCGGAACAGGACGCCGAGCGCGCCGAAGTCCGTCATCTGATAGAACGAAATATCGACAAACTGCCCGATGCGTTTCGTTACGTGTTTGTCCTGCGGGCGCTCGAAGAAATGACCGTTGAAGAAACCGCAAGCTGCCTGGACATAGCTGAAGCCACCGTGCGGTCCCGTTATTTCCGCGCCCGGGGCCTGATGCGCGAAGCCATTGCGCGTGAAATTGGCCTCAATCACGAAGATGCCTTCAGTTTTGCCGGTGCGCGCTGCGACCGCATCGTCGCCGGCGTACTGGCGCGACTGGCGGGGGAGGCAAACAACGCCCCTGCCGGGTCATGAATCCGCGCAATCGGGAACGCAGGGGCGGCTGGCGGCATCCGATCAAATAGAGCGCGAGTTAAGGCGGCTTACGCAAGATCAATCACAGGGGTTTCGCCCATGCGCCAATTCATAGCCTTTGCCGGATTTCTGACCCTCGCACTCTCCGCCCAGGCCGCCGACCTGGATGCAGGCAGACAGAAAGCGGCCAGCTGCGCCGGTTGCCATGGTGCCGCAGGCATCAGCAATAACCCGGCCTGGCCCAACCTGGCCGGACAAAAAGAACAGTACCTGCAAATCCAGCTACGCGCATTTCGGGACGGCTCACGCAGCAACCCGATGATGAATGGCATGGCCAAAACCCTGACCGAGGCGGACATCGAAAATCTCGCAGCGCACTTTGCCAGTTTGAAGCGCGAATAGTGCCCTTGCCCATGGTTGAAAGCCGGACGACGACCACAGCACCCTACGGCCAAGGCGACGTGACCTTTCAGGCCGCGGGTGGAGGGGCCGGCATCCGCCAGCTGGTCGATCACTTTTACGACATCATGGCATCCGCGCCAGCCTATCGACGCATTTACAACTGGCACCCCGATGGCGATGCGGCGCGCGACAAACTGGCGCGCTTTCTGTGCGGCTGGATGGGCGGGCCGCGCCGATATCAGGAAAATTTCGGGCCCATCAGCATCCCCAGTGCCCATCAGCATCTGCCAATTACCGCAGTGGAACGCGACCTCTGGCTGGGCTGCATGGACGAAGCCCTTGCGCACCAGGATTATCCGCAAGAATTACGGCACTACCTGCAGGAGCAGTTGCGCACTCCCGCCGAGGTTATTCGCCGTACCTGCGAACCTGGGTAGCCGGACACAACGCGTCTGCACCCTTTCGGGAACGCGGCAGGCGCTCGTGTCATCTCATGGTCAGAGCCTTGCTCTGCATTAAGATACCACCGTCTGTTCAGCCCCTCAGGAGGGATACCATGACAACCCAAACGCATTCCACACGCTCGACCCGCCGTTACCGTTCGCTGGCCGGCACCATGGCCATTGCCCTAGTCGTGTCTTTGCCAGCCGCGATGAGCGGTTGCGCCAGCACCGATGATGGCGGCCACCATCAAGCCAGTACCTCCCAACACTCAGCACCCATGAACATGTTTGGCGGTGCGTCTTACCAGGGTGAGCCTGCCCTGGCAGTAACGGCTGCGCTGGTAAAAGCCGGCGGCGGCAGTGAAAACTTCAGCTTTGCGAAAGCGCTGGTTTCCATGCTTGGTGAGGAAACCGTCAACGCCGAAGTTGCAAAATTGACCCGACAATATAGTGAAGCAGAGGTCAACACCTTCATTGGCGGGATGGATTTGACCATCAATCTCAGCCTCAAGCACGCCACTCAAGCCGGTGTCAGCTTGCCCGAACCCGCCCCGCTAAGCGGCGTGGAACTGGCCAAAACCCTGGTCACTGCCGGCACTACACCCGATGGCACCTTCTGGAGCGGCTACCTCTTCGACAAGGCGGTTTCCAACAAGATTCATCACCAGGTGATGGTGGATATCAACAACAGCGCAGGTTACGAAGCGGATCTGACAACCCACAAGATTCTCAACCAGGCGATGTATGACGTGGCTCAGGCGTTGGGCATGAACCACGTAAAACTGGCCAGCTTGCACTAAGCACAGCGCTACGCAGCCGTGAGATTCACACGCAGGGCTGCGAGTCCCGATTAACAAGAGGAACTGAATATGTTGAATTACGCTTTGATCGCATTTGGAATCGCTGCCGTGGGTGGCCTCATACTGGCCGCCAGCGTGTTACGCGACAAACTCGCCCCCTGGGCGTTGTCCGTGGTGCACGCTCTGCTGGGCGCCACCGGGCTGGTGCTGTTGATCACGATTCTGTTACAGGGCTCCGCACCGCAGCAGGTCTTGATCGGCTTTGTGCTGTTGCTGGTCGCCGCCCTGGGTGGCTTCTTCCTGGCGTCATTTCATCTGCGGCATAAAATTCCGTCCAAGGCGGTGGTGGTCGTTCACGCCGGGGTGGCTGTTGCCGGTTTTCTGACCCTGCTCAGCCTGGTGCTCTAAATCATACGGCACCCGCTGCACCCGGCGTTGGTGCATTTCCCCATTGCCTGCTGGTCACTGGCGGTGCTTGCTGACTTTGCCAGCCTGCACTTCGGCGAGGCGGCCTGGCGTTGGTCGGCAGGCCTTCTGGCGGTGGGCTGTGGCATGGCGCTACTCGCCATGTTGGCTGGCTTTCTGGAACTCCCAAAGGTTCCGGAAGGCCCCCCACTGCGGGACACCTATTGGCACATGAGCTTAATGCTTGCTGCGTTTACTCTATTTTCCATACGGCTACTCTTGGGCCAGGAGCAATTCCAGCCCATTGCGCCGAATTTGGCTCTATTGTGTGTGGATGCGGTGGGTCTCATCTGTCTAGTCGTTGGCGGCTGGCTTGGCGGTCGGCTGGTATATGGACATGGTATCGGGCGGAGTTGAAAGATCATATTTGCTACCGTAAAAACATCTTCAACTATCTCGTTCTGCCGCAACACTGTCGCGGTGGGGTATAACAATGCCTTGCAACCGACAAAATTTCCGCTACGCCTTCGGCTTCGCTACAAATTTGCGGCTGAAGGCAGGGCGTTATAAGTCACAAACAGGAAAGCAAGTAGAGCATAAGTAATTGACATCAGGATTAGGAATAATAGATGAGGATGCACTAAATATATTCACCGACGGATCTTCCTATCCACACAGACAAAGAGCCGCCGGTGTAGGGGTATGTCTTGTCTGGGTAAATGAAGTTGGAGACGAAGAATTTGAAGAATATGCACCACTAGGGTGGCAAAAAGCAACGAGTGATGAGATGGAAATTGAAGCCTGTACGGTTGGCTTGCAAGAGGCGAATAGATTTTTAAAGGAAAAAAATCAGTTTAAAAGGATCCTGGTGTTTTCTGACTCAAGATATGTAGTTGACAACTATTTTAAGGTCATGAATATCTGGCCAAAAACCCGCTGGATGGGCGCGAATCGAATGCCCGTAGAAAATATTGATTTATGGAAGCGACTAAGGAAGCAATTGAATAAATGCCCGTTAAAGGTCGATATAGAATGGGCGGTTTCAATGTCCAAGTGCAACAAGTTTAAGTTTATCGGCCCAGTAAGCTT
>JBBDSJ010000064.1:0-6960 GCA_040905025.1 Gammaproteobacteria bacterium
AGGGATCAACATCATGGCGCACAAGAAAATGCAGCTGTGATTCTGTATGCGGGGCATTGAGCCTGACCGGCGCCGAAAAGCCGCGCAGTAATGATGCTGTCAGTTCAGTGCTGTCAATGCCGGAAAAACGCACGCTCGTGGTGTCTTCACGCAGTTCAACAACCGCCTCAAAATCATCCTCGTAACGAACCTGCGCGGTTGTCTCCATTTTCAAAGGCAGCGGCTTGCCTGCAGAATCGAGCAAACCCAGTCGCATGGGTATCAGCATCGGCTGTTTATCGTGCTGGCCCGGCGTGGCTGGCAGCTGTTGTTTAAACGTCAGGGAATAAACTCCGTCAGCATAGTCTTCAGTCACGTCAATGATCGGCGTCCCAGCCTGACTGTACCAGAGCCGGAACTGTTGCAGATCCCGGCCTGAGACCTGCTCAAATGTTGCAATAAAATCTTCAATCGTGACAGCCTGACCATCAAAGCGTTGCAGGTAGTCCCTGACTGCCTGACGAAATACAGCATCGCCGAGTAGTGTATGCATCATGCGGATCACTTCGGCGCCTTTTTCATAAACCGTTGCAGTATAGAAATTATTCATTTCTATATATGACTCCGGCCGGACCGGATGTGCCAGTGGTCCGGCATCTTCCGGAAACTGCACCCGCCGCAGTTGCCGAACACTACTGATGCGATTCACTGCGGCCATACCCTGCTCGGCACTGAAAGATTGTTCGCGAAATACTGTCAGACTTTCTTTCAGACTGAGCTGAAACCAATCGCGCAATGTTACGCGATTGCCGGTCCAGTTATGAAAATATTCATGCCCGATAACATCACGAACATGCACATAGTCATCATCGGTTGCTGTTTCCGGATCCGCGAGAATAAAACGATCATTAAACAGATTAAGGCCCTTGTTCTCCATCGCGCCCATATTAAAAGCCGCTACAGCCACAATCATATAAACATCCAGATCGTATTCAAGACCATAGGTTTGTTCATCCCAGGCCATCGCCGCCTTGAGTGATGTCAAGGCATGACCACAACGATGTTCATTGCCGTGATCGACATAAATCTGCAATGCTACCTTGCGCCCGGAAGCGGTCGTGTAATGATCTTCAACACAGGCCAGATCACCGGCCACCAGGGCAAACAGATAACAGGGCTTTGGGTAGGGATCATCCCAGCTGATCCAGTGCTGATCGCCCTGCTCACCCCGATCCACCGGATTGCCATTGGACAGCAAGACCGGATAGCGTTTTTTATCAGCGACAATAGTTGTGCGATAACTCGCCATGATGTCGGGACGATCCATGAAGTATGTAATATGACGAAAACCCTCAGCTTCGCACTGGGTACAGAGAATATTGTCGGAACGGTACAAACCTTCAAGCGCAGTATTATTATCCGGATCGATCATGACCGTTGAATCGAGGCGGAACCGTTCCGGCACAGTTGCAATCAGCAACCCACCATCGACAAGTTCATAATCGGCTGCATCCAGTGCCGTACCATCAATGGCCAATGCCAGCAACTCCATGGCCTCGCCATCAAGCCGCAAGGCTTGCCCGGCGGGCCGTTCAGGATTACGTTCAATCTGCAACTGCGCATCCACGCGGGTTGCGGTCGCGCCAATGGTGACTTTCAAATCAATGTGGCGAATAAAGTAATCCGGCGCAGTGAAATCCTTGCGATAGTGTGTTTGGGGTTGTACAGCAGCTGACATGAATGACTCCGGTTTGCCCGGGCAGGCACAGCATGTGCTGTTTGCCCGGAAATATTGTACTCTTGGCGGTTTATGGTTATTCAGTTATTAAAGCTGACAAACACCTTGTTGGAGCATACATGCAAATCCACATAATCGGCGCTGGCGGCATTGGCATAGTTGTAACATGGGCGTTGTCAGAAGCTGGTCTTGATGTTGTTCTGGTGGAACAGCATGCCGCCAAGCTGGCAGCAGGTCAACGTGATGGTATCTCGGTCGCAGGCCGTGGCAGAAAAAAAATCCCCATGCTGGTATTTTCTGATTGGCAGCCTGTGTCTAACAGCATCGTACTGCTGTGTACCAAAACCTATGACAACCCTGAAATAATACAGCGTCTGCAAACAAGCAGTGCCGGTAATATTCAACTTATCCCGATACAAAACGGTTTTGATACTGCGCTTGATGCGCTGACTCATGCCGGCGAAGCCATCGCTTCGTTTGTTTCGGAATGCGAGCGCGACCAACCGCTGACCCGCATTACCCGGCCAGGTGATCTGCATATCGGCGCAAGACATACACTGACAGCCACTGAGCAGACCGCTTTTGACCAATGTCTGGACCTGTTGGTCCCCGCACTGGCCCAGGCCGATCTGTTCAGCGTAAAGCAGGTTCCTGATATCCGTCCCTACAAGGCTGCCAAGTTGATGTACAACGCGGCAATTTCGCCACTGGCAGCAAGCGCCGGGGTCGACAATGCCGCGCTTTTATCCAATCCACAGGCAAAACGCTATTTCTTTGGCCTGTTGCAGGAAAATCATGCCATTTTGAAACAGGCGGGGGTGCCGCTCGCAAAAATCGGTCCGTTTCATCCGGATAATGTCGTCCGGATTCTGCGCACACCCGGTCTCGCCACTTTGCTCGGCCACTTCTTCAAACCCTCACTACATGGGACCTATTGCTCAATGGCACCTGATATAGGCACGGAACATACGGAAATCGATGCCTATAACGGCTATCTGGTCAAACTCGCGGGTAATTTCCCTTGCCCGTTGAATCGCGCCGCTGTGACACTGGTAAAACGCATGACCAGTGAACGACTGCAGCCGCATCCATGCCGATTGCAGACTTTTGCAGAATTGCTGGAGCTGGCCGCTTGAATCTTGTCACCGGCGGCGCCGGCTTTCTCGGTTCTCATCTTGTTGCGCAGTTACTGGCGGCGGGTGAAGCGGTGCGCGTAGTCGAACGCCCGGGCAGCCGGGTCGATCATTTACCACTGGACAAGATTGATCTGGTTTATGCCGATATTCGCGATCGTGCTGCCATGGACAAAGCGGTGCGTGACTGCCGGCACGTTTACCATCTGGCCGCGGATCCAAATCTTTGGCGCCAGGATGTACGTGAATTTGAAGCCGTTAATTTCCATGGCGCAATGAATGTTATCCATGCCGCGCTTGATGCCGGTGCCGAACGCATCCTGCATACCAGCACCGAGAGCATTATCACATCAGCAGATTTTGCAGGTGGTCCGGTTGAAGAACGGCGCTTTCGTGAAACTGATATGCTCGGACCCTATTGTCTGAGTAAATTTCACGCCGAAGAAGCCGTCTGGAAACTCGCAGAAACCGGTGCGCCAATCATTCTTTTCTGTCCGACATTACCCATTGGCCCCGGCGATCGACTGCAAACCCCGCCTACACGGATGGCAGTCGCATTTTGTCGTGGTGAATTACCGGCCTATCTGGATTGCCGTTTCAATCTCGTTGACGCCCGCGATGCTGCCCGGGGAATGATCGCCGCCATGCAGCGTGGCCAGCCCGGCCGCCGTTATGTAGTGGGTGGGTATAATTGCCGTTTGATTGACTGGTTGACGTTACTTGGCAAACAAACCGGACGCCAGCCCCCGCGTTTTACTGTGCCCTATCTGGTCGCACTGACGGCTGCTTATGTCAGTGAATTCTGGGCGCGCCGTGTGTCTCACAAAATGCCAATGGCAACGGTTACCGGTGTCCGCCTGACCCGGCGTAACATGCATTTTGATCCGGACGCCAGTTTACGCGAACTTGGGATCACACCACGGCCACTGGAACAAACTGCCGCTGAAGCTGTGGCTTGGTATCGGGCACAAGGCTGGCTCGAACCCACAGACACATAAATAATAATCAAGCCGAAATAATAATCAAGCCGAGGCTGTAGTCACTACACGATAGCGCCAGAGTGAAAACAGCAAAAATAATGGCGCGCCGATCGCCGCTGCAATAATCAGCGGTAACAGACCATTTAGCCAGGCCACCGGGCCAATAACAAACAAGGCATCATCAAAATCAAAACCATGCGGATAGTTGAATGCAACGCCGGGCTTGCTGCCAACATTGTGTAATAACATCACCACGATAAAAATACCGGCCACGGCCAGACCGGCGAGCAATCCCAGCCACGGTGCCCACATGCCCAATACACTGTCGCGCAAACCAACACCAATGCCTACAAAGGCAGCCACATTTGAAAACCCGTCACTGAACAGGTCATAACGGTGGCCGGCCTTGCTCATGCGCCCGCTTAATCGCGCCAGTTCACCATCAGCGCGATCGAGTAATGCTGAAAATATGAATATTGCACCCCCTGCTGCCTGCCACAGATAAGCTCCATGCGCGAACGCCAGCGCGGCGGCGAGGCCCAGTAACAGCCGTAATGTAGTCAGATGATTCGGTGTTACAGGCGTATTGATTAAGGGCCGGATCATGGCGCGGGCAATACCATGCACCCAGGTTTGTGGTGGCGGGATTTGCGGTGAAGCCCCGGCCGATTGTGCGTCGGACATATTGTCTCCGTGTTGGCTGGTATAAGCTGGCAGCTTCTGCGCCAGCACGACTGATTCGGCGGCTATATTACCGACTGCGGCGCTGACATACACCCGGCATCTGGGCCCGGCTAATTTGGCAGGCTGTAGAGTGCATGCTAATCTCCGCGCCTCGCAGGCTCTGACGACCGGGAAACCAGCGCCGACAGCAACCGGAATCATATATAAAGAAACCATGAAACAGCTGCCTTATCTTGGTCTAGCGCTGGGCCTCTTTACCCTGTTGTTGTTGCTTGTCTGGCAAGGCCTCGAACCGGTATTGACGGTACTGATCAGCTCTGGCTGGAGCTTGCTCTGGCTGCCCTGGATCTGGTTGCCCGGATTTCTGCTTGGCGGGCTTGGCTGGTGGTATCTGTTCCCCGCAAATGCCCGGCCCGGCTGGCGGCCCATATTGCTCGCCAGCTGGCATGGCCATGCCGTGAACAACTTGTTACCTGTGGCCAGTGTCGGCGGTGAAGTAGTACGCGCGCGCGTGTTGCAACTCTGGGGATACGACGGGATTGACGCCAGCGCGTCCGTGATCGTTGATAAAACTATCCAGGCATTATCACTGCTGCTATGGGGATTATGCGGTGTCGGCTTGCTAGCATTGCTCGCAGTCGATAACCGTCTGGCCGCCGCCGCGCTGGCCGGCTTTTTAATCCTGGGAATCAGCATCGCGGGTTTTGTTCTGGCGCAACGGGCCGGCATGCTCAGCCTGCTGACACGGCTTGCGGAACGCCTGATCACACATGAATTTGTCGGCACGCTGAAAACCAATGCAGTGCAAGTGGATGCCGGCATCCATCAGACTTACCGGCGCCGGCGCAATCTGGCACGCGCGACTTTCTGGCGTACCCTGAGTCTGGTTCTGCAAACCACTGAGGTCTGGCTGGGCTGTTATCTGCTTGGCCACCCTGTGGGTATTGCCGAAGCCTTATTGCTGAAAAGCCTGACCGCCACCATCAGTGATATCGCTTTCATTATCCCGAATGGCTACGGCATTCAGGAAGGCGCCTTTATTGTCATCGGCTCACTGGTTGGCTTGTCGCCGGAGGTGAGTCTGGCCCTGGCTCTGGCTATCCGCTTGCGGGACGTGGTCATCGACCTGCCTGGCTTGTTGCACTGGCAAGGTATTGAAAGTCGGCAACTTATAAAACGCCAAAGCAATAACCAGAATAATAACAAGACCTTGCCCTGAAACGCCTGACGGCAGCACCCGCATTACCGCCGGTTTCAATAATTCCGGCAAAGCCGGCATAATTCACAGGACAGAATATGCCGGCAACGCATTTACTACGCCTGCGCACCCGGCTACATATCGTTATAATAAGTCCCCATGTCATCTACCCTAACTGCCGCCCCCGAACGCCTGAAACTTGCCATCGCCGAAGTGATTGTTGACCCCGGCACAGCCGCTCCCTCAGCAGCGGATACCGCCTATCAAGACGCGATCCTGCAAGACGTATCACGTACATTTGCACTGACGATTCCACAATTGCCTGGCAATTTGCGTCAGGTCGTCGGCAATGCCTATTTACTCTGCCGGATCGCCGATACCATTGAGGATGACAAGGAACTGCCGGCTGCTGACAAGCGCCGGTACGCCGAGCAATTTATTGATGTCGTGGCCGGTCGCCATGATCCGCAGGCATTTGCCACCGAACTGGCAGCAAAACTGGCGACTGAAACCCCGGCGGCAGAAGTCGATCTGGTCGCCCAGACAGCCGCCGTTATCCGCATTACGCACAGCTTCAATTTACGCCAGCGGGCGGCGCTGGAACGCTGTGTGCGTATCATGGCCGCAGGCATGGCACGGTATCAGGAAGCTGAAACCCTGGACGGCCTGCAGGACCAGGCTGATATGGATCAGTATTGTTATTACGTCGCCGGCGTCGTCGGTGAAATGCTGACCGAACTGTTTTGCGATTATTCGCCAGCCATCGATCAACACTATGATGAACTGATGCGGCTGTCGGTATCCTTTGGTCAGGCCCTGCAGATGACTAACATCCTCAAGGATATCTGGGAAGACCGGCGCCGTGGTGCCTGCTGGCTGCCGCGCGACCGCTTTGCATCGCATGGCATTACCCTGAGTGACGTCCAGCCAGGCCAGGGCGGTGACGGTTTCGCCGCAGCACTGGGTGAATTACTGGGTGTTGCCCGCGGCCATTTACACAATGCCCTGCGCTATACCCTGCTACTACCCCGCGACGAAACCGGGATGCGCAAATTCTGCCTGTGGGCCCTGGGCATGGCCGTACTCACCCTGCGCAAGATTGAACAACGGCGCGACTTCCGCTCCGGCCAGGAAGTGAAAATTTCCCGAAATAGTGTCAAGACCACCATTTTTGTGACCCGGCTGGCGGTTCGGCACGATAAATTACTGAATGGACTCTTCAATTTGGCCGTTCGGCGTTTGCCGAAA
>JBBDSJ010000065.1:0-1176 GCA_040905025.1 Gammaproteobacteria bacterium
CGCAGCTAATCATAGTTTCCTTATCTATTCGCCCGGCAAAGCCGGGCTCCTACAGGCCATCATTAGCACATTCATCACCCGTAGGAGCTTGCTTAAGCGAATATATTACACGGTTTGATATCGCTACGGGCGCAGCTAATCATAGTTTCCTTATCTATTCGCCCGGCAAAGCCGGGCTCCTACAGGCCATCATTAGCACATTCATCACCCGTAGGAGCTTGCTTAAGCGAATATATTACACGGTTTGATATCGCTACGGGCGCAGCTAATCATAGTTTCCTTATCTATTCGCCCGGCAAAGCCGGGCTCCTACAGGCCATCATTAGCACATTCATCACCCGTAGGAGCTTGCTTTAGCAAGCGAATATAATGCTAGCGATCATCTATTCTGGTCAGGCACGATCTGGAAACAGCCAGGGAGTTTCAGCAGCACGCCTTGCTTCATAAGCGCGAATCTTGTCGGCCGCGTTCGTTAACGTCACACCAATATCATCCAGCCCTTCTATCAGTCTTTCCTTCAGGCCGGCATCAATTTCAAAGCTGAATACTTCGCCCTCAGGTGTTTTCACCTGTTGCGATGGCAAATCAATTGTCAGCTGATAACCTTCATTGGCAAAGGTGGCCTGAAACAGTTCTTCCACTTCAGCTTCAGACAGGCGAACCGGCAGGAAGCCGTTCTTGTAGCTGTTGCTGTAAAAAATATCGGCGTAGCTCGGCGCAATCAGCGCACGGTAGCCAGCATCCATTAACGCCCAGACTGCATGTTCACGTGACGAACCACAGCCGAAGTTCTTGCGGGCAAGCAGAATGCTGGCATTTTCGTAACGTGGCTGATTAAGCACAAAATCCGGGTTTTTACGGCGTTTTTCATGGTTATCGCCGGGGCCGCCGGCATCCAGATAACGCCAGTCATCAAACAGGTTCGGCCCGAAACCGGTGCGATGAATGGACTTCAGATATTGCTTCGGGATGATCGCATCGGTATCGATATTCGGTCGATCGATTGGCGCGACAATACCGGTAAATGTTTCAAATTTTTTCATTTTAATGCGTACCTGAAAGATTTCTCCACTGCGTGCCTGACGGCACTCCGGTCGAAATGACAGTATTGGTGTCATCCCGATGCGCGATCGCCATGGATGGTGTAAGTGCAGAAAATGCAGGAGCAATTTTCTG